>CAYZHY010000035.1:0-20364 GCA_964477525.1 uncultured Geitlerinema sp. | reverse complement strand
GTTAGGGCTTGTCCTGAGCTTTGCCGAAGGGCTTGTCCTGAGCTTCGCCGAAGGGCTTGTCCTGAGCTTCGCCGAAGGGAAATTGAATTTGCAATAGGGAAACATCGTCTTCAAAGGTTTCTTGTTGCCCCACTTGGCGCAAATGTTCTAGCAGGCTGTCTAAAACGGCAGTTGAGGGAGAAGCATGGGCATTTAGGTGGTGTTTGGCGATCGCTTCCACAAAACTTTCCAATCCCCAAACCTCGCCGTTGGGTTGATTGATTTCGTAAACGCCGTCGCTGAAAATATACAGGGTACTGTTGGGTTCGATGGTGGTGCGATCGCAGGTATAGGGCATTTCTTCAAACATGCCAATGGGCAATCCTTCGGTTTTGAGTCGTTGCAAGTTGCCATTGCCATGGGCGGGAAGCAATAAAGCGGGTGGGTGACCGGCACTGCCATAGACCAATTCCTGTTGGCTGCAGCGATAAACGCCATACCAGATGGTAAAGTACCGATTTTGCTGCCAATCCATTTGAAAGAATTGATTGAGGGCTTGCAAGACTTGGTTGGGTTGGTAGAAGTTGACATTGGGCAGAGAACGCGATCGCAGCAAGTTGAGAACCGATACCGAAGGCAAAGCTGCCCCCAAACCGTGACCGGCCATGTCTAGCAGATACATGACCAAACAATCGTCATCCAACCAGTAAAAATCAAAACAATCGCCGCCCAACTGTCGCGAGGGAATAAATCGCGCATCGATGGTAACTTGGTTGTTGGTTTTGGGAGTTGGAAGTAGCGATCGCACGTATTCTGCTGCCTCTGCTAGTTCCGCTTCTAGCTGTTGTTTGGAAATGCGCAAACTCTGGCTGAGATGGTGAATGCGCAAACCCGCTCGTACTCTGGCTTTGAGTTCGTTTAAGTTGATAGGTTTGGCTAAAAATTCATCGGCACCTGTATCCAAACCAATCACGCGATCCTCGGTAGCACCTCGCGAGGTCAGCAGGATAAAAAATGTTGTAGACAAATTGGCATTGCCTTTCACTTGCCGGCATACTTCCAATCCATCCATGACCGGCATCATCCAGTCGCAAATAATCAAGGCTGGCTTGATTTGAAAGGCTTGTTGGAGACCTTGGTCGCCATCTTCTGCTACCGCTACTTCGTACCCTTGTTTTTTTAGCGATCGCGCTAGCAATTTGCCAATAGCTGGATCGTCATCAATCACTAAAATTTGCGTTGCAGAGGTGGTTGGTTCAAGATCGTTCATAATTACCTTTACAAGTTGGAAAACCACCAGCTAAAGCAGGTGGCGAAAAAATGACTCTGACAGCTAGAACTACCGTTCATTCTAAAAAAAACCTCAGCTAGCTAAAGGGAAAACGAAAAGTCCCTGACTTTAGTCGGAGAGATTAACTTATAATGCTAAGTCGTTCTGCCAAACAATAGTTGGTAGGCGAGAAATCTTTTGGTGGATAGCAAAGGAGATCGAAGTTGCTGGGGACCAACCGTATCCAGTTGCCATGGGCGCCTGAATGCAAGTTACAATAAAAGTGAGTAGCGATGATGCTTCTTGCGGTCAAGGATTTCCTTCACCAAAACACCAAGCCACGAATAATACTCCTATAGAGATGGGCAACCAACTTGGTAGATGGAGAGTGGAAACAATATCTATAGGGAAAAACCAAACAACCTTTGCGATCGCCACACTGAATAAAAGAATCAAGCCTAGTAAAAAGTAAATCATGACCAGCACGAAATCCTAAATACCATATCCATGAAGTAGAAACGAAAGAAGCACCTGTTTGGTAGGTGCAGTTGGCCAACTGTCACTGGTCGTTCCCCATGGCAGCAGCAAATTTGATACAAGAAAGATAGAGCCAACCATCAAAGCTATTTCATTGACATCTCAGCCGCCAAAATCTGTTTGCACGTTTTTTTGCCGCTATCTCTAAGGTCATAACGAAAACTGTTATATAGCGTTTCCGTTGAAAATGCGAATGTTTTGCGAAGAAGAACAACGGCTGTTTGAGCCTAAATAAATGTTGGATTTTTACATTTGATTTGAAATTGCTAGGGCGTTTTGGTCGTTACTAGAAATTTTACTTTAGCGAGGAGGTTTCCCCTCATGAAAACTTTTAAACGTATTGTTCAATATACTGGTGCTTGTCTGTTACCAGCCGTTTTGGGTTTGAGTATGACAGCCATTGCTGCCGACCAAGCCAATTTCGATACCATCCGCCTAGCACCAGGCTTTTCCCCTGAGAAACAAGGAACCGCTTTGGGAAACACCGGCGGAGGTATTTCTATGCTTAGCATTGCCAATCAGGACCATCGAGGCGATCTGTGCTTGGGATATACAGCTTATCGAGATATGCCCGACTATATCCTCATTTTAGAACAAGACTTCGACCGTTTAAGCATACAAGTGGAAGGTCGAGGAAGCGATACCACTCTAATGGTTAAGGGTCCAGAAAGTAAAAACGCTATCGTTCGCTGCGATGACAACAGCGGTGAAGGAAGCAATCCCTTGGTGGAAGATACCAATTGGAAAGCAGGTAAATATGAAATTTGGGTTGGTGCCAAAGAAGCCAACCAGCGCCAGAGTTATAAATTGGTTATCGAAGAATAATCATGGCGAGGCTGTAGGGAACGACTCAAAACAAGCGAGGTCGATGGCTTCCGGATCGCCTTTTGACCTCGCCGTTACATGTTTTATGTCCGGAACTGAAGTGTGGGAGAAACAGTTAGCCTGGTTCCGTATAGCCTATTGTTTGTTTTTGAAAGCATCCAGCCATTGGCGGATTTGTTCGGAAGCAATATCTTTGCCCCCAACACCAAAAGCAATAGCCACAGCTACAGCAACAGAACCCAAAATCAAACCAAAGGCTAGGTTGACAATGTTGGTAGCGATACCAATTTGTTGCAGAGCCATCGCCGAAATGAAAGCAATAATCACAATGCGGGCTGTTTGACCCAACAATCTGGCTTGGCCACTTCCTTGGCTGCTAATAAGATTAAAGGCCAAATTGGCAAAATACAAACCAATACCAAAGACCACCACGCCAATCAAGGCACGTCCCAAAATTTCCATTAGAGACGCCACCAAAGTGGATAGTTCCTCAAATTGCAGTACGTTGACGGCGAACAAGACGCCGAAGAACATAATCCCCACCAAAACCACGATACCAGCAATTTCGGAAGGGCTGCGGATAGCGGTCGAGGTTTGCTGCGCTTGGGATTCGCCTTCTGGGGAAGGTTGTCCTTCGCCAGAACGATCGGAAGGCGTGGGAAAAGGGACTCCCATGGCAGCAAAAACGTTATCGAAACCAATGCCGCTCAGAATGCTGGTTACGAGGTTAGCAATAAAGCGACCCACAAAATAGGTAACTACCAAGATCGCGATCGCGGTTAATATCAGTGGAATGGCATCGAGAACCTGTTCCAACATGGTAATGGCCGGACCG
This sequence comes from uncultured Geitlerinema sp., assembly GCA_964477525.1. Lineage (GTDB taxonomy): Bacteria > Cyanobacteriota > Cyanobacteriia > Cyanobacteriales > PCC-9228 > PCC-9228. Next base: position 16,918 of record CAYZHY010000035.1, on the reverse strand, counting down.
GAAATGGCTTGGATTTGCAGCTCTTCTAGAACGCTGATGGCTGCCACAATCAAAACAATGGCATACACCAGAGTTCCGCCAAGCCAGGAAAGATTTTGGGAACCGGCTTGTTGGGACAGTCCAATGCGCTCTCCCAAAGAATCAACGCCAGTTGCTGCCAGTAAGTTGGTGACAATTCCCCGTGCTAGGCGCGCAATGACCCAGGCAAAAGCAAAGATCAGAATGGCTTTCAGAATCTGTGGTAAAGCAGCCAGAATTTGATTGAGGAGGTTTTCAATGGGTCGTACTTGTTCTTGCAGACCCAAAGCTCCTAAAGCAAAGTAGAAAGCAAATAGCAGGATAAACCAATACAGAGCATTCCCCAAATTTTCGTTAATGGCAATGGGGCTGCCTTGTTGGTCCTGCTCTCCCATGGCACGGTTGATGCGCTCGTCGATGTTAAAGGCTTGCAATCCATTCGTGAGAATGAGTTTGGCAATGGTAGCTATAAACCAACCGCCTATCAACCAAGCGATCGCAGCGCCTAGTTGGGGTAAGTAATTGAAAATGCGGTCCAGGAAGGCATTCAGAGGCTGGGTAACTGCCTCTAACTCTAGAGTGGTTAGAGCAGCAACCACAGCAAACAGTACAATGACCCAGTAAACAAATTTAGCTATCCAATCTTCAATGGGAAAACTAGTCCCTTGTTGGGAGTCGCCTCCCCCCATCCAACCAGCAATTCGGTTGTCAATGCTGGTTTTCTTTAATAGCCCTTTGACTACAACACTAGCCACAAACCAAGCAATCAATAAACCAACAATGAAGATGGCAATGGCAGTCAAGATGTTCATTATACGTTGGCCTAGGTCACTATCTAAAAAACTCAATAGATTGTTGCCATTGGTGGCATTTTCCATAGCACCATTGGTGGCACCTTCCGTAGCACCATTAGTCTGCGCCCAGATGAGTGGCGCTAATAGAACCCCTTGTAAGCGTTCTAGTGGCATAATGCTATTCATGGCTTCGTCCTAGTAACTTCCAAGCTAGCCCGTTCGTTCTATGAAGAAAAACGGACAATATTTACAGTGTACGCCTCTAGATTTAAGCTGCTAATGGAATATAGTCAAGTTTTTGAACAATCAATTTACATTAACGCCAGTGCTACATCGGTAGAACGATGTATAACTGACAATCAATTAATGCATTTTTGGCTGAATCCCATGCTCAAATGCGAACCTGTGGGTCGTTGGAGTACCCAACTAGGGGCTCGCAGCCGTTTTGTTATCCAACTACCCTTGCTACAGCCTACCTTAGAAAGTAGCGTTGTAGAACGCGAACCGGGATTGGTGGTTTGGGAATTTCGAGGATTTTTTCTGGGTCGCGATCGCTGGGAATGTTTCCCCCAAGGCAATGGAACTCTATTAACCAACCGTTTTGCTTTCCGGATTCCCAATCCAGTTATTGCCTTTGGATTTAACCAATTTGCTGCCAAAATGACCAAAAATGACATGGAAGCCCAACTGCAACGTCTCAAAAACGTAGCGGAGCGGATAGGATAAAAAGCATGGGAGTACGAGAGCCTTGGAAAAGTGCCAATTTGCTGTAAATGGGCGAACATTCATACCAATCGCGTAGGACATTGGGCAGATATAACGTTGTTATTCCAATTGCGAACGCTTCCAGAGATTAGGAAAAACCGTTTGCTCTGAATAGGCATTTGCTAGTAAACTTTCTTGTCGCTGCATCCCATATTATCTTTTCTGCCAAGTTGATTCCCTGGTGTTCCCAACGACAGCCATTGAAACTTTTTCATTAAAAGTTTGTCTTGGATTCTCTACAAACGAAGCCAACCATAGAAACTGCATGAACGAACCAATCCTGTTATTTTGGCATCGACGCGATTTGCGTCTTAGCGACAACGTTGGTCTGTTTCAAGCAAGGCAACGCAGCCAACGCATTGTGGGTGTTTTTTGCCTAGATCCCCATTTGTTAAACAGCAAAGACATAGCCCCCATGCGAGTCGCTTACATGGTAGGCTGCTTGCAAGAATTGCAACAACGCTACGCAGCAGCAGGTAGCCAGCTACTGATTCTGTACGATGAACCCAACCAAGGGATCTCCAAGTTAGCAAGTGCCCTATCGGTAACGGCTGTCTATTGGAATTTAGACGTAGAACCTTATGCTCGCGATCGCGACGAACGAGTCACGGTACAATTGCAACAGCAGGGAGTGGAAGTTTGTACGTTTTGGGATAGCCTACTGCATTCTCCCCACGAAATTTTGACAGGAACCAGGCTTCCTTATAAAGTTTATACGCCTTTTTGGAAAAACTGGTCCCGCCATACCAAAGCTACTCCCTATCCGACACCGGAACTTTTGTCGGGATTGTCGCCAGAGGAAACAGAAAAAGCACGAGAAGCTGGTGCTATTCCCCTTCCCACCGAACGAGATTTGGGCATCCATTTAGAAGATCCCCTCATTGTAGAACCTGGAGAACAAGCTGCCAGGGAACAATTGGATAATTTTTGCGATCGCGCAATTTTGAACTACCAACAACAACGAAATTTCCCCAGTTTGAACGGAACTTCCCGTTTGAGTGCGGCTTTGAAATTTGGAGCAGTCGGCATTCGTCACGTTTGGCAGGCGACAGAAACCGTTCGAGAAACTTGTCGTGGTGACGAAGACAGCATCAGCTTGCAAACCTGGCAAAAAGAACTGGCGTGGCGGGAATTTTACCAACATGCCATGTATCATTTTCCCGAACTTGCCGATGGTCCTTACCGTTCTCTTTGGCACTACTTTCCTTGGCGAGAAGATACCGAACATTTTCAAGCTTGGTGTGAAGGAAAGACCGGCTATCCCATTGTAGATGCAGCGATGCGTGAGTTAAATGCCACGGGTTGGATGCACAACCGCTGTCGCATGATTGTTGCTAGTTTTCTCACCAAAGATTTACGGCTGAACTGGCAGTGGGGAGAACAATATTTTATGCAAAAACTCATTGATGGGGATTTATCGGCCAATAACGGCGGTTGGCAGTGGAGCAGTTCCAGTGGTATGGACCCGAAGCCGTTACGGATTTTTAATCCCAATACGCAGGCTCAAAAGTTTGACCCAGAAGCCGAATACATTCGATCTTGGTTACCAGAATTGCGATCGCTGGATACGGAACAATTGGTAAGCGGCAACATTCCTCCTTCAGATTTGCAAGCTTGCAATTATCCAGCGCCGATTGTCAATCATAAGGAACAACAAAGGATTTTTAAGGAAATCTACAAACAAATCAAAGAAACTGTTGCCAGATAGAAATTAATTGAGAGAGAATTTGTCGTTTGGAGTTTTGTAGGGAGGCACCAGCAGATTGTCTACAAAAAATCGTAGTGCGGCTGACCGAACTACGACTCAAACATAGTGATGAAAATCAGTAAAGGCGATGCTTAAACCCCATAAACATCTTGGACTTTTTCTAGAGAAACCAACCACAAACGTTCTGGTTGCCAAGTATCCGAGTTGAAATAGGATTGACGACCGCGCTGGTAAGCTTTCCACAGGCGTTTTTTGAAATTGCTATCCTTGTTAGCGAAGCGCAACAATCCCAACAATAGCAAAACATTCGCTAATTTCAATTGAGTTCCTAGCAAAAATGCCTGTAATTCGGCTTTTCCCACAGCATCGGTACCGTATCCAGTCAAAACATGGATACCATCGTGAAGTTGCTTGTGACGAGGACCTTGGGGAAATGGCGTCAGTTGATTTCGATCGAGATGATCTGCCCAAGCACGACCAAACGTCCCCTCGGGCAACTTACGTAACTCATTAATATCAGCAATAGGAGGTAGATCGCGCCCCATACGTTCGGAAAGGCGATCGCGATTTTGCAAACTTTTTTCAGTTTGAGGTAGGTTGGAATAACAATTCACAAACATGGCAAGTTTCCTCTTCAATGGGGTGGCTAAAAACTGACTTTCGGGTACTTTTTGGTTGTTTCGTTGGGCCTGGATTAGCTTAGGAAACTACCTACATTGCCGATTGTAGTTTGTCATATTTCTATTCTACTTCCTCTACTACGACAAACCATCGCGGAATCCGCTAAATTTTGCCGAGTTTACGATATTTTTAAGTAATCTCCGATCCCTATCGAAAGGCTCCTATTAACAATACTTAATATATTTTTCAATACCTTATATTTTTGTTATGTATATATTCAATTTAAATTTTTTTCTAAAAACTAGGATAACATTAAAGGTTTAAAGGTGAATATGTTTGACCGAATTTCGCAAAAATGCTACGCGGCGTTTTTACATAAAACACAAATAAAGCGTTTATTGAGAAACTCTGTATAAGCGTTTTCATTAAAATTGTAAATCCTCTAGATGTAAAAGCGACCCCCCTTTTAACAAGCCAACAGTTTGAATTACGGGGAAATACGCGATCGCATGCCAAACAGGACTGTTGCCAATTTGTTTCCTGATGGTTATCTTAAAAATTGAAATCGTTTACGAGCAGGCAAGCTCGTTTTAAAAATAAGTCAATAGATTTGAGGTATATTGATGCGGAAACGAAAAATAATACGTAGGTTTGCGATCGCTTTGTTAGCGATTTTCAGTTTATTTGGTATTCCTCTTGTGGCTCATTTGGTAGCCTTACCGGCAGCTTCTAACTCGCAATTAGATGCAATTTTTGTGTTAGGAGGAAGTATTCGCCGGGAAGTATATGTTGCCAAACTAGCTAATAAACGCCAACAATCTAACCAATCCATTCCTATTTTAATTTCTGGCGGTGCCGATCCTCCTTGTACCGTCAAGGTTTTTAATTTATTTAATTCACCAAAAGAGAATGTATGGCTAGAAAAATGTGCTACGTCAACTTTTGATAATTTTTACTTTTCCGTACCGATTCTAGAACAATGGCAAACTAGAAAAATTAAACTTATTACCTCCAAAACCCATATGCCTCGCGCTGCTTGGTTGGCAAAAATTTTATTTGGTGCCAAAGGAATTTGGGTAGAAGTCGATTTAGCTGAGGAAATCGGCGTTCCTGCCAACCAAGAAAGTACCATCAAAACGATTTTAGATGTAACTCGTAGTTTGTTATGGGCTGTGGTTAGCCAACTTTATACGATACAATGCGATCGCTTGCAGCCACTAAAAGCGGTCGATATGGAACGCTGGAAAAAACGAGGATTTGATTGCGAACATCAGTCAGATTTGCCTTGGTAGAGGGTCAACCGTTCGCCTTACATGGTTCTACCTCTTGCGTTTTGCGTTTGGTATGAAATTGCTATAAAAGCATTGCTGTTTGTTTTAGCAATGTTATCTGTGGAAGGTGCGTATTTTCTGGAGCGACAGAAAAGAATTTTTCCGAGTCCAATCAAATCGAATTCGACGCATCAATAATTCTAGGAGATTATTGTTTGCCCCGTTCGCTGCGGTAACGTATGTATTCTCCAACTGCAGCAATAAAACCAGAAGCCAAAATTAAAATGACACTCAGAGCGTTCACATCTGGTTTGACAACAGTGCGAATGCGGCTAAAAATTTCCATAGGTAGCGTCGTTGCCCCCGTACCAGCTGTAAAACTAGCAATCAAAAAATCGTCCAAACTCAAAACAAAAGCCAACAGGCAACCAGAAACAATGCCAGGCATTAATTGGGGCAACAATACTTTGATAAAAGCCTGTACGGGAGTTGCTCCCAAATCCATAGCTGCTTCTTCGAGGTTGGGGTCTAAGTCACCGAGACGAGTAGAGACCACAATGGCAATGTAGGCAAGACAAAAGACCACGTGAGCGCCAATAATGGTCCATAGACTCAAAGGAATACCGACAGAAGCTAGAAAAACCAGCGTGGCCACCGCGATCGCAATATCTGGAACAATGAGGGGAAGATAGGAAATTCCCAAATATAATTTCTTGCCCCAAAATTGATAGCGCGCCAACCCCACAGCCATAAGCGTGCCTAAAATGGCGGAAATTGCTACCGATACCAACGCCACGATCAAGCTATTGCTCAAAGCGTTGAGAATACTTCGATCTTGGAATAATTCAACATACCATTTGAACGTAAAACCCTGCCAATTCGCACTGTACTTGGAATCGTTAAAACTATAAAAGGTCAATACGCCAATTGGTAAGTACATGAGAAAGAACATCAAACCCATGTATAGTAGGTTTGCGGATAGGCGGAATTTGGGCTTGGAATCTGTAGATAAAGCCACTTTTTCTTCCTCCTCCACTGATTGGGAACGTACGGTGGGATCGGTGGTCATAAATGAAAATTCCTAGTTCCATCGAATTTTAAGATTTTTGCACCCTGGAATCGCCAAACCGAATCAGCAATGCGATCGCAATACTCACAAGCAATATCAAAATCACACTCAAAGCAGAACCAAATCCCCAATTTTGAGTAGGACCGAGAAACTGATTGTAAATCAAACGTGTAATGGTCATACTGGAAGCACCGCCCAAAATTTCCGGATCCACGAAATCTCCCAATGCCGAAATAAATACCAACAGCGAACCCGCAACAATACCTTGAAACGACATGGGAATGGTAATTTTCCAAAACGTTTGAAAAGGGGTGGCTCCCAAATCGGCGGAAGCTTCCAACACCCGACGATCCAATTTCTCCAACGTAGCGTATAAAATTAACACCATATAAGGCAAAAAGCTATAGCTCATCCCTATCATTACCGCCACGGGTTGGTTGAGCAATCCCAGGGGAGACAGTCCCAAACTAGTGACAAAAGTATCGAGAACCCCTGTTTCCCCTTCTAAAATGGTTACCCAAGCATAGGAACGCAACAGAGAAGAAGTCCACAAAGGCAACACAAACCCCAAAAGCACCAAATTTTGCCATTGTTTGGGAACTTTTAAGGCAATGTTGTATGCCACCGGAAACCCCAAAAAAAGGCAAATCAACATAGTTCCCGTAGCAAAAAACAGTGATTTTCCCATGACCTGGAGGTTGACGCTATTAAAAACCCGTAGATAGTTATCAAAACCTGAAGGATTGACCAACTCCCCGGGACGAATGTCGGGAACCAAACTAAGTTCAAAAATGACCAGGGTGGGAAAAACCAATAGCAACAGCAACCACAATCCCGATGGTCCTAACAAAACCAATGGTCCCAACCATTTGGCTTGAGAGCGATGTTGCGGTTTGGTAGGTGGCGATGGTTCTGGTGGTGATGTGCGGTCAGCTGGTTTGCTAGAAACAGCCAAGGTAGTACCTCCCGAAGCACGTTATCCAACTAGAATTACCGGATCGATGGCGTTGTTCGTTCAAATGGTTCGTTAGACGCTGGTTAAGCGCGTCCAGTATCGATCGTACAGTTCCAACGTCTTGGGCGACAGCGGACGAATGGTTTCCGTACGTTCTAAAGCCGATTCTGGTGGGAAGAGGGCATTATTTTCCTGGATTTTTGGTGGTAGCAATTTGTAGGCTTGTTGGTTGGGGGTAGCAAAGCTCAATCGCTTGACAATTTCTGCGGTAATTTCTGGCTGCAGCATGAAATTAATCCATTGGTAGGCCGCCTCAGTATTGGGAGCGAATTTGGGAATGACCAAAGTATCCGTCCACAAAGAAGAACCACTAGCAGGGAGAACGTAGTCCAGATTGGAGTCTTCTTTCATGACTTCGTTGGCATCGGAAGAATAGCACATAGCCATGTCCAAACTGCCCCGCAAAACCCGAGGACGCCAGCTATCAGAGTCAAAAGAAGCGATCGCTGGTTTTAACGCCAGGAGTTTTTCATAGGCCTGTTTGATGGCTTCTGGGTCGGTGGCATTGTAAGAATATCCCAACATGCGCAGCGTTGCTCCCATGACCTCCCGCACGTCGTTGACCAAGGTAAATTGTCGCTTGAGTTCTTCTTTGTATTCCCAAACGTAATCCCAATCTTCGGGTAGGGCTTGCAACGCTTTTTGCAACTTGTTGCGATTGTAAACAAAACCGCTGGTTCCCCAACTAATGGGAACGCTGTGGCGGTTTCCTGGGTCGTAACTGGCGTCTCGGAAGCGAGGAAATAGATTGTCTAAATCCGGTATACGAGTGTGGTCTAACTCCTGAAGCAAATCCTGGTTAATCATTTTTTCCACCATGTAATCTGATGGATAAATGATGCTGTAGCCACCACCACCGGAGGCTTGAACCTTCGCCAACATGGACTCGTTGTCGGAGAAGACATTGACCACCACCTCAACACCAGTACGTGCGGTAAATTCATCTAGTAACTTTTGGTCTGTATAGCCGGCCCAAGTATAAATGTACAGTTTGTTGCTATCCTGATTTTGCTTGGGTTGGACTTGAGCCAATCGCCAACCGCAACTGGATAGGGCAAAACCCGACAAGGCGGCGGCCGAAGTTTTCAGAAATTGACGCCGATTGGGGCGTTTGCGGAATTCAACGTATGAGTGGTCAAGCACGGTTTGCTCTTGGCTTCGGTTTCAAGGACTACCAGATCGAAAAATCTGCCGATATTTTGACAAATAGAGGGGTTGACAAAAGGGACAGCATATGTATTGCTCCCCAACCGCCATTTCCATTTGGCAAGTTTCAATAGGCTTGCAAATACGTTCTCAAAAGAAGCGGATGCCAGACAAGTACCTGGCGTTCAAGCAGGCAAGGCAATGCAGTCGGTTGCTGCCCAATAAACATAAATGGGAGTATCTTCTCCTGGAAGTTCGCCTGCCGTATTGGGCTGCCAAACGGTAATATCATCTCCGGATTGCAATCTCACCATATAGTATACGTGGGTGCCCATATACATAACGTTTTGCAAGCGACCTTCAAAACAGTTCGCTTCCACTTGCGGCGGATACAGACTTAACTGTACTTTTTCCGGTCGAACGCTGACCACGACTTCCAACTGTTTGTAAGCGGCATTCCAGGCTTTTTCCGACTGCACGAGTAAGGGCAATTCCGATTCTGTAAGAACTTCCAAGCTGTTGCTATCGACGTGCTTAATTCGTCCCTGTAAAAGATTGGTTTCGCCAATAAAATCGGCAACAAATGAAGTTTGTGGATATTCGTAAATCTCGCTAGGGGATCCCACCTGTTCAATTTTCCCCTCGCACATCACTCCAATGCGATCGGAGAGGCTGAGGGCTTCTTCTTGGTCGTGGGTTACCATAATAAAAGTGACTCCCAATTCCCGATGGAGATTGGACAGTTCCATCTGCATTTCTTTACGCAGTTTCATGTCCAAAGCTCCTAGGGGTTCGTCTAACAAAAGCACGGCTGGACGGTTGACCAGTGCCCTTGCCAAGGCTACCCGTTGCTGCTGGCCGCCAGAAAGCTGAGCGGGATAGCGATTGGCAAATGACTGCATTTTCACCAAGTCCAAAACCTGTTGCACCCTTGAGTCGACTTCGCTTTTTCCGTGGCCTTTGATGCGCATTCCGAACGCCACGTTTTCTCGCACTGTCATGTGATTGAACAGTGCGTAACTCTGAAAAACTGTATTGACAGGACGGCGATAGGGAGGCACCTGATTGACCCCTTGCCCTCTAATGAGGACTTCACCAGCAGACGGGGTCTCAAAGCCAGCAATGAGGCGTAGGATGGTGGTTTTGCCACATCCAGACGGTCCCAAAATACTGAAAAATTCTCCTTGTTGGATGTTGAGTTCTACAGCACGAACGGCAGTTTCCCCGTTGAAAACTTTGAAGACCTTTCGTAGTTCCACATCTAGAAGGTCTTTGTTCAGGTGGAAAGCTTGATGTTGGGTGGCAGTTTGGTGCATAGTGTTTCTATCCCCAATGCAATGCCCCTCTGATGAGATGAGGCGGTAGTTGGTTTGCAAAAATTACAATTTTCGAGACTATATTGAATATAGGTAAGCACCCTGCAAATCTTTTTCAGTCTTTATGATGCCAATGTACTTTATTAGTTTATAGTTTGCCCAGGATATTCGTCAGCATAAAACGATAAGCTCTGGTTGGTTGTTTTGGCATAGCTGTTTGAAAGTTTATATTGGCTCCCAACGGGCTCGGTATCTTTCCAAGGAAGCATTTTCCCCACCTCAGAATTTTTGGTGGTTCTAGCAAAAGTAAAGTTTTATAAAAAATGGCGTATTCTTTGTTACAATTATCCCTCGTAACGAGAGAGAGCGACTATTTCTCCTTATCTGCTGTTCGCTACCGAACGCACAGTAGAATTTCTTGGGGAAAGACGACATCGGTTTCATATATTGCGATTTAGCAAAATTTTCAGCCAGCTTGGCTCTCAAAGCTGGCCTTTTTTGTTTTTGGTGGTTCGTTTTGCTTTGGTTGTGGTATCGCGGTTGGATATGCAGGCAGGCAGAAGCTGCTAAGGTAGTAGCCAGCAACCTATCTAAATGGGTTTACCTACCACCAACATACGTAGCAATTTATGAACCAAGACTCCCAACATTTCCAATCACCTACCAAGCGATCGCCTTTTCCTGAGGAAGATGCGACAGAAAATAACGATGCTACTGACAACTCGTCCGATTTTGCCGTTACTACCAATCACCAGAGTGCCCACGAGTCCAACAAACGTTCGTTTTTGCGAGGTTGGGTTCCCTTTTCCTGGCAGCAGTTCTGGCAACGTAGCCAACTCACTGCGATCGCAGTGACATTGGTATTGATGTTGGTTGGATTTGCCACAACATCGCAATTTGGTATTTGGTTGGCTTGGTTGGGAGCTGTGGTTACCCTGTTGCTTTCGCTGATTGTGGTAGCTCCCAATATATACCAACTTTGGCGAAACGTCATTCCCCCCAAACTGCGATCGCTTTTGGTCGCTTCCACCGGATTGCTGGCTGCGATTTTAGGTTTGTTGGAACTTAGCAGTACCGGTCAAACCATTACTTTCTGGTTGCAGCGCATTGATTGGGAAATTGCTGGTGCTTTGGGAGAAATTCTCGGGGCGTTGGGGCAAGTTTTCATTGCCGTTTTGGCTGTCTACGTTGCCTGGCGCCAGTACGTTATTTCCAAAGATTTAACCATCCAACAAAATCGCATTACCCAACAGCAAACCATTGATACTTACTTCCAAGGTATTTCCGACCTAGCACTCGACGAACAGGGTTTTTTAGAGGATTGGCCCCAAGAACGGGCGATCGCGGAAGGTCGTACCGCTGCCATTCTCAGCAGCGTTGATGGGGAAGGCAAAGCCAAAATTATTCGTTTTCTTTCTCAGTCGCGCTTGCTGACCCCTCTGCAACGCGATCGCGTTTTAGGTCGTGCGATTCTCGATGGTTCCGGTGGCTATGCGGAAGACCGCGCCCAGGGCTTGCGCGTTATTAATTTGGGCGTGATGCTGGCAGGGGCGGATTTGCAAAAAACTGATTTACGGTGGACTGACCTCAGCGATGTTAATTTAGTACGTGCCAACCTCAGCGGCTGCGATTTGGTGAAAGCCAATTTTTCCCGTACGATTCTGTACGAAGCTAATTTATCCGGTGCTGACCTCAAAGGAACTCGTTTGTTTTACGGTTCCTCAGAAAATGCTTCTCCCCGCAGTCGTAGCGACTCTCCTAATTACCAAACCGGCGATCGCACGGGGGCAGTGGTTGAAAATGCTGATTTGACGGGCGTACAGAATTTATCGGCAGCTCAACGATATTATTGCTGTGCTTGGGGTGGCGAAAAAACCAGGAAAACCATTCCCGGTGGTTGCGAGGGCATCTCCAACTTACTGGGTCGTTAGCCATACGGACTTCTTGACAAAATTCCCTGGTAATGGTATTTTTATCCTATAATCATCAATTTAAATAACTCATGGGGATGGGGAGTTTGTTTCCTGCCTTAGCAAGGGGAAACTGCGATTTCGCAGACGTTTCGCTCAAACATTTAGGCATTTCTAAAATAAGAAAAATATTTGCGAGCAGGTTAGATGTTTGGGTTAGAGTGTCTCATTAAAACTCCCCCTTTTTTACGACGAGCCTTCTCGCCCTATGTAACAAATATTATACACCAGGCATTGGAATTAGGCTAGTAGCGAATCTAACATTTTTATAAAAATTTTTAAACTTCGCTCGATTTCCATAGACAGCCATCAGGGCGGATTTTGGGAAAACGGGTTGGCAGGTGCAGCTACCCCATCACAAAATCGCTATCGTCAATATCATCCAGCTCGTTGAGAGTGGGCAATTCCGCCAAAACCTGACCGCTGCCTGTAAAGTAGATGACGGGTAAATCTCCTTCCAACCCCAAAACGAGTTGGTCGCGGGTCAATCCCTCAGTAAGCTGCAAGCGGTCTTCCTCATCTGTAAAATCTGCCAGAATTGCACGGCCGCCAAAAGGTTGCAAGGCAAATAAATCTTCTCCTGGTCCACCAGTTAGCGTATCCGCAGTTCCTGCATTTCCTGCCAAGATATCGTTGCCTGCACCACCGGTAATGGAATCATTCCCAGCACCACCAAATAGGGTATCGTTGCCTCCTTCACCATCCAGGGTATCTTGGCCTTGGTTGCCAAATAGCGAATCGTCTTGGTTGCCTCCCAAAATTCGATCGTCGCCGGCTTCTCCTACGAGAACGTCGGAACCAGCGTTTCCCAGCAAGGTGTCTCTGCCTTCACCACCGTTGAGGGTGTCGCCATCATCGCCGCCGTCTAACAGATCGTTGCCGCTATTGCCCAGTAACGTATCTTGGCCAATCCCCCCTTCTATGGCATCGTTGCCGCGATCGCCGTGCAACCAGTCATTTTCGCCACTACCGCGCAGGATATCTCGGTCTTGACCGCCATAAATCGTATCGTTGCCAGCCCCACCATCCAATATATCTTCGCCGCCATTGCCAAACAGCAGGTCTTCATCAGCACCTCCTTGAGCGGTATCGTTGCCCAAATCGCCCATCAAGACGTTGCTGCCAGCACTATCGATTAAAACATCGTCATCTCTACCTGCCAAAAGAGAGTCGTCGCCATCACCACCGTCAAGAAAATCGTTGCCACCGTTGCCAAATAACAGGTCGTTGCCTTCTTGGCCGTTGAGTTCGTCGTCGCCGCTATCCCCTACCAGTACGTCATTGCGTTCGTTGCCGTTTATGCGATCGCTGTCTGGGGTGCCCCGCAAAGTATCGTTGTTGGCGCTGCCTTCTATAAAATTCTCGATAGTGCTGGTATTGGGGCGATTGGTCAGATCGTCGTCGCGGATGGATAAGGTAGCACTGCTGGGAGTACCCACGGTGTAATTGGACCCGGATTGTAGGGAAATGGAAACGGTTTCGCTGGCTTCGACTTCTCGGTCGTCGACCGGCGTAATAACGAGAGTGGCACTGCTGGCGCCATTAGGAATGGTTACGCTGCCGGAACCTTCAAATCCCAGGGGAACGAGGTTCACCTCTCCGGCGGGGTCGTCTTCGTCTACAGGAACTGTAGCTTCGAGGGTCTCTCCAGAAATTTCATCGGCGTTTTTCAGGGTGTAGTCGCGTTCAAAAACAGCACTGCCAGAAATGTCAAAGTTAACGGTTACCGCAGGAGAGGTTTCGGGGGCGCGGGAAATGACAAACAAGCCGTTGTTGCCCTGGGAAGGGGCAAACGGACCCCCTCCTTCTACCAAATCGCCACTGGCAGTGATGCTGAAAACGGAACCGTTGTCTCTAGAAACGCGATCGCTAGGCATGGAAAATTATTTGGGTGTAGGTTCTACAGATATAGTTTGCCCAGTTTCGGCGGCACGACGTGCAGCTTCGGCTACTTTCAGACTGTAAACACTGGTAGCAGCATCTGTATAGAGGGAAGTACCTTGGGTGAGACAATCAAGAACGTTTTGAGTATCTTTGACGAACAGACCCCGACGGCTACCAATTTCTAAGGGTTGGGGTTCGTCTCCTTGGATGAGAAAAGCGCGATCGCGGTCTATAATTAAAGTGCCCTGTTCGCCGTCAAGTTGGAGTTTCCGTTCGGCTTGCCAAAATCGATCGCCCTTGCCGTAGGTAATGTGGGCAATGGCACCGCTGGCAAATTTTAAAGTGGCACCGACCAAACAGGCACTGTAAAAGTCTTCTGGTTGTTGCGGGGTTTGCCAGTATTTTTCGTCGCAGGCAACGGTGTCAACGGGCCCCATAAAATACACCAAACGGTTGATGCGGGAAAGAGCGCCACTAAGGGGAAAGCCAAACAGTTGCCGGCTGTAGCTCCATTTCCCCAAGTTGGAGGAAGAGGGATTAATGGTGCTGTAGCGGGCGTAAAAGACCGGGGCAATGGTAGACCAGTATTTTTGGGTTATGTGGTGCCAGCCTCCCAATAGTTCGATATGCTCGACATGGAGCAATTTTTGTTTTTGGCGGGCTAACTGCAAAATTTCTTCAGCAGTAGCCAAATCGAGAGCTAGGGGATATTCTACAACCACATGCTTGTCGTCGATCAGGGCGGCTTTGGCAATGGAACCGTGGGCTTGGCTAATGTTGGAAATGACCACCAGGTCGATATCGGAGCGTTCGACGAGTTCCTGCCAGGAAGCTACCGGGGTGGCTTCGTAGGTTTGGCTGAAACTGACGGTATTTTCCCAGGTGTGCCCGCTAACGGCGACCAACTGCGATCGCTGGTCCTCTAACAAGGCTTGGGCCCTGACTTTGGCTGCATATCCAGTACCCACCAGAGCGACTTTGACTGGCAGCGATACGGACCATTTTACCTCGTTGCTCATGAAAAAACCTCCGAGGACCGAGAACATTACCTTGGTAGAGGTAAAAGAGAGCTTTTCTCCCATGGCACCTCCGTAGCCTTCAAATTAGGAGGGGGGTCGGTGCCGATATTTGAAAGAATTATCAAGTATAGTACTATTGAAGTCGTTATTGTACCATATTTTGGAACATTTTATGCTAGTAATAGGCAGATTTCTACTTATGTTTGCGATCGGTAATGATTAAGAATAAATATTTCCAGGTTCGGTTGACAGTCGGTCCAGCAAGCCGCCAACAGGCACTACCCAGCAGTAGTTGCAAAAAAATACCTTCCAGAAGCAGCTGTAATAAAAAGCTGTCTATACGCCGGCTACAAGGAGATGTATCTTTTCTAAAGTGGGTAAATACAGTTTCTCCTTCAGCGATCGCTAGGCCATCCATCTATAAGTAATTAGGATGAAAGTAACAGAAAATATTATAAAAACCATTGAACAAAATTAGATCTAGAGGATTGCAAATTGCAAATTTTCGCCTAGTATCAAAATAGAGAGGGCAAAAAAACAACCTGCTGAAGAAGTAGCAGGTTTTAAGTTAGCTTTCTGTCTGGAAAGACAACTGTTGTCAAACGACTGTTGTAACAACTACGATTAGAGGAACAAAACTATGGCAACCTATCAAGTTACCCTGGTTAACGAAGACGAAGGTCTCAACACCACTATCGAGGTAGAAGAAGACGAATACATCCTTGATGCTGCCGAAGAACAAGGTCTCGATTTACCTTATTCCTGCCGTGCCGGTGCTTGCTCCACCTGTGCTGGCAAACTTCTAGAAGGAGAGGTCGATCAGTCCGACCAATCTTTCCTAGATGACGATCAAATCGAGGCTGGCTTTGTTTTGACTTGCGTTGCTTATCCTAGTTCCAACTGCAAGATCGAAACTCACCAAGAAGAATCTCTCTATTAATCTGGTGTTGCAAGCATCCCACGGTGCCTACAGCTTCTATTAGCACCTTTTGCTGAAGAAACGGGGTTTCCAAACCCCGCCTTCAGTGGCGTTGTTTGCTAGAACGTCTGTTACTGTACATAACTCGACATCATCCAACTTTGACCCTAAAATCAACCTAATTGACTAGATTTTTCTTGATGTCTAAAATGGTGTGTCAATCGCTTTTCTCAAGTGTTCGAGTGTCAGTTTGCCCAACATGGTTCGATTCTGGCCCGACACACAGAATTGGGTAGGAGCTTTGGGGAATTTCCTCAAGGCGTTGTGGGATAGCACCATACTTTCCGAAGTACGCTCTGACTGCTTTACTTTTACGGTTCACGTATAGGTGCTATTGTCCAGTATTGAACGATCGGTGCTGCGATAATGGGTCTATCGATATAGGCATTGAGGGCGGTTTCGCTTTCAAAACAGTAAAAGCCGCCTGTTCTTTTCTTTCATCTTTGACCATCCAAATTTTCCATAAAAGACTAGGAAAATTCGCGATCGCTCCCCTGCTCGCGCCGAATCGGTAAAGCTCGTTTCCAATTCATTTTAAGAGCAGTCGTAGGAAAAATTGATTTGTTAGGGGAACTAAGAGCCATAAGAATCTCCTTCAGCAACCATGGATCCCT
The DNA here is from genome assembly GCA_964477525.1 of uncultured Geitlerinema sp. Taxonomy (GTDB): domain Bacteria; phylum Cyanobacteriota; class Cyanobacteriia; order Cyanobacteriales; family PCC-9228; genus PCC-9228. The sequence goes on along the minus strand of CAYZHY010000035.1, from coordinate 729 downwards.
GACGAAGCCATAACAGCACTGAAGGTTTCCATACCTCCTGCATTGCTAACTGCAGCTGCGAGTTTTGGCGTAGCTACAAATGCCATGCCCGCAGAAACAATCGGCACACTCAATCCGTAGCCCTGAGTAATACGAGTTATTAAAATAGTTACTCCGACAAGGTTATAACCGAATCGAGAAACCAATAAAAGCCAGATATTGCTCTTCTTAAAAAAACTCCAGAACGAAATATATATAGCATTGGGAATGTAGAAGATATAAAACTGACTTCAAATTTCCCAATTTTAGCAGTTGAGGCCTTGGGAGGATGGTATCGCTTCAAAACCTGTTCGGAAAGAATTGGCGAAGCATTTATAGTATCTTTCTATATAGCTGTAACCCGCCGACTCCGAAGCAGCGCTAGTAACTTGAAAAACAAGCTAGAAAAATGGCTTATACCATTTCTGAAAAACAATGATTTTTTGGGATTTCCCAATTTCCCTGGTAGGGGCGCAACGCGCGAGCGCCCCTAAAAAAATGCTGCTGCGATCGCGTTTGAACAATGCTCTAATGTTAAGCTTTCTCAATCCAATTGTTAACTGCCAATTGGGAAAATTGATTGCCAAAGAATTGCAGCTGAAATATTGAGGAGAGTGTAGGCGCAAATCGTCCTAATTCATCCACGATAGTCAGAAACAGCTCTATAGTATTTTTATATGAGATGTGTACAGATCGCCTTTTATATGGGGA
>CAYZHY010000034.1:0-33964 GCA_964477525.1 uncultured Geitlerinema sp. | reverse complement strand
CCGAAAAATTCTCCCACTTCACCACCTGCAGTCTTCATCCCCCTCTTCCCCCTCTATATAAAAGGCGATCTGTACACATCTCATATAAAAGTACTATAGTTGGCTTTCCAAACGTCGAATGTCATCGAGGGAAGATTCATCCGTAAAATTTTCAGGAACCTCCGGAGAAAATTCTACCGTGACTTCGATTTTAACAAAGTTATTTGAGTCGTTGTCTTCTTCAGGGAATATTTCTATATCAGCTTGGGTTCTAAATTTCCCAGGCTGCCATCCTTTGCTACCAATCTGCAAGAGTTTGCAGGGAATCCCAGTTTCGGAAGATTGCCATCGAAAAAACAATCGACCGTAGTCCATTTTTAGTTTTTTAGCATACGTCGAACGTATGTCTGGCATAGTGAACTGGTACTTTACAGGATTGGTATTGGTTTGTCGAAAAGTATATTTAATAAAACGTTCCCGTAAGTCTTTTTGTACCGATTTGCGGAAATCGCTAATTTTAAATGTATGTTCTTCAACGACCGAGTCATCGTTATTTTCTTCGATATGGATTACATCATCTTCGTCGGTAATCGGAAAAAACTTCGTAGACATGTGCTGGTACTCCTTGAATTTGGCTGGGTCAAAAGAAAAAGGGGATAGTGGTAGCAAGTCTATCCCCTAGGATTGTGGGTTATTTATTCAAAAATTTCCACATCAATGGAATCGTCTTCAGCCGTATTTTTGCCATTGTTTTCCGTTTCATCGCTAGATTCCGAATCTTGCCATTCTCCTTTCTCATCCACAGGTTCCGCTTCATAAGAAGCTTCATAGAAATCTCGATGCCAATCGATATGCGGCAAGCGATCGCGTTCCAAACCAAAAGCTTGCAAACATTGATTGATCCCCCCAACAGCGGCATTGTATTGTTCCACCTGTTGCGATAATTTTGATTGCCTGGCTTCGGTTTTTCTTAACTGTTCTTGCGCCTCTTTTTCCAAAGTTTGTTCGAGATTTTGGCGAGCGCGGTTGTACTGCTGTACGATAGAAGTATTTAACCGTTCCGCTAGTTCCAAAACATCTCTTTTGATATTTTGGACAATGGTTTGCCGAAAGCTCTTGTGGATGGTTTGTTTTACCTTCGGTTCAAAATCCAACTTCAGTAGTTGGCGAATGCCGGGTTCTTCTTCTTTCAATACTTCGCAATCGTAAGCTTGGGAAGTTTGCTGCAAAACTTGGCGAAATTGATAAATAGAAAACGTTCCTTCATCGTAAAAACGCGGACTTTCCCTCACGTAGCGATCGCATTCGTTGGAAGCAGCGCTGCGAATATTGTTTTTTACCCGTTCTTCTAAATGTTGCAGCGACATTTCCACACCAGCATCACCATCCATTAAATGGTAAAGTTCCCGATAGTATCCTTGATGGTAAGTTGCATCCAACAAACGCTGGAAAAAGTTTTCGACCACACGTTGCGATTCCGATACCAGCACTTCTTCCATTTCATCGGCAAGATAGTAGAAAGCTTCCACCAAAACAGCTAGCAAAGGAACCGTCGAATGGCGAGCATTATTATCTTGGGCGCGCCGACAAGCATTTTCCACCGAAAAACTATTCAACAGTTCGTCTAATTTCCCCACCATTTTTATTTTTAAATGGCGAAAATCTTCTTCAAATTCCCGGGATTGGTTTGAAGTCACGTCGTTAACTTCTTGATGAAAATGTTGTTGGAGTTGGTTGCCGAGATTTTGCAGGTCTTCATTCAACCTTTCCAAACGCTGGGATTTGATGCCTTCAATTTCTTTTGGCTGGCTTTCTAAATCCCGATAGTTTTTTTGGTACAAATTGCGCAAATCCCGGCACAAAGGGAGTAGGTCGTTTGCTAAATCTCGAAACAGTTGCGGTCGTTTTTCTTCGTGCAGGTAGCGTTGAATTTCTTTTTTAAAATCATCAATACCGCTATCGGCAATTAACTTTTCTAAAAGAGGTGCTCCCCATTCCTGTAAAATCCGTACGTAGTTTTCGTTGGGAGATTCAGAGGCGTTAACGGAAGGTGCAAAAGGGGTCTCTTTAAGTTTGCCACTGGTGCAATAATTGTTGAAAGCATAAACAAATTGGGGCGTGTCTTCTGTGGCTTCGCCGTTGCTTTTGACCGTTTCGGCAAAGATGGAATCCAAACCAAAGCGATCGCTATCTCCTTTTTGCCGAACTCTGTCTAAAATTTGCGTTCCCCAAAATCCCAACAAAGCACTGGTTTGATATACTCGCGAAGTATCATCAAATTCGTTGGAAATTATTTGCTGCAGGCGCTGGCGTAGCTGTGCGTTATACCAAGTTTCGTCAATGCGGTTGAAAACATAAAAAACGCGATCGCGAATACCAGGATTGTTTCGCATTCGTTGCAACAAATTGGTTTCTTCGGTGGTCAAATCGCCTTCGGAAGCTGCTTTTAAAACGCAGACCACAGCAGAAGTATCCGGGTCTTCGATTTTTTGATAGGTCAACTCGCGATCGCGTTCTACTGGCGCATCAATTCCTGGCGTATCGATAATGACGTTTCCATCTTTTAGTAAAGGATGGTGGCAAAAATAATTAATGCGTTTCAAAACCGCACTATTATTTCCCCGCTTGGCATAGGAGGCTGCCTCTTGCAAGTTGGCAAAATTAAATTGCTGCATAGAGTAGCAATTGTTTTGGGTAGCGTGGATGTGTTGGTTGTTCTTTTCAAATCCTTCCAATAGCAACTGCAAAGCATATGCTTGTTTGGCGCGTTCGGATTTGCTAATTCCACCTTCTTGGTTTACAATTTGCTCAGCTTTCTGTTTTAGGATATTGCGAATTTCGGAGTTTTCTATGCGCTGAACTCCCGCTGCATTAATATTCAGGCGATGGCATAAAGCTTGTACCTGTTCGCTAATTTCTTGTTGGCTAAGAAACGTCAGTTCCACCCTTTCTTCATCTGGCGAGGCATTGGCAATATAGCATTCGGTTCCTGTGGCATGACCTTCGGCACTATATAGCAATTCCCGACCTAGCAAGGCGTTGATTAAAATGGATTTCCCGGCGCTAAAAGAACCGGAAAACACAATATCAAATCTTGGAGAAACAGCTTTGTCGCGACTTTGTTTGGCAGCTTCGATTTCCTGGTTTTTATGGAGGCTTGGTTCCTTTTCAAATAACGCCAGCAGGGAGTTGACCTGACTTTCTAGGTTTTGACAAGATTCTGGAACGGTAGACATAGAAATTTTACGATACAAAAATCACCCAATTGTAATATTCCCACATAGAACTACCAGATCGCATCTGTTTTTATATTGTTTGAATTTTTTTGGCTGCCGGTTTACCTTTTGCCAAATCCTCATTCCAGATTTAGGTTGCTTCCTAGCCAGCGATGGGGCAACAATAGAAGAAATATTCATTCCTTTGTAAAACTTTATAACCAGATTTTTTCGTTGCTATGGTATTGCCGTCACTGTCACCGACTGCTGTTTCCCACCCCAAAACAGCCACCAGCCAAGAAACTTCTCGCCAGCTAGACTACGATATTGTCATCAGCGGTGGTTCGATTGTGGGATTGACCGTTGCTTGCGCGTTACAAAATACAGGATGGAAAATTGCCATTGTCGAAGCCAAACCCCAATCCGCCGCTGCCGTAAAAGGTCCAGCTTACGCTATTACCCTGCTTTCGGGCAAAATTTGGCAAAGTTTGGGTGTTTGGCAGGAAATTTCGCCGCAAATTAACACGTTTCGAGAAATTCGCTTATCCGATGGTGAGTATCCCCGCTTTGTATCTTTCCATCCTGATGATGTGGGGATGGCTGCTGGCAATCGCTTGGGATACGTGGCGGAACATCGGGTTATCTTACAAGCGTTGCAAAATGCTCTCAATCGATCCGATAATGTAACTTGGTTGTGTCCGGCTACGGTTAAACAAGCTAGCTATTATCCCGATCGCGTGGAAGTTACCATTGCCGATCGAGACAGCAACTATACTGTTGGTGCTCACTTACTGGTAGCCGCCGATGGCAGCCAATCGCCGCTACGCCAAGCTGCTAATATTCCGACCCACGGCTGGAAATACCGGCAATCCTGCGTGGTAGCCACCATTAAACCGGAATTCCCACAACCCCATATTGCTTACGAACGATTTCGCAGAAACGGTCCATTTGCTATTTTACCGTTTTCTAGCGATCGCTGTCGTATTGTTTGGACGGCACCGCACGCGGAAGCGCAACGCATTGCTGCTTTGGATGACGAACAGTTTATCCAAGAGATTACGCAAGAGTTTGGCGATGGGATGGGGAAATTACAAGTAGAAGGCAAACGCTTTTTATTTGCGGTACAACTCATGCACAGCGATCGCTATGCCGACCATCGACTGGTTTTGGCGGGAAATGCTGCTCATGCCTGCCACCCGGTTGGCGGTCAAGGTCTCAATTTAGGCATCCGAGATGCTGCTGCGTTGGCGCAAGTGTTGCAAGATGCCGCACAAAAAGGAGAAGATATTGGCGATTTATCGGTTTTAAAACGCTACGAACGGTGGCGCAAACAAGAAAATTGGCTAATTTTAGGGATGACAGACTTGCTCAATCGCGTTTTTTCCAATCAATGGTTGCCGATTGTAACCATACGTCGCTTGGTTTTGGAAACTTTACGTCAGTTTCAGCCGGCGAAGTCGATGGTGTTGCGATTGATGACTGGATTGAGCGGACGGCTACCTTTGTAACGCGGGAATTATTCTATTTTTGATATGATGGCAATCGTACGATTAGCGGTAGAGTGTCGTGGGTTTCCGCAAGTTTCGCTTTCCTCAAAACCAACTCTTGGGTCGATGGGTTCGCCGTCAAGTTTGCTGGCGGTTTTGGTTGCCTTTTGCTGTTGGTTTGTTGCTGTCGGTGGCAAGCGTTTTGGTATCTCCCCATAGCCAAAATGCGATCGCTACGGGTTCCACTGCTACTGTTATCGATGGTGCGATCGCGCAAACTCACCAAGGAAGCTGGGATTTGGTTAACAAGCATGCTGCCAGCCAGCAAAATGCTGAAAATAGTTATCCCGTGATTTTAGATGGCAGGGAAATTTTCCGCATCACTGCTTCCGGTCAATTTACTGCCTCCGAACGTGGGAAATTAATTACTTCTCGCTTGGAAGAAGTGTCAACTTCCTTAGATTCTTTTCGAGTTGAAGTCGAGGAACGCAACCAACTTCCGACGATTCTTGTGAACAATCGCTATTTGCTAACGGTTACCGAACGCGACACTCAAGCCGGAAAACTTCCTCAAGAACAAGCAGAAGCTTGGGCGCAGGATATTCGTAATGCTTTGCGTCAGTCTCAAAAGGAGCGATCGGGAGCTTTCCTCCGCCGTACGCTGTTGGTAGCTATTGCCATCTTAGCAGCTGCGATCGCCTTCAATTGGCTTTTAAAAAAAATCTGGCACAACCAACTTCCAAGGCTCCTACGCTCGTTGACGAATGCAGAAAATCACGAAAATGGGGAACTTGCTCCGATATGGCAACACAGTCTTCATTTATCCCTGGCAATCGCGCGGCTGGTTCTCTGGGTTGTGGCCATATTCTATATGGCCAATCTATTTCCTTGGACACGTCAGTGGTCGTATCGTATTCTACAAACGCTAAATGCCACCTTTGCCGCGCCAATTCTCACCTTAGGTCAAACCTCTTATTCCCTCATTGATTTATTGGTGTTGGCCATTTTGCTGATTGGGTTAGTGATTTTTGCCAGCCGTACTTCGGAATTTTTACGCCATCGCATTTTAGCTATTCCTGGCATCAATCGCAGCGCTCAAGAACTCCTGGCTATTCTAACCAAATACGGTCTAATTTTCCTCGGTACGGTGATTTTGTTGCAGGTTTGGGGATTGGACCTGAGTTCGATTACTATTTTAGCCAGTGCTTTGGGGGTGGGAATTGGTTTTGGTTTGCAAGATATTGCCAAAAATTTCGGCAGCGGTTTGGTTTTAATGTTCGAACGCCCCATTCAGATTGGGGATTTTGTAGCAGTGGGAGATTATACTGGTACGGTGAAACGGATTGGCGCTCGCAGTACTACCATTCGCACCATCGACCATATTTCAATTATTGTTCCCAATTCCCGTTTTTTGGAGACGGAGGTTACCAACTGGAGCTATCAAAATCCAATTTCTCGCTATCGCGTTCCTGTTGGCGTGGCTTACGGTTCCGATACAAAGATGGTGCGTCAAACGTTGTTGGATGCGGCGAAGGAACACCCACAGGTTTTGTCGCATCCCGAACCGACGGTTTTGTTTAAAGGGTTTGGCGATAGTTCGTTGGATTTTGAACTGCTGGTTTGGAGTAACGAACCTACTTTGCAGTATCGCCTGAAAAGCGATTTGTATTTTCGGATTGAGGAGTTGCTCAATCAAAGAAATATTACAATTCCCTTGCCCCAACGGGATTTGCACGTGCGTTCTGGCCATTTGCCGGTGGAACTATCTCCCCAGTTGGAGGCGACGTTGGTACGGTTGTTGGATAATTTAAATCGCGATCGCTGGGAAAATGGAAAATAAAAATAAAATTAAAATAATTAGGGGTTGGTATCTTGACAATTTGGGGAGTTTGTGGTATAATTACGTTATTTTCGGGGAAGTTTTTTAGACGCTTCGCTCAGAAACCGATCCTGCTCGTTTATAATACTAAAGAAAATATAAAGATTTTTACGCTATTTTGCCAGAGCTCCCTTCTCCAGCAACCGTTTTTGGGTAAATAAATAGAAACTTATCAAATCTGCTAGGTATTTTTACAAATTTTTTTAACTTTTCTTGGTTCCTTTTTGTTAAGATTTACTAAGAACCGCATATTTACTCACCATTGCCCCATGAGCTTTTTTAATCCTCTCGAACCAGTTATCCGCAGCAAACAAGAAGCTTTAGACGTTCAGGATTTGCAGGGAAGTTGGCAAATCAACCTCAAAATTGGCAATTGGCAAATGTTTTCGGGAATTTACACCCGCGTCGATCAAGCGTTTTTGATTTGGGGAGTAACGACCACAGCCATTTTCACCACCGCTCAGTTTTTCCCTATTAGTTGGAATGCCCAGGCTATTTTCTGGTCGCTGCTCACCGTGGCAGCAACCGCTGGTATGATGGCGACAACCTGGTTTTGGGCTAAGGTAGAACGTGCCGTTTGGGTGGTTCTTTGGTGGGCTATCTTGATGGCTTTGGGTTTGGGCTTTACCCATTTCAGCATTTTCCAAGGCTGGGGTCAGGGATTGCTCCATCTTTGCCATGTTTGGCTGGGATTAAGTGCCCTCGGCTATCTCGGAACTGGTTTGGGATTGCGATCGCGTGCTTTCCTGATTGCTGGGATTCTACACCTACTCAGTATTGTTGTGCTACCCCAAGTGGGTGGTTGGCAATTTTTAACCACCGGTGCGGTTATGGGTGGTAGTTTGTTATTTTTTGCTCAGGTGCAATGGGATATGCGATCGCCCATTCACTACGCTCAGCTCTCTTCAGAAGAACGAGAATTTAACCACCAGCAGTACCAAGTTCGTCAGGAAGTTCTGAGAGAAGAGTCTTAAGTTTTTTGTAGAAAATCTAAAGAAAATCTATAGAAGTCGGGAGAGGTTCGCCAGTCACAGCCACAATGAAAATAGTAGAAGTCAAGATGGGAGAACTTAATAAGATCCTTCTCCCCAGACTCAATCGAGACAGCTATAACAAGGTTTTTGCTGTTTGGCTTGTGAATCGCAGTCCCGAAGGAGAACGGCGTCAGGGACGCGAATAGCTGTTAACTTTCGATCGAGTAGTTATCTTGCTTGTTAACAAAGAAAAGACAGATCCGGTAAACCAGAAGGTTGGTGAGAGGTTTTTGCCGTTTCCCTCTCTTTGTGGATTTCCAAGGTAGGTGTTAAAGCACCGAACAGAACAGCCCAAGGAAACCAACAACCACAATTTTGGTAAGCCGGGTCTGTTTTTTATATTTGAACAAAAAGCCCAAAAAACAAGCAGGCTAAAAAAGCACTGCTTTTAGAAAATTCAAATACATTTTATAAGAAATCGTACTTAAAAGCGACCAAAAATTTTATAAAAAGCCATCATTTTCTAGATCTTCGATAATTTGCAAAGCTCTGGGGTCCCCTACCCGCAACAGGGAAGCTTTGGCATCTTCACCTACGCCCATGTCTTCGTCTTCTTCTAAAGCTTCCAACAACGAATCAATGACACCGGCGTAAACCACATTAGAAGGCATTTCGCGCGCTAGTTGCCCTAAAGCCCAAGCACAGTTGCTACGTACCGCTGGTGTTGGGTCTTTACGCAAACCTTCAATTAAAGCCGGAACCGCCGCGACCACGACTTCGTATTCCAAGGGGGCTAGCTGACCCAAGGAACTCGCTGCCCACAAACGTACGGCGGAGATATCGTTTTTGAGAGCATTGACCAAAGGCGGCAATCCCCGGCGATCGCAGCAGTTGCCCAAAGCCCAAACAATGCCTTTGCGAACGTAGCCATTCCAGTCTTGCTGCAGTTGTTCGATAAGAGAATCGATCGCCTCCGAGTTAATATTTCTGCCCAAGGCATAGGCAGCACTAACCCGAATTAACGGACAAGGTTCCCGCAACAACTGCATTAAATGGGGAATGGCGCGATCGTCTTGAAGTTCACAAAACGCCCGCGCCGCCGTCATTCTTTTTAAAGATTCGGAGGCAGTGAGTAAAGGCAACATTTCCTCTGGATCGGGAGGTGGGGCTTGTTCCTCCTCTTGCTGGTCCCATCGATCCAAAGGCGTTTCGACATTGCTATTTTGAGAGTTGAGCAGACGAAGTTCGTCTTTGTCCTCTTGATCGTTCATACTGTAACTTTACAGCAACAGGTTTCCTGCTGCATCCTTAAGGCTACATAGAATTGTTAGCGAACAATTTTTTTTCGATTGTATCTAGGAATTTGGACTTATGAGTGCTGAAAGTTCCCAAAATCAAACACCATCCAATACCAATGCTACGGAAAATGCTACGGAAACGGAAAAATCCCATCCAACCATGGTGGACGATGTGAAACCCGCTTTTGGTTGGACAGCCTACGCCGAACGCTTGAACGGTCGTTTTGCCATGATTGGCTTTGTGCTGTTACTGCTAATCGAACTGGTTACTGGTATGGACCTGTTTACTTGGTTGGGACTCCGCTAGTGTAGGGAGCGTTTGGTAGGGAAAAAGGGGACCTCTGGTGACAGGGATGCTGTCCTTCGTTGGTCCCCTTGCCTTTTCGTACTGTTCAACACCAGGGATAGCTATTAAGAATAGCGGGAGAAATCTTCATCTCCACTTGGGGGGTAATCCCTTTCTGGATTGTCTAAGGGTTGGTAGTCCACGTAGTCGTTGTAGTCGTTATTATACTCTTTCGTATAGCGAGAACGGGCGTATCTGCCGCTGGTTCTACTGTTGCTCGAACGAGTTTCAGAATAGCGATCGTCGTCGCTATAGCCAACTTCGCGATCGGGTCTTTTTTGCGGACGAGTTTCTTCCCGACGGGATTCCGCTGGTCGAATAACATCAATATCGCGGCGCCGTTGGGAACTCCTCGATTCTGGAGCGCGGCTGCTACGAACGGGGCGCGATTGGCTGGTACGGGCAGGACGTTCCGAACGAGATGGCGGTTCCGCGTCGGGATACTCTTCCCCAGGTTCTACTGGATTGCCGTAGCGGCGTTCTCCATAGCGATCGCGGCGTGTGGGTTGGCTGTTTTCGCTGGGATAGCGATTGCGTTCTGGAGGGCGACTCCGACGGGAAGACGAAGCATACCGCGACCTCCCCGCCGAACTGGGTCGTTCCTCACCGGATCCTTCCCCACTGCGGCTGCGGGGGGCAGAACGTCGCCTGGAACTCGCTTCGCGATCGCCGTACGAATCTCGCTCGTCTCTGCTGCCTCGAATGCGACGCGTAACTGGTCGCTCTTCTACAGGCGTCAACTCGTCTAGTTCGGCACGGTAGACACCGCCCGGTTCTGGTTCCGATTCGTATTCCTCTTCCTCGTCGTCTTCGTAATCAACCTGCGATTCTTTATAGTCGCTAGCGGGGGTATTGCGTTTGGCTTGTTGGGTAACAACGCCCCGCAAGCGAATGCTTTCCATGGCAAAAAATACCAACGACCCCGTGAGCAAAAACTGACCGAATTGAAGAATCGGGTCTTGTCGCCATCCCTGGAAGAACAGAATGCCGCCGCACAGCAAGGCCACCGCTGCAAAGAAAATATCGTAGTCCCGCGACAAATGCGGTCGGACCGAACGCAGCAAATAAAGAGCTGCTCCCGAGCTAACTAGAACGATACCCAGCAGGCTAGTCCAACTAAATCCTATATTTACCATTGCCTGTCTCCTGAATCAGTCATAATTTTAGCGAGCTATCATTGACCTTGGAACCACCCGCTGCGGCGAATTTCCAAGCGTTCGTACGACCGGTTGCTTGATGGTTTTCCTCAAAAGGCTACTACCAGCATTCCGTACGTACCTACCAAAACCTAATCAAATTGGTCAAAATTGCTGTTCAATTTGGAGCTTCTTTACTCGTAACGTCGGCAGAACCAGTTTGCAAGCTTAAACCAGCGAACGATTCGTCACTCGTGCTGAGCTAGGTCGAAGCATCTCCCAATTCAGAGGGCCAATGCTAGCCAATTGGGTTCAAACATTGGGAGTACAGTACATTCCCCTATTTCAGTTTCAGGCACTGGATTCGGTGGATGGTGGTTCGGTGTTTCAATGACTGTTCTCGCTAATAGGAGGTTTTTTACAAAGTTTGACATATGAAAAAAAACCCCAGCTTTCTCTTCCAGGATACCGAACTTGGTAGGGAAATGTCGTCTAACTTCCCATGCAAACAACGCCCCATTTTCTTGGAGTGGCTGTTTGTGTTGGTGTGCGCTCAGTCAGGGGAAGCTGTAGCTGCTTTTGATGGGACACCAAATCCTTTGGGAGTATTGCCAAGCTGGCAACTTGTACGCGGACATATTTTGAACTCCCTACCAATGGGGGAAACGGAAAGCTGAGGGCCAGGCCAACTACAAAATCTCTAAACCGAATCAAAAACCGGCTATCTTGTTACGTGTTTCGTAGCTGGGATTTTACGAGCGGCGGACTTTATCTCGTTGGCTCAAGAAAATTAGAGCAACTACTACGGGGATAACGACGATAACACCGCCTGCAAGGAGACTGTACAGGAAGTTGGCTAAGGAAGGTGTCATAAATTTACCTCTTATACGATCGCTTTTTACAAACAAGTTTGATTCTATCTTCAATATTACGATTTTTTGAGGGGGTTGGGCAAGGCTTGATTTTGGTGGGGCAATAGCAACCTTTGAATCTTTAGATAAGGTGATGTTTTATAGATTTGACTACTCTCCGCGCTAAAAGACAGAGATTCCCCGGAGGGATTTCAGAACTTCCGCTTCCGACAAGCGGACTCTTAGGCGAAGTCAATGACGCCTCTTACCTTTCGCCGATGGAACCACTTTGCTACCGACATTTGGTCGCCTGCCCTTACAGGATGTTAGCTCCCCTTTCAGTCGGGTCTTAGAGAAGGTAGTTCGATAATACCATTCCAGGCTGCGGCTCAAGCTGCACGAGTCGCTTTTCCGCTTCGCTCTAAAGCAGGTGGGGTACCAAGCTCCCGAATTTTTTCTCGTGTTTTTCGAAAGTTCCCGAAGATAGGGGGTGCTTGAATACATGGTTGATTTCGCTCGTCCGATCGGAAAAACCCTGCAATTTTTGAGAGATTTTTACAAAGAAACTCGTAAGGTGGGCCATACCTATCCTCATAATTGTGGTTTTATAATGCGGATTTGTGGTTAGATAGAGCAATACAATCGAGTTTCATCTCTTCCATTTCCCCATCCTCGGTTGTTCCTGCGATTGACGGGGTTTATGAATTGTTTTGTCTGTTTTGACAACACTATGTTACCGGAATTGGCGGATCGCCAAACATAAATAAATATTATTGATATAGTATGTATTGAAAAGCAAAAGCGATCGCCACGAACAAAAATCGTCAGCAAATCTTGAAAAAAGCCACCCAGACCAACCAACAAAACGTTTAACGATACTTACAACGCCGATAGAGGCAGCTAGAGCCAGAGGCGATGAAAAGCTAGTCAAAATTCTAGAAGCTGAAGCTAACTACCATTATGTGCAATAAGTTGCCGCTTAGAGGGGTTGCCCCCAGTTTGGGAGTATCTACACCCTATCTAAATCCTAGGTAGAGAAAAATTTTTTAAACCGCTTTCTGCGGGGTATAGAAGTCGTTTTAAAAAGTGCGATCGCCGAAATTCGTTGGTCAAAAGTGCAAATATAGCTGTAATCTGTTTAAGGTATGCTGATGAGAAAAGGGAAAGCGTATAATTCATGACTGCAACTGCGCAACCAAAAAATGAAGTTAAAGATCTATCTCTAGCGCCCCAAGGTAAAGAGCGTATTGAGTGGGCTGAGCGGGAGATGCCCGTACTTAAGCAAATCCGCGAGCGATTTGCGAAAGAAAAACCTTTTGAAGGCATTCGCCTCGTTGCTTGCTGCCACGTAACTACGGAAACAGGAAACCTAGCTCGCGCTCTCCAAGCTGGTGGTGCCGATGCGATGGTGATTGCCAGCAATCCCCTATCCACCCAAGACGACAACGCCGCTAGCTTGGTGGTTGACTACGGCATTCCCGTCTTCGCCATCAAGGGAGAAGACAACGAAACCTACCACCGTCACGTTCAACTGGCTTTGGACCACAAGCCCAATATCATCATCGATGATGGTAGCGACGTGACTGCCACCCTCATTAAAGAGCGGCAGCACCAAATGGGCGACATTATCGGCACCACCGAGGAAACCACTACGGGCATCGTGCGCCTACGCGCCATGTTCAAAGATGGTGTGTTGTCCTTCCCGGCGATGAACGTCAACGACGCCGAAACCAAGCACTTCTTTGACAACCGCTACGGTACCGGTCAATCTACCTTGGATGGCATTATCCGTGCCACCAATATTCTGTTGGCTGGTAAAACCGTGGTCGTGGTTGGCTACGGCTGGTGCGGTAAAGGCTGTGCTTTGCGTGCCAAAGGTATGGGTGCCGACGTCGTCGTCACCGAGGTCAGCGCCGTGCGTGCCCTCGAAGCCAAAATGGATGGCTTCCGGGTCATGCCCATGAATCAAGCTGCTAGTATCGGCGATGTGTTCATTACCGTCACCGGAAACAAGCACGTCATCGATGCCCACCACTTTGATGCCATGAAAGATGGCGCTATGGTTTGTAACTCAGGGCACTTTGACCTAGAGCTGAATTTGGATTACGTCAAAGAAAAAGCCACCAGCAAGCGCGTGGTACGTCAGTTTGCTGAAGAGTTCCACATGCCCTCTGGCAAATCCATCATCGTGTTGGGCGAAGGTCGTCTGATTAACTTGGCTGCTGCCGAAGGACACCCCAGCGCGGTCATGGATATGAGCTTTGCTAACCAAGCCTTGGCTTGCGAACACTTGGTGAAAAATAAAGGCAAGCTACAACCTGGCGTACACAATATTCCTGAAGAAATCGACCAGGAAATTGCTCGCTTGAAGCTGAATGCCATGGGTATTGAAATGGATACCCTGACCCAAGAGCAAATCGATTACCTGAACTCCTGGACTGTAGGTACCTAGAATTTGGTGGTTTGGTAGGGAAATAAGGAAAGACAGGCGTTGCGATCGTGTACAATGTAGGCGTTTCGCGCTACTAGTCGCGATCGCGCCTTTCGCCTATTTTCTTGGTTTTCCCTACTCTTATGGCTAAATTATCTGCGGAACTACAACGGGTTTTCTTAAACGAAGAACGCGACAACAGTCAGGTTACCCTAGCAGAAATTTGGGAGTTGGCAGGGGAGAGAACGTTTGGATTTTTATTTGTCCTGCTATCTCTCCCCTCTGCTTTGCCAGTACCAGCGCCAGGATATGCCATTCCCTTTGGCGTAATAATGTTTTTGTTGGCAGCCCAGCTAATTGGGGGAGCTCAGTCCCCTTGGCTGCCCGCCAAATGGAAGCAAAAATCGGTGCAGCTACAACAAGTCCAACGAATTTGTAAAACTGGGATTCCCTGGTTGCAGCGTATTGAGCTGCTGTCGCGTCCGAGAATGAGCTATATTTGTACGAGTATCCCAGGAAGAACAATTATTGGAATTGCGATCGCGTTGATGTCGCTTTCCATGATGATTCCCATTCCGGGAACCAATACGCTGCCATCTATTGGCATTTTTATTACTGGATTTGGATTGCTGGATGACGATGGAGCGATCGCCCTAGGTGGTTTGGTGGTTTGCTTGCTAGGATTGACTCTAGCTAGTGCAATTTTCATTTTTGGTGCGGAAGCGATTCGCCAGACGATAGAATTGCTTCGCTAGTGTCTAGAAATGCTGCTGTTGGTTGGCCAAAAAACGCTGACAAGTGTCCATGACCTCCAAACGTACCCGCAATCAAGAACGGATTTTATCTCTGCTCAAAGACCAACGGCGAGCGCTTTCCGCTCAAGATATTTATACGGAACTGCGCAATTGCAACCAAGGCATGGGTTTGGCTACGGTATATCGCTCTCTAGAAGCATTAAAACTGCAAGGGGAAGTACAAGTGCGACCCCTTGCTAATGGCGAATCTCTCTACAGCCCCGTACACCGTGACAAACATCATTTAACCTGCTTGCAGTGTGGGGCATCTATCCCCCTCGATGAATGTCCCGTACACGAACTAGAAAGCCAACTGCAAGCGTCCCACAAATTTAATATTTTTTACCATACCTTGGAATTTTTTGGGCTGTGCGAGCGCTGCCAGCAAGAACAACAGCAACAAACCCCTTCTTCCCAGCAAACGGAATAAATAGGGTTAGCTGCGATCGCTATTGGCTTTGTGGTTTTCACTAATGGATTGGTTTTTGTCGCTCACCAGCGATCGCATGCCCTCAAATGTAGACATAATGCTGTTGGGATCGAAAAACATGACCTTGCTGCTTTCGCTGCTGCCAATTTGCGATCCCATTTGCAAGTAGCCTTGGGTGAGCAAATACTGCAAAGATTCCTGGGCATGGGTAGACGAACTCATGGTTTGGTTGATGGTCTTCATGGCTTCTGACGTTGCTTGCGCTTTAAGGATTTCCCGTTGTTTTTCCCCTTCTGCCTTTAAAGCAATGGCTTTCTTTTCAGCCTCTGCATCTAAAATCTTCGCTTTCTGTTTGGCTTGCGCTTCCAAAACTTGAGCGTCGGCTTTTCCTCGGGCATGATTGACCGCCGACTCTCGTTCCCCTTCCGAGGTTAAAATCGTAGCGCGTTTTTTCCGTTCCGCCGACATTTGCATTTCCATGGATTCCTGTACGGCAGAAGAAGGCAGTAAATCCCGTAGTTCTACCCGCGTAATTTTTACCCCCCAAGGATCGGTTGCCACATCCAACTCTTGCAGCAAAATTTCGTTAACCTCCGCCCGGGCGCTAAACGTTTGGTCTAGCTCCAACTTACCCATTTCCGAGCGTACTTGCGTTAACACCAAATTGACCATCGCATCCTTTAAATTTTCTACCCGGTAGTAGGCTTTTTCCATATCGACGATGCGCCAATAGACCACCGCATCAACCGTGACGGCAACATTATCTTTGGTGAAGCATTTTTGGGGCGGAATATCAATCACTTTTTCCCGTTTGGTTTCGTGGAATACCTTCTGTTCCAACACGGGAATCACGTAACGCAATCCCGGCTGCAATTTTTTACCGTTGTAACGCCCCAACATTTCCACAATCGCTTCCGTTTCTTGGTTAACCCGTCGCAATCCGGATAAACCAAAAGCGATAAAAATTGCCAAAACCCATAAAAAAGAATTCATAAATTTACTCCTAAAACAGCGAAAAAATTGGTTTGTATTCTACCTACTCGTCACGTAACAGACTGAACGGCAAAACCACAATCGTATTGCCCTCGCGGCGAACCACATACACTTTTTCACCAGCAGCAATGGAAATGGTTTCGTCGCTGCATACGGCCCGCCAAGAATTGCCTTCATAAAGCGCCCTGCCAGCTTTTCCAGGAGGAATTTCTGATAGCGTTTCGGCTTCAGTAGCACTTTCTAGGCTTTTTGCCGTTTTCTTGGGGAGCAATCGTTGGGTAGCATAAACAAATAGTAGGGAAAAAACCATCCATAACGCGACTTGCACGGATACTTGTGGCACCAACAAGGAAACCAGGCCCACCAACAGGGCACTCACACCCATCATGAACACAACAAATGCTGTCGGTACCAACAATTCCAAACCGCAAAGAACCAACCCCACCAACAACCAAACGTTGGTGTCTGTCACGAAAGATGCTAAAGATGCGGGCATAGAAGTTTCTCCAAAAGTCTTTGCCAGCAGGCCTCAGAGTGTCGGGCGTGGGAACTTACCGGGCATGGGGGAAACAAAAATAGGTTTATCTCTCTATACTTCCTCCATCATCCCATCTCCTACATTTGCTCTGTTACCCATTAGTTTAATTCATATTTTGCTAAACGGTGCTGGTTTGGGATGGTTTTTCATCAATTTTGCTACCAAAGTCTGGTTACAATTGCTCAAGAAATAGGGGTACTTTACTGGTTTTTGAAACATGGTTACAAATCCTGTACAATCCGCGCCCACACGCTATCTTTGGGCGGTGGGAACCCTAGCCACACAAATCCCTATCGGTCATTTGGTCGCCAATCGATATCGGGTCGTTGCCCCGCAAGTTTGGCTGGATACAGAACCGCAAACGCCGCCACAAACGGAAAACCAACTTTCTGAGGAAAGTTACCAGCAAACCGTTCTGCCGTATTTATATTTATATCCCTATCGCTTGCATCTGCCGCAACCTTTTGGATTTTGTCGCTGGGCTAAATCGCCAGCATCGGCGGAAATTTTGCTATTAGAAAACGTTCCCATCGATGCTAATGGCAAGTTATATCCCAGCATTGCTGATGTTTGGTCTGGGGCTTCTGCTTTACGTCAAATCTATTGGCTTTGGCAAATTCTCAATTTGTGGATGCCCCTGGCTGAGTTTCGCCTTGCTTCTAGTTTGTTGAAACCAGAAAATATTCGGGTTTTCCAATGGCGAGTTTGGTTGTTGGAATTATTCAAATCGGCAACGGAAAGCCGAGGAAATCAACCTCTTTCCCTTTCCGATCTGAGCTATCCTTGGCTGCAATTGGTGGAAAATAGCCACGAGGCAGTACGCGAACCACTGCGGCAAATTGGTTTGTCTATGCGTCGCCAGGATACCGATCTAGATGCGATCGCTACTCAACTCAACCAATTATTACAAAAACAAGCCAGGGAAAACCCCCTACAACAACATTGGTTCGGGGCAACGGATGTGGGCAAAAACTGCAACCAAAACGAAGATTCCTGCTATCCGACAGCAGCCGATCTCCAACATCTGGAATCTCAGTACAACAGCGATTACCAACTAGCTTTTGGATTGGTCTGCGATGGAGTTGGCGGTCACGAAGGAGGCGAGGTTGCCAGTTGTCTTGCCAAGCAAGCGTTGCGCTTGGAAATTCCAGCTTTTCTCCGACAAGTTGCCAATGAAGAAGAAGGAATAACGCCGCAACAAGTTAGCGAACAACTGACAGCCATTTTGCGCGTGGTCAATAATTTAATTGCAGCGGAAAACGACAAACAAGGACGTACGGACCGCCGACGCATGGGAACTACGTTGGCCCTAGCATTTTCCCTTGCTCCTTCTGCTTACATGCGCACCTCCGAGCAAGGCATTTCTTGTCATAGCGATCGCGAAGTTTATTTGGTACACGTAGGAGACAGCCGCGCTTATTGGATTACCCAAGAATCCTGCCATCGGCTCACTTTAGACGATACGATCGCTAACCGGGAAGTACGCCAAGGGCGCAGTTTTCCCAGCGAAGCTAGCCAGCGCCAAGATGCAGGTGCCCTCACGCAAGCGTTAGGTACAAAAGCCGGTACTTCTTTGCATCCCACAATTCAACGATTGATTTTAGATGAAGATGGCATTTTGCTTTTGTGTTCCGATGGTTTGAGCGATGGTGGTTGGTTGGAAAGGCAATGGTCGAATTTTTCTCCTCAGGTTTTGTCGGGGGAAATCTCTTTAGAAGCGGCGGTTCAACAATTAATCGATACGGCAAACGAATATAATGGGGATGACAATATTTCGGTCGTACTTTGTCACTGCTTTGTTTCCCCTGGCAAAGTGGAACTATTTTCCCCGGCTACTGGCGATCGCTCGCAAGAAGAAATGTCAGCAGCTTCCCAATCGCTGTTTGAGATACCATCTCCGAGGGCATCGCGCCGTCGTTCTTCCATTTCCCCGGCTGTGGCGCTGGTTAGTTTGGCTGTGGCTGTGGTGGTTAGCAGCAGCGTTGGCATTTGGATTTGGTCGCAGGTGGCACCGGGAAGCTTTCAACAGTTCAAAGAGCAAATTCTGCCCTCCGAATAGCGATTATCGATCTTCCTCCGATTGCAGATATCCGTAAAATCGTTCCTGTAGTTGCGTTGCGGTTAATCCTTGCACCCAATATTCCACCACAGCATGACCGAACGCCCAGGCATTGCGATCGGGGTCTTGTTGGTTTTCCAGCAGCAACGGCCATAAGGATAGCAAGTCAAAATCAAACGGTCCCGTATCTTCGGGACCCACCAGGGAAAACAGTTCGTAGGCCATTTGCAATTTGCCGATGGCGATGGGAAGTTGTTCTACGGGAATTTGTGCCGCTAGCAACCGCGCCAAAGCTGGCGATCCGGTGGCAACGGTGGAAAGAAAATTCAAAATCGGGCTTTTCAGCATGGTGGTTAGCCCTTGGGTGGTAGACATTTGAAATGTATAGCGGTCGATAACTTTGGCAGTGGCTTCGATACGCGATCGCCGGTCCCGTAAAAATCGGGCCAGGCGCGATTGTTTGGCAGGGTCGATGGCTGCCATCAAGGCAGTTGATAGTCGATCGACATTCCAAGCACTGCGTTCGCTGTTTTTGTCGGAGGCTACCAGAGGCAAAATGGCCTGGGCGCGATCGCCGAGAACTTCTTGCCGGTAAGCCGTGGCTTCGCGAATGGACTTTTCTTTGGGGCGATCGCCGTTTTCCCAATTGTAGGGGGGCTGCCATTGGCGCAACGGTCGCAAGCGGTCTACTTGGGTAACAATGACAATGGTAGGCAAATTTTCCAATTCCCCTTGTACTTCTTGCAAGAAATCCACATCCATTTGCAAAGCTGGGTCTAATGCTGGGGTCACCAACAACAAAACATCGGCTTGGCTGGCACATTCCAAGGTGACTTGGCGCAAATCTTCACGTTTGGCTTGTTCGTATCCGGGAGTATCCCATAATGTCAGGGTTTCGCCGGTAGGGGCTTGCCACTGGTAACTTTGCACTTGGTCGGTACTGGGCAATACGTCTACAGCCGCTTTTTCCGCTTGAAATAGAGTATTGATGGTACTACTTTTGCCAGCCCCCGTACGCCCCACCAGTAAGATACTAACGGGTTTTTGTTCGATTTGTTCGCTGGGTTCGGCTTGTTCGATAATTTCTTGTAAGGTTTGGGTTTTGTCTTGGGAAGAATAGCTCAGTTGTTTGGATTCGGAACTGGGGGCAAAGGATACTTGGTTCCGCACATTTTGACCGCCGTAGAGAGAAATCGCTTGTTGGCATAAGGTACGCAAGGCCGCTTCGCGCAAAATTTGATTGAAATTGCCCAATAATTCTTGACTCGCCCGATTGTTGCTGGGTTTGCTGGCATAATTGGCGATCGCAGCGGCAGGATTGAGAATCCATTGTGCCCAGTTCCATACCTGCAAGGCTTTTCTGGCGGAAGGTTCTAGTTGGCGGTAGGTTTTGTAAGCGCGATAGGCGTTGGCAACGGTAACTTGGTTGAGAACCGGGGTTAATTGCTGCATCCACCGGTCCAAATCGTCTACAGTGCCCCGAATCAATCCGTAGGCTTGGGTAACGTAAATATTTAATAAGGGATATTTGGTTTGGGGATGGTAGATTTGCGCGATCGCAACAGCTAAATTCTTACAACGTTCCCAAAAAATATTCCAATCTTCCCAAATTGGCGGGTCGTTACGGCTAGCTTCGATCGTTTGTTGCAACACGGCTGCTGCTTTTTGTAAGGTTTCTTGTTCTTCCGCTTCGCTTTTGCCTTCGGGTGGGGTCAGTACCTGGTTGTCAACCAAATCGTTGGTAACCCCTTCCACTTCTACTTCTTGAACCACCGGTTTGGTCCATTTCACCAGCAACCACCGCCATCCCACAAAGACCACGATAATAATGGCCCAAATCCAATTAATTTGCCACTGATAAATTTGCCATCCCGCCGCCAACAGCAAGAAAGCCGCGATTGCCACTATCGGCGTAGCGAGAATTATCCATTGCCAAGTTTTGAACTGTACCATAGTGCTAACCTAGATTGATACTTGGGAGTGTACCGAGTATACCGAGCGTGGGAGATAGAAAAGTACGATCGATTATTTTCGACCATGCCCCCATGCCCCCATATTAACGTCTCACGGTGCCATGAGATCGCGAACCGAAATGCGCGTATCTCGCAAACAAGCATCTAGCTGTGCCCACAAATCTGGAAACCAGAAATTAAATTTTTCGGCTTGGCCAATTTCCATATCGCGATAGTCAAAGCCAGGGGCAACGGCTTCTCCCAACAAACCAAACTCACCAGTTTCTAACACAGCCGCTTTCCAACACCCTCCAGGAACCAACAATTGGGGAACTTCGCCACGATCGAGATTGAATCCCAGCTTGGCAATTTGCAAATCTCCCTGGGGAGAGACAATCAAGTAAGTAATAGCAGAACCGGCGTGAAAATAATGGATGATATCGGATTGATTCTTGTGAAAGCGATCGATAGGGCGATCGTCGGTCAACATATAATAAATCGAAGTAAGTACAGCACGTTCTTTGCCTTCGCGGTTCGTGCAAATTGATGTTGGGGAACGATAAATTTCTGCAAAATAACCGCCTTCCAAATGTTTGAGGAGGGAAAGACGTTCGATCCAGTCAAATTTATTCATAGAGCCAAGCGTCAACGGATACGATAAAATCTCAAGATATTGAACGAAACGAGTTGGAGATAATCATGCCAACGGATGGAGAGCTGTTTTTGCCCACCATGGGATGCGGTACTTGGGCATGGGGGAACCGCTTGCTATGGGGATACAATCGGGACATGGACGAACAATTGCAAGGAGTGTTTAATCTATGTGTGGGTAATGGCGTTACTCTATTTGACACGGGAGATTCCTACGGAACTGGTAAGCTCAACGGTCGCAGCGAACTTCTGTTGGGCAAGTTTGCCCGGGAGTGTCGCAGCCCCAATTTAGACAATTTGTGTATTGCGACGAAGTTGGCTGCCTATCCGTGGCGGTTAACCCGGAAGTCCATGGTGGCTGCTTTGGAGGCATCGTCTAGACGTTTGGGCCGAAATGTCGATTTGGTACAAATGCATTGGTCAACGGCCAATTACGCACCTTGGCAGGAGTGGGCACTGTTAGATGGTTTGGGGGATGCTTACGATCGCGGTTTGGTAAAAGGTGTAGGATTGTCCAATTACGGACCGCGACGTTTAAGGAAAGTATACCGTCGATTGGCCGATCGCTCAATTCCCATTGCTACTTTACAAGTACAATATTCTCTACTGACAGCAGCGGAAATCGATAAGCTCAGAATTCGGGAAACTTGCCAGGAATTTGGAATTCAAGTCATTGCGTACAGTCCTTTGACTTTGGGATTGCTGACGGGAAAATATTCGGTCAGGGGAAATCTCCCTAGTGGATTGCGACGGCGTTTGTTTAAGCAGTTGTTGCCCAAGATTCGCCCTTTGTTGGATACGTTGGAAGCGATCGCGCGATCGCGAAACCGCACCATGTCCCAGGTCGCCATTAACTGGTGCATGGCCAAAGGGACCGTTCCCATTCCTGGAGCGAAAAATATGAAGCAAGCTCAGGAAAATTTAGGCGCTTTGGGTTGGCAGTTGGATAGCGGCGAAGTAGAAGAATTGGAGAAAGCCGCTACTCGCAGTCAGGGCAAAATGGTGCAAAATGTGTTCCAAACCAAATAAATAGATTGTTGAATCACTTAAATCGCTCTTTGGCTTCGTCAAATGCCGATCGCATGGCTGATTGAATTTTGGCAGGATCGGGTTTTTTGCCACCCATCAAATCGCCAAAATACACGCAGGCACCTTCCCCCAAAGCCCAGGTATAGGCAGCTGCCCAGGAAGCCGCGATCGCGCTGCCAAATCCTGGGACAAATTTGATCAGTTCCCGGCCCACGGCTTGGGCTAAGAAACCACCAGCAATGGCACTAACCACCCCACCGGCCTGCGATCGGGTGATGGTTTGTCCGTATAATTTACCCAGCAAGCCTACCAGAGAGACCTGCAAGGCTGTGAGAACGGGCATGGTGGCAAATGGCAAGGGAACGGCAGCAACGGTGGCAGCAGCAATGGAAAAGGGAAGCATGTATCGTCGGGCAACATCTCGGTACAGCATGCCCAGTTCTTGGGTGGCTTCTTTGTCCAAAAGCTGGTGCATGGCACGGGCTTCGGCTTCTGGTAGCAACTCGGCTAAAGTATCTCGCAACCCTTCCAAACCGTAGAAAACGGGAGTGTAGCCATCTTCTTCTAAGGTGAAGTCAACGGCAACGCTGCGATCGTACAAACCGGAAAAGGATTCTTGTAGTGCCTGAATCGCCCGATTGACCTCTTCGTAGTTGGGTGGATAAGGAGGATGATTAGGAACATCGCTGGGATATAGTTCGTGCAAGTTGGTTATCGCCAGCAAACAGGGAATTTCTGGGTATTGCTTGCGAATTTGCCGGGCAACTTGCTGCAGGGTATCGGTAGCAAAGTCGTTAATTTTAACCGTAAGGATTAATACGCGGGCGCAGGTGGTTTTTCCTTGTAGATCTCCAACAAGTTCCGCCGCGATCGCGTTGGCATCCCGGTTTACATCACCCAATCCCACCGTATCGGTAAAAACTAGTAAGGGCAGGTCGTCGGAAGGATAGTTATAGCGTTGGGTATTTTGGGTGTAGGGTCGAAATCCCTGACCGATAATATCGGCGGATACGCCAGTCATGCCGCGTACAATGGAACTTTTTCCCGCTTGGGGTTTGCCCACCAACAACGCTTCTGTGGTTGGTAGTTGGGTGCGTACTTGTTCTAAAATTTCCGCAATCCGCTCTTCGCTAATATCAAACCAGTCGGTGACCAAACGGGAAACCGATTCCACGGGTAGAATTTTTTGCAAGCGATCGCTTGTATTGTGCCAAATATCCCTGAGAATCCGCGTATGGAAGCGATCGTTCTTGTGGGATTTATTGGTAGGTGCTAAAGGATGTTGGGAGTGCTGGTTTTCGCTCATAGGAGACCACATAGAGAGCTTATTTTTATTTTAATAGGCCATTTTGAACCCTTTCCCCACTCCTGTATTTTTTAGCAAAAATTGTTATCTATAGCGTTTTCACTCAATTTGCAAACGATTCTAGACATTAGGACGAACGCTATTTTCTTATTTCAGGCGAGATAGGTCGTCCCTAAATGGTTTAACCGTTTGTATTTGATTTGAAATTGCTGGAAAAAATACGCAAAAAAATGGGGAACTGAAACCGGATGGTTGCGCCTTCTGTTCCCCTATTCTAACTAGAGCGCTTTTCTATAGTTTTTTACAGTCTATCAAGGTACACTTACGGGAACATCCTACAGAAGAGGTTCGGTATTTTGTTCCCTCCTTTTTTAGGCTTGCCCTGCGTTTGTCAAAGGGGGGAGTTATACCATTTCCTGAATAGTATGCAAGAAATAATAAAGGCATTTTTGTAGGGGCGCTTCGCGAAGCGCCCCTACCAGGGAAATCGGGAAATCCCAAAAAATCATTGTTTTTCAGAAATGGTATTAGGGGGATCCTTTCTCTATTAACCGATGCCCATTATCGGCTGGGAAAACGAAAACAAGTGTAGTTGTTGAGTTGGAAAACGCTATAGGTGGTCCCAATCGTTCCAGCAAAGGTTAGCCAATTATTCAGCAGCAGCTTCTTTTGCCTGTTTTATCCACTTGTCGAACTGCTCTTGGTTTTCGTTAACCCACTCTTGAGCATGACGGCGGATATCTTCTTCGCTATCCTCCCCTTCACGCATCAACTTGTTTTGAGCGTTAATGTCATCAATGGGAATTTTTACCTGTTCAAAGAACTTCACCGCTGCTGGATTATTGTCAGCAAACTTTTGGTTCGCTAAGATACCAATTTGGTCAACGGCAAATCCCAAGTTTTTCGGCTTACCATTGACGCTGACTGTCGTGGCTTCCGCAGTCGCTTGTTGTTCTTCTGGTAAATCGGTGCGGGGAACTTCCAGCCAAATGGTATCTTCTCCAGGCTGAAGAACTGCACTTACCCACAATGGGGTCCAGGTATAAAATAAGATAGACTCGCGTTGTTCGTACCGGGTAATGGTATCGCCCATGAGGGCAAAGTATTGACCCTGATTGTGTTCGACTGTATTGCGCAATCCATACGCATCTAGATGGTGTTCGATGACCCGTTCGCATCCCCAACCGGGATTGCAACCGGTCAAGTCAGCCTGACCGTCGCCATCGGCATCAAATAGCCTGGCGTTTTCTGGTTTTTGCAACTGGGCTATGTTATTAATATTGTATTCGTCCGCTGTTGCTTTATCAATTTGATATCCTTGCAAGGCATTGGGAGCAAGTTCTCCAATGCGTTCTAGTTTTTCGTCACCACCGCTTTCTTGATAAAAAGATTTGTGTAGTTGTTTCCAGTGAACGGCCGTGTAATCCAAGTCACCATTGCCTATGGCTGCATGCATGGGAGCATATTCCAGTTCTTGGGGAGAATTTGCTTCGTATCCCAATTTTCTCAATCCAATATTGAGAACTTCAGTTTGGAATAACTCTTCCAGTACGCTGATGCCGGAGATGACGGTTACACCTTCGCCAGGCAAATTGCCACCATCAGTCGTTTGCGATTGCTGTAGCTGTTGTTGGCAAGCAACTGTACCTGCTAGTAAAGCTGTGAAAGCCACTGTGAGAGCGATTTTTTTAGATTGTCGTTTCATGGTCGATCTATATCGTTGGTTACCGCTTTTGGGAACGGGAAAGGCCGGTGGATGAATTCCACCAACCCGTTCTAGCTGCTAGGATGTGCCAGCTAGCAGCTCGTAGAACCGACGTTCCTAGGTTTAGGAAACGCAAATCCTATTTTATTTAAGTATAGATTAAACTTACCAAATTTCAGCATAAGTTTAACTGGCAGACGGTTTTTGCTGACCAGACCCGGTAAGAGACAAAATGAAGCCAATAGGTCCGCGTTCTTTCCAGGAAATCGTGCGATCGGCTTTGCCTACAGCTTGAGTAATGCGGTCAATGATAATAGCCAGCAAGACAATTCCAATACCGCCTTCGGCTGCCAATCCCACATCCAAACGACCAATGCCACGGTTGACCATTTGACCCAATCCTTCCACGGCAATGAGTGAGGCAATGACCACCATGGAGAGTGCCAACATCAAGGATTGGTTGAGACCAGCCAACATAGTAGGCATGGCTAGGGGAATTTGTACTTCCCCCAAGGTTTGTGTGGGGGTAGACCCAAAGGCTTCCGCTGCTTCCACCACATCGCCGGGAACTTGACGAATGCCGATGTTGGTTAGTCGGATTAAGGGAGGAACGGCAAAAATAAAGGTAACGATGACGCCAGGGACTTTCCCAGTACCGAATAACATAACCACAGGAACGAGGTAAACGAAAGCGGGAAGCGTCTGCATGGCATCGAGAACTGGACGAATAATTTGCTCGAAGCGATCGCTTTTGGCAGCAAAAATGCCCAAAGGAACCCCAACGATGGCACAAAAAGTGACCGCCGTTAGCACCAAAGACAGGGTGGTAATAGATTCTTGCCAAGCTCCAATGGCACCAATGGCTGCCATAGCAATAATGCTAAAAATAGCAATGCCACGACCGGCTAGTTGCCAGGCAAGCAATCCCAATAAAATCAAAAAAATAACTGGGGGAATGCCTTGTAACAGGTTTTCGATAACATCCAAAACCCAGTTCACAGGAATGCGGATTCCCTGGAAGATCCACCGAAAGTTTTGAACTAAAAAATCAACAATGCCTTCGACCCAGTCTCCTAGAGGAATAAGTTGGTTTTGAAAGGGATTGAGCCGATTGGCAGCAAACCCAAATGACAACGGTATGAGATTTATCACGTGGAACGCTCCTTTTTTGATTGGACAAATGAATTGGGGAGGGGAAAAGCGGGAATATGGAGAAAATGGGGAAAATTCATAAATATAGCTAGTTTTATCCTCCCAAACGCCCACGATCGGGCGCTCCCATGCTCCTCTATATGACGATTTCTTCTCCAGTGGTGTTGGGCTTGGCACCATTGGCTTGGCTGGTGTCTTTGTTCGCACTTTTACCCAATCGGCCAATGCTGGAGAGTACGTCGGATTGTTCGATGGCACCTTTAAATTTCCCTTCAGCGTCCACAACGGCAAGGGGCATTCCTTTCTCATATAAATGAAACCCTTCTTCTAACGTATTGGCAGCTTGAACGGTGGGGAAATCCCTGCGCATGATTTGGGTGACATCGTCGTAGCCAACTTCGATCGCTTCTTCGATGGTGCTGGGGGTGACAAATCCCACCGGTTCCCCTTGGCGATTGACTACGTACAAATACTCCATGTGATTTCGTTCTAGCTGTTCGCGAGCTGTTTGTACGGAATCGCGTCCTAAAATGACGGGAACAGTGGTGCGGGCAATAGTGCCAGTTTTTAAGACTTGGGCGCGGTTGACATCGGCGGTGAAGTCGCGAATGTAGTCGTCGGCTGGTTGGGAAATGAGCTCTTCAGGCGTTCCCACTTGTACCAAGTATCCATCTTTCATGACGGCCACGCGATCGCCAATTTTGAGCGCCTCTTGAATATCGTGGCTGATAAAGACAATGGTTTTGTGTAGCTCGTTTTGCAAGCGAACCAGTTCGTCTTGCATGCCCCGACGAATTAGCGGGTCTAAGGCTCCAAAGGCTTCGTCCATCAGTAGAATGTCAGCATCGGTAGCCAAGGCTCGTGCCAAACCTACCCGTTGTTGCATACCGCCGCTCAGGGCAGAAGGAAAGCGATCGCCCCACTGCGCCAATCCCACAACTTCTAAAGTGTCTAAGGCTTTTTGTCGGCGTTCTTCTTTGTCGATTTTGCGTACTTTCAGTCCGTATTCCACATTTTCCACCACACTACGGTGGGGAAACAGGGCAAACCCTTGAAAGACCATGGCCATTTTGGTGCGTCGCAGTTCCCGCAATTTTTCTTCGCTGAGTTCGGGAATATTTTCGCCGTCTACAAAAATGTGACCGCTGGTGGAGGGAATCAAGCGGTTGATGCAACGTACCAGGGTTGATTTTCCCGACCCCGACAATCCCATGACCACGAACAGTTCTCCTTGGTAAACGTTCATGGAAACATCGGCGACTCCAAGTACGTTGCCGGTGGTTTCGAGAATTTCATCTCTACTAGCCCCTTCGCGGAACATTTTCAGGGCTTGACGGGGACGTTTTCCATAAATTTTGATGAGATTCTCGATTTGAATTTTGACTTGTCGGTCTGTGGGGTTGGAATGACGATCTTCCATTTTTTAATCCAAATTTACAAAATACAACAATCACGATTGTCAGTTTAGAAGATTTGCCCAGCTTCCAAACTGTATCAATTTTTCATATTGAGCTGGTGGCTTGACGATCTGCTTCGCTTACAATTGCTAAAAATGCTAAAAGCATCCTGGAGAATAGCATAGATTGCGATCGTTTTATTTTCACTGTCACTCGGCTTGCTTGCTATTTTTTAAGCAAAAGTAAATTTTTTGGGATGGGTTGCCCCTCTTCCCATAATATACAAAGCATGTAATTGGCGTGGATGACAGGAAAAGTTATGACCGCAGCTATTGACCCCATTTTAACTAGCAAAATGCCTAGGAATTTAAGAGAGAATCAGAACGTTGAGCTGGCATATATCAAATATTAAAACAATAAAAATTTCGATATTCATTCAAACTTAATGTAACGAATCTTGGCTGTTAAAAAAAGCAATTTATTTTACCATTGTCCCTTGTTAATAATTTCTCATATTTTGACTGGAACGACCAACCAATAAAACGATATTTGTTCTTTAAAAAAAAATATAGTGCGGGATTCGTGGTGGGCGCTAGAGCGGGCTGGATCGGATATAGCAATCCTAAATTTAGTTGCGAACCAAGAATAGGTCAGTAGGCGAGTGAAATAGGAGTTGGTTTGCCAGCAAATTTCGTTGGCTAACTTGATTCGACAACTAAGCAGGATTGCTATATCAAACTAGTTCCAGACTTCCAGTGAAAGATTAGGTTTTTGTTTGGTTGCGATTTTTCTGCCACAACCACGCGATCGCGTAAACCAATCCCCCAGCCAACATACCAGGCAATGCCTCGTACACGGCATCGGATAAGTTGAGACCGATACGCCAGAACAGAGCAGTACCAGAGCCAATTCCCATCATAGCAAGGCCAATGAAGGTATTAATTGGTAATTGTAAAACCCGTACGATCATCAAAGGACCAATACTAGCCGCCAAAGCCGACCAAGAGAAAGTCACCAACGTAAACACATTATCGCTCCCTACCAAGGCAATGCCCAAAATCACTAAGGTAACCAACAAAGTTCCGAGCCGCACGAACGTATAGGAACCGGCAGCTTTGGGGAACAAATCCTGGGTCAAAGCAGCAGAACAGCTCAGCAGTTGGGCATCCGCCGTGGAAATGGTAGCTGAGAACAATCCCGCTAGGATTAAACCGACCAAAATACCGGGTAGCAGTTGCATAGCCAGTTGCGGCAGTGCCAGTTCCGTATCGCCGCCTGCCATAAGCTCCGGCATTAACACGCGGGTGGTTAGACCCACACCAACGGCTGCTATAGCAAATAGTGCGTACACTGCCACGTAAATATTGCGAGCTTGCTCGATACTATCTTCCGAGTCAATGGCCATGGTACGAATCATGATGTGGGGTTGCCCCACCACACCAAAACCAGCCATTAACCAACCAATCAGAAAAGGCACAAAGCCAAATTGCAGATCGGGTGGTGTCACCTGCATTAGAGTGGGATCGATATCTGCTAGCTGCGACCCAAGGGGGCCAATTCCTCCAGAAGCTGCAATCGAAGCCACCAACAGCACAATCATGGAAAAGACCATGACACCACCTTGGATGGCACCGGCACGAATAGAAGCTTGAGCCCCGCCGACAAAGGCATAGAGAACGACAATAGCAGCTCCCAAAATGGAGCCAACATTATAATCCCAACCAAAGACGACACTCAGGGCCTTGCTACCGGCTTGTAACTGAGCAGCAGCATACGAACCGAGAAAAATTAGTACAATGAGCGCAGAAACGGCTGTAATCCAACGGAGATCGCCTTTGGGGGTATGAGCCAGAAACGAAGGAATCGTTTCCACGTCTTTTTCTTCGGAAAACTTGCGCAATCGTCTGTGAACCCACATCCAGGCGAGATAGTCTCCAGTAATCCATCCCACCATGATCCATATACTGGAAATTCCCACCTGATAGGCATAGCCAATCAAGCCAATGAACATGAAACCGCTGTTTCCCGTTGCTACGGTATTCAGCGCGATCGTCCAGGGATTCACATCTCTGGATGCTAAGATGTAATCTTCTGTTGTATCTTCTTGTTGACTTTGTTGCTTGCTGCTACCAGAGTAGATCCCTACACCGATAGACAGCAGTAGAAAAGCCACGAAACTAATAGAAGTTGGCCAAAAATCTGCCATAACAATAATTTAAGGTTTGACCTACGAAATTTGGGTTAAGTACCATATTACAGATTAACAAAACCTACACACCTGCCGGCACCGCAGGCGGTGGAATTTCTCTAGTAATCGCAAAATAGAGTTTCGCGGGTAAGGCGCCCAGTGACGGGATTTTCGCCGCTGGCTACCTCGCATAGTTGCTTGCGGGTGGTTTCCCGCATGAGAACGTCGGTGAAATCTGCTCCCACAATACTTGCCTGGTTAAAGTTGGTATTGTAGGCAAAAGCACCTTCTAAAAGAGCATTATCCAAATTGGCTCCCGCCAAACGTGCCAAATCGAGCGTAGCAGTCCGTAAATCGGCACCGGCGAGATTGGCTTTTTCCATATTGGCGGCAAATAGGCTGACGCCTCGCAGGTCTGCTTTTTGTAGGTTGGCTTTTTGCAGGTTGGCTTTGGTAAAGCTAGAGTCGGTTAAATTCTGGTTGGAGAAGTCGGCTGATACCAAACTTCTCTTGGTATAATCTTCTGCACGAGCAGATGGTGCGTTGCCCAGTCCACCGAACAAGACACTGCACGCTAGGAGGACGATAACAGTTCGACGGATCCAGATAGAGATCATAGCTTTTAAAATTTATTTCAATTTGCTTTCGTTTTCAAGATTCTATGGTAATGGAAGCACGCCCCGAGCGATCGCTCAATCTATTTGAATTGTCGATTAACAAATTAAATGTCGTCTTAACAGCTTATATGTGATTTTTAATACGAGCCTGCCATTCCTACCATATATTAGGTTGCAAGCTCTAGGAAAACAGATCGGATCGTAGGCAGGCGATCGCCACAAATTTAGATAACTGACAGCAGCGATTTCTTCCCTTCAAAATACTTTTACAAGTAATATAAAAAAAGCCGATCGGGGACAAAATTCCGAAATTATATTACCAATCCATAACCAAAATGGAGAATAGGGGACTCGAACCCCTAGCCTCTGCGGTGCGATCGCAGCGCTCTACCAGTTGAGCTAATTCCCCAACAAGCCATCTATTATATTAGCAGATTTGCCCGCTATTTACCAAATGTTATGGTGTATTTTTCAGGAAAAAGACTGAAAAGCCGGCGAAACCTCATCGCCAAAGGCTTGTTGAATGCGATCCAATTCCAATTCTCCCAGATAATCCACCGTCCAATCCGCCAAACGGTGCAGCATGTGAAACGGATAGGTATGTGCTACCCCCACTACCTGCATGCCAGCGGCTTTCGCTGCCTGAATCCCTGCCCTGGTATCTTCAATGACCAAACACTCTTCTGGTTTTAGCTGCAAGTTGGGGTCTAGCTGGTTGAACCGTTCCACAGCCAGCAAATAGCCGTCGGGGTCGGGTTTGCTAACGGTAATGTCGTCGCCGCCGACCCAAAGGGAAAATGCATTTCGCAGGTTGGCTTGGGTCAATACAGTTTCGATTTCCACCCGCACCGCACCGCTGACCACCGCTAGTGGCATTTTTGCTACCCGCAGCTGGAAAATCAACTGTTCGGCATCGGGATAAATAGGAAGTTTGGGGGTAGCGGCGATTTTTTCCTGGTAGGCTTGGCTTTTGCGCGCCATGAGCTTTAAAATATATTCGTCGCTGACAACGCGACCTTTTCTTTCCAGCAGTTCCCGCAACCCCACGCGATCGCTTTTTCCCAAGCAAACCTGGTGAATTTCTTCTAGGTCGACGCGCAAATTTTCTTCCACCAGCACCTCTTGCAGCAGCTGGTGATGAATGGGTTCGTCGTCGATAATGACGCCATTAAAGTCGAATAAAACGGCTTTTAAACTCATGCTGGCGCTTCGGCGATGTTCTCTTCTTCTGATTCTATATCAACAGTAATGGGTTGCGATTGTCCGGGAATTGGCTTGATGCCTCGAGTGACCTGATGCACCCACCAGACCTCATCAGTGCGAATGGCATCGAAACCAGCGGCTCCCATCCAAGCATCTAGATTACCATTGGCGTACGCTTCGATGTAGGGTTCTTCAAAAATATTGCGCAACCAATCCAACTCGCGCAGGGTTTCCTGGTTGCCGTCGAGAACCAACATTTCCCCGTTTCCTTGCAAAATTCGCCAAGCTTCCCGCAGAATTTGGCGGCTAACCTCGGGTGGGGTTTCGTGAAACAGCAAAGCGGCGGTAACCAAGTCGAAGGAATTATTGTCAAATCCAGTGGCTTCAGCGTTGCCATGCACCCATTGGATGTTGGTTTGGGCGTTTTTTGCCTTATCTTCTGCCACCGCTAGCATGTAGGGAGATAAATCCATGCCGATAACTTCTGCTTGGGGGAAGGCTTGTTGCAGCATGATGGTCGTGGAACCAGTGCCGCATCCCAAATCCAAAATACGCCGGGGAGAACTGTCTACTCGTTTCAAGGCTTCCTGGCGAACCCAAGTTTCGTTGGGAGGCACGGCATAGCGAGTGATGGGATCGTAGGTGACGGCAGCGTCGATGGTGAGGTAACCACCTTCAATGCCGTGGAAGTTGTTTTGGCGGTAGTAGTCGGGATAGGATATATTGTCGTTACGCAGGCGATCGCAGGTGGTTTCCCAATCGATGCGATCGCGCAGTTGTTTGGTTTCCTCTTCGTCTACGAACCAACCCATGATTGGGGAAATGAATTGTTCGAAGATCGTGTCTTTACGAACGCTCATAGCTCTTGGTTAATGTAAAACGTCGTTAAGATTTATGACTAAATATAAGCCAGTCTAGCTTAAACGATTCTATCTTGGCTGCGATCCTGACGGTGGAGACGGCAAAATGAGAGAATAGTAGCAAATCTATGCCGCGATCGCGAATTGAGTTCGTTTTCCCATTATGAAATCGAGTCCTACACCAATATCAGAAGTCAAAGCCACCATCATGCTAGCCGGCGGACACCAACACGTTCTCTATTTTAGCTCTGATTCGCCGATGCTGAAACGTCTGCTGTCGGTTTTAGCCAATCGTTCCAACGAGTCTACTTTGTTACAAATTCCTGTCAACGAAGGTCGCGGCTGTTTGTGTTTTCCCAGCGAACATTTGGTGGGATTGGTAACCGAACCCCCTTTATACGTGCAGTCAGCAACGACCAACGTAGCAACGAATTCTGCACCGGCACCCGCACCAGCTTCGCCAGAGGTGATACCGGCAAAATACTGGCAGATCGATAATTTCTTTTCTCAGCAAGAATTAGAGAAATTGCGATCGCATGCCATCCAGCGAGAAGATGAGTTTGTTCCTACCAGCACTTCCACAGGGGCAGAAAATTACCGCAAATCCTTGGTTTTGTATTCATTTCCCGAATTTTCCGAATTAATGCGGCGGCGGCTGCAATCGATATTGCCAGATGTCTTTGCCAAACTAGAAATTTCTCCATTTCCTGTTTCGCAAATTGAAGCGCAACTCACAGCACACAACGACGGTCATTTTTATAAGCTTCACAACGACAACGGTAGCAAGGAAACTGCTACCCGCGTGCTAACCTACGTCTATTACTTTTATCGAGAACCCAAACCCTTTGACGGTGGCGAATTGGTCATTTACGACAGCAAGCTACAAAACAACCGCTATGTCAAAGCCGAAACCTACAAAACAGTAGAACCGCGTAACAACAGTATTGTCTTTTTCCCAAGTCACTACATGCATGAGGTATTGCCCATTCACTGTTCTTCCCAGAAGTTTGCTGACAGTCGTTTTACGATTAACGGATGGATTCGGCAGTAGAAGCGTGGGAGCTTGGGAGCTTGGGAGTGTGGGAGTGTGGGAGTGTGGGAAAATTTAAATTGTTTTGTTGCTTTTTTGATATTCTTGAATATACCGATCGTAATTCTGCGATCGCTTTCCTCTCCAACTCAACTAACCGTCTTCTGCTTCGAAAGGCTCAGCACAAGCTTACTAAGGGGGACCGTAGGGGGTTCAAACACCTAGTATCCACTCACTAAACCCCTCAAAACTCTTCCTATAACTCTTTCAGAAAACCGATAAAATAGGAAAAACGGCTACATAGCACGAAATGAATTTTTAGCTTATTCCCTTGTCTTTGATTTGAAATATGTGTTATTTTGCACTTGTTCCAACGAATGAACCGTCCATTTTATGGAAACTTGTCGAATTTGCCAACAAAAAAACACCGAAGAACAAGAATTTTGTAGCAACTGCGGCTATCC
>CAYZHY010000033.1:0-34042 GCA_964477525.1 uncultured Geitlerinema sp. | reverse complement strand
CCTCCTCCCCATATAAAAGGCGATCTGTACACATCTCATATAAAAATACTATATACGATTTCTATTGCCATCCAGATTGTGCGGATCGCTGCCCTCTACACACATATTTGCAGCATCAATATCTTTACCATCCAAATCTAGTGGTGATGCTGGTATTCCCTTGAATGTGCTATTGTATTAGTTTGAAAAAATATCGTTGTTCTCGTTTGATATAAAATTTCTGTATGTCATCCGTTTCGATAAGATTGCAACAAATCTAACAATTCCTTCTCTTGGAAATTTTGTGCCCAGTTGACACTATGTACCATTATGAAAAGAATTTTCTATTTCCAGGGTAAAAATTAAGTTAATTTGACAACATGCTTGGAAATATCTGCTTGGCGATGCCGTTGTAAAAAAATCCATCCATAGAAACTGCCAAAATCAAAATCCAAGCAAGCTCAAAATTGTTTTGGCTAGCCTCTATGAATGGATAGCGATGAATAATTGGCCAGTGGCAACCCAAATCGAGCGATTATTCCTGGTCCAATTTTTGCAGAATTTGCTCCAACTCAGCCGTTTGACGTCCGTATTCTGCCCAATTGCCTTCTCTTGCCGCTTGTTGTGCCCTATCGAAGGTTTGTTGGGCTTTTTGGACCAAATTCTGAGGTACCGGTCGGCCACCCTCCTCAGCAGGTATGGGTCTGGCTGCTGGCGTTGCTTTTTGTTCGCCGAAAATTGCTTCCAGAGAGGTTTTTAGATCGGAACGCATCACGACGTTGCCGTCATAAGAAGCAATTACTCGCTTCAACTCTGGCAATTCTCCCTGTTCCGATCGCAAATAAATGGGTTCGATATAGATCAACGATTGTTCGATGGGAATCACCAACAAATTACCACGAATGACCCGCGAACCTTGTTGGTCCCACAAACTCAATTGTTCGGAAATTTCGGGATTTTGGTTAATGCGAGCTTCAATTTGACTGGGACCAAAAATTAACTCTTGCTTGGGAAATTCGTACAGCAGCAATTTGCCGTAATCCTCTCGATCGGAACGCGCTGCCATCCAAGCAATCATGTTGTCTCTTTGGGTAGGCGTAAAGGGTAAAATCAGGAGAAATTCTTCTTTCTCTTCCTCCGGCAACCGCATAATGACGTAATATGGAGAAACAGGACGTTGCCTTCCCTGAAAATTTTCGTTGGGCAAGCGCCACAAATCTTCTTGATTGTAAAACACTTCCGGGTCGCTCATGTGGTAGGAAAGATACATCTGAGCTTGAATATTAAACAAGTCGAAAGGATAGCGGAAGTGTTTTTGAACTTCTGGGGGAATGGCATCTTGCGGTTGGAACAAATCGGGAAAGATGTTGCGGTAGGTGGCTAGGATGGGATCGTTTTCATCCATCGTGTAAAAATTCATGGTGCCGTCGTAGGCATCCACGACGACTTTGACCGAGTTGCGAACGTAGTTAAAACCGCCGCTAAGCAATTTTTGAGAACCACCCCTTCCTAAAAGAGAACCAGCACCGTTAATGGCGGATACGGGTTCGGAATAAGGAAAGCGATCGCTTACCGTATATCCTTCGATAACCCATTTCAATTCGCCATCAATGAGGGTAATATAAGGGTCGCTGTCCAATCGCAGAAAGGGCGCTACCCGAACTACCCGTTCTTCAATATTTCGATGGTAGTGAACCCGAGAGTTATCGGTAAAATAGGGCGAAATCAGGATTTTCAGGCTGCCCAAATCCATGGCATAGGCGAGCCGCTTCAAAAAAGACTCCATAGAAACGCCGCCTTCCCCACTGTAGTTGGTTTTGGCATTGCGTTCGCCGAGGGGATAGTCAAACTCTTCGGTACTGGTGCCAGTAAAGACATAATTATTGGTTTCCTGTCCGTAATAAATGCCGGAGCGCTCTACTTCCAGATCGATTTTGGAAACCGGAGGAATGTCTTTAATAAAAAATTCCGGCAATCCTTGTGGCGTTACCACATTCACGGGACTCATCACCAAGCCATAGCCGTGGGTATATTTGAGACGTTCGCTAACCCAGCTATTGCGAGGCGCGTTGGATAGTTCCCTTGCAGAAAGCATCACCTGGCGATATTCGCCATTAATGGTATAGCGATCGACATCAATGTCTCGGAAATTATAGTACGGACGAATTTCTTGTAGCTGTCCGTAGCTGGTCAGCAAAGGCCGGTAATCCCAAAGGCGGATATTGCGAACGGTGGTTTGATTGTTGTCTAAATCTTGGCGATTGAGATCGCCTTCTGCGGGATAAGACTGCCTTTGAACTTTATCTAGATTGTAACCTTTTCGGGTAAGGGAAATATTGTGGTCGATATATGGTTTTTCTTTCTGCAGTTCGTTAGGTTCCACAATGAAGTTTTGCTGGAAGGAAGGATAGGCTGTGGTTAGCAAGATGGTTCCTAGAACGTAAACCCCCAGTCCGTAAGCCGGAAGTTTGAAGCTAATTTGTCGCAAAGAAAGCAGCAACAACACTGCTAAAGCAATGCCAATGATGCTCATCACCGACAATCCCATCAATCGCGCGTGGGTGTCGGTATAGCCAGCACCAGCAACCACGCCAGTTTGAGAGTACAGCAAGTCGTACCGTTGCAGCCAAAAGCCAATTCCCACCAAAACAGCGATCGCAGTTAGAAGCAGCGTAATATGGGTTTTGGCCCCTCCGGTAAGAAAACGCTGCCAACCTCTTTCCAGGTTAATGTTGCCTTTGAGGATATAAATGGGAACGGAGACCAGCAGACCGCAGACCACGAGACCTAGCAGCCAACCAAACAGGTTTTCAAAGAAAGGTAGTTGGAAAATATAAAAGCCCAGATCCCGATTGAATATGGGATCGCTTTCGCCAAAATTGCTAGCGTTGATAAATTTTAAGATGGTTTCCCAACTGCCAAGACTGCTGCCGGCGGCTGCCAGCGAAATAAAGAAAATGACGACGGGAACGACGTATTGAGGAACGCTTTGCGCGTAAATGGCAAATTTATTGCTTTCTAGGAGGCGATAGGTGGAGTAGCGAGTGACGCGCGCTGCAATATAATAGTTAAGCCCCATAAACAGGGCAAATATTGCAAACGTGGCGATCCAAAGAACAATTTGCCAAAGTTTTATCGTCCAAAAAACGCTAGAAAAGCCGGCTGCATCAAACCACCACGATTCGGTTAGCAGATGCAGGAGCGTTCCTGACGATAGCAGCAGGATGAAAAGAAAAACTGCAATGGGAATAATAAATGCGGCTCGTTGATAAAAAGCGCGTTCTCGGCTTCTCATGAAAAATATCCTAGCAAAGCTTGGGTTGACTGTTTCTTGGGAATTATGGGTGCCAAGCGATCGCAGCACCAACCAATAGCAATCCCCGAATATGCATCCTACAATGAAACAGCCAAATTTGCCATGGTGGTTTTGCTTAAACGAACTTCCAGAAGGTAAAATCAAAGCGATCGCAATATTTTGGTTTTTGGTAGCGTTGCTAGCTAGTAGGAATGGGCGATCGCTGCATTTTTTCCCATATATCTGGTTGGAAGAGGCTGGACAGAAGATTGAATAACGAGAACAAGAAAATGCTCCCAAGCAGGAGAAGGACAACCAAGACAAACCTGTCAGTTTTGTTAAACTAGAAAGCAAGCGTCGTTTTCCCGAAATTAAATTTTTCCCTGTGTTTTTCCTTGCTCAGGGAGAAGAATCTAGGACAACTTACTGGTATTTTTACCAACGAACTACCCACCAATAAAGATATTTCCCATGAAACCAACCATCGTTAACTGGCGCCGCAAATTCTCACTCCCGCTGCAGGTCCTCGCGATTCCGTGGACGCAGGAAATTATCGACCAACTATTTTTCCAAGGACGATGGAATTTAGTTGTTCACCCTCGTTCGATAGAGCATCTTGGGGGCATCTTTCTCTCCGCCATTTCCCACAGTGGCTTTCCCCATCTCATTAGCAATACTATTGGGTTTGCGATTTTTAGCTGGTTAATTTTACTCAAAAGCGAGCGAGATTTTTGGACCAGTTTGTTAATTGGTTGGATCGGTGGCGGTCTTTTCTGCTGGTTGTTAGGTCCGAGCAGCGCTCACGGGTTGAGTGGGGTCGTGTATACCTTATTTGGCTATTTGTTAGCTATTGGTTGGTTGGAAAAACGCTTGCTGCCTTTGGGACTTTCGGTTTTTGTCGTTGTCAACTATAGTTATTTAATTGGGGGCGTGTTTCCGACGCAACCAGGTATAGCTTGGTGGGGGCATTTGTTTGGTTTGTTGTTGGGACTGTTTTCCGCTTACGGTGTGTATCGGGAAAAAAGCGATCGCAGAACGTAACAGTCTTGCAATTCATGATGCCATTGGTTACGAATTGCTCTGTTGAGATGGCGATTCGTCAAAAATGCTGGAGATATCTGTGTTTAAATGTTCCCGAATCATTCGATCTGCTCGTTCGGGATTTTGGTAAATTAACTCCAGCAGTTGAAAAGGTTCGATACCACAGGCACGAGCGTAAAATGCAATTTCTCCCATAATGCGGCTTTCGGACTGTCGCAGATACATACTCAGGCAATGTTTGGCTTGCATGGATGGGTTTCGGTTGGTCCGAAAAAAAGCCAATGCATGCAACAATCGATCTTCGTAAGGGGCAAGCGGACTGAGATGCAGCTCGTTAGGAGTGGGATGGGATTCTGGCACGATCGCAATTTGAATATATGTCAATATCTTTCTATTTTGACATGGATGGAGGTTATAATTAATTTTCAAGGCGCGATCGCAGGATGGAAATGTTTGATGCTATGGGAAAATGCCACAAGTTCGGCAATAGAGCAAAATTCCGACCTGCTGAAGTGACCCCATATATGCTTGAATTTTCGTACAAATCGACATTTTTGAACAATTTTTCCGACCATGGCCCCATCACGAATTAGAATTGCCCAGGATAAAGCTGACTTAGTCAAAGCGCTTGCTGCTGCGGATAGCAAAACTGGCCTGTTTTCTACCTATGCCGATGTGGTTTTGTTTGCAGCATCTTTGGGCATCAAACGAGGAAAGCGATCGCCCTTACAAAGCATCTCCAAACGGGAACCAGGTCCCATAGCCCAAGATTATTTTATCAATCGAGGTCACGACGTGGTCATCGATTTAATTGCCATCGGCGAAGTCAAAGATAAGGAAATTTTGTCTAGTGGCAAGCCAGAAGTAGAAGCTCAACGCATCCAGATTTTTGAAGAATACGCCAACGGTGGTTTGGAAATCTTACAAGAAGAGCTAAAAGGGGCGATTGACTATGCCGATCAAATCCTTTTGATAATGGTTGGCGAACGGTTTCACACGGAGGAATCCGGACAGAAAAGTTTCGATTTGAGCCGTTTTCTGTGATTTTGGTGATTTTTGTTCCCGATTTCTCCCTACATTCACCTCCCATCCAACCAATCTGTGAGAACGAACGATATTTGACCTGTATTAACCTATTCTTATTCTTTCGATCGCGATTTTTCATACCACTCAAACCAGTCACCGTCTCCAAATCGCAGTTAGCCAATCGATTGTTGTGTTTTTTAACAATTTGCGATCGAAACCAAGAGAAAATGATAAGCTAGATCCTAGAAACTTGTACAATCTTGAAAACACGAAACGATTGGCGAAAGCGGCAGGGAGCGGGGAAACCAGCCATTTCCCTAACTGCGAAACTGTAGCCTTCATCGTTTTTACGTCGGTGCATAGCTAAATTTGTAGGCGTTCATCCTCACACTTGCTGCGTCGTCTACAAGCTTTTATTGCTCAATGTTAAATACCACCCTCTTGCGTAAAAGTCTGTTAAGGCTTTCAGCGATCCTGGCGGTTCTAAGCATACCTCTGGTAGGCATATCTGAGAGTGCCGCCTCAGCTTCTGAAACCAACGAGACTCGTACCTCTAACTCTTCCATGACCGAATCGTCAGTTCCTCAAGACCCTCTTGGCAGCCGCCATCCCATTCCTTGGCGTTGGATTATCAATACCCACCAAGAG
Organism: uncultured Geitlerinema sp.; assembly: GCA_964477525.1. Taxonomy (GTDB): domain Bacteria; phylum Cyanobacteriota; class Cyanobacteriia; order Cyanobacteriales; family PCC-9228; genus PCC-9228. The sequence continues at coordinate 28,053 of CAYZHY010000033.1, read as the reverse complement.
GTGAGCACGGAAAGCGGGTCGGGAATCCGTTACTACCGCAGTCAATCTCTAGTTTCTCCAGACGGTCAGTATGCTGCCTACAGCCGTATCAAACTGCGCGTCCAACCGGAATTGTATCGCAGTCGTGTTAGCAGCGTGTTATTTGTAGAAAACCTGCAAAACGGACACCTGCGCGCCATTACTCCCACCTCTCCATTTGCCGACCATCCTTTTACCATTGCTTCTTCAGAAGTTCCCCAAGGTGCTATGTCCGTTTTGGTTCCCGTTTCCTGGTCTTCAGGAGGCGATCGCTTTTTAGCCAGGGAATTTGACGGGATTTTCAACTCTTCTGTAGCTTCCGATTATGCAGTGATTTGGGACCGGCAACAAGACAAAACGTCCACCGTTGCCCCCAATAATATTGAATATACCAATGCCATCTTGCTGGGATGGAGTCAAAACCACAGCAATAGCGTGCTGTTTCGCGCTGGGATGATGGGACAATCGCAATGGTCTCTGTGGGCCGTTGACTTCGACGGTATGACAGTAGCCGCCAATCAAGACCAACCGGTCTTATTTGGTCGCACCGCCGATCGAGCTTGGTCGGGAGCACAAGCCTACTGGCAATGAGCGAACTCCTGTGGCTCCTTTCCTGACATGCAGAGCACTTTGATCCCTAGTCGCGCTCCCAAATCCGATGCGTACAAATCACATTTTACATAGAGGAGCTTCGGAGAAGAGGGGGAGCGGGAACAGGACGACAAGAAGTTCTGAGGTGGAAATATTTTTCGGGGGGTTGCAGTGCGGATGACCTATGAGGTATTCTCCCGACCCCCCATTTGGACCTACTTGCCACCGACCATTGTGTCAACCACACGCAAGTAGGTTTTCTATTTTTCTGCCATGATGGGAGGAAAAACAGAAAAGAAACCATCAAAGGTAGATTCCTAGCGCCATCCGTGCCAAGGACTCACTTGTAAAGTCCCACCTGGCTGGAAAACCAGTCGAAATTCTGCCACTTGGGCGCGTACCACCGCACCATTGTCCCCACGGGTTAGTCTTTGCGCTGGTTCCAACAAACTTGCCAAAGGCGTTTGCGATACTTTTTGACGTGCCGATCGCGTTTGTGCTTCGTAATCGATAATATTTCCTGACTCGCTCAGTTCCACCCGATATGCCAACGGTTCCTCAAACGTCGGTTCGTCGGGAAGTGCCTGGCTAACCTGCTCGATCAACTGAGTTTGTAACTCCCTCAGTTTGGCATTATCTTGTATTTGCGGTGGCGGATCGGGTTCGGAAAGATATCCTCGCCAGGGACTTACCTGTAAATTCCCATTGTCCGTAAATACCACCCGAAACAAAGCAATGGATTCCGCCGTTGGTGCATCTTCAGAAGTAGGTAAGTAAACCAAATCCGGTAGCGGCGTACTTTCTAGTTGCTCTTTAGCTGCTTGGTTGAGGTGTTTGTACCCCAAAATCGCACCATCAAGACCAACACCCACTTGATATTCCAAATCCTGTTGGTACGATCTGGCATTCCAAGCTTTTTCCAATTCGTTGTAGAGATTCCACTTCAAAGCTTCCAAACGATTGGCATCGGTAATTTCCGGTCGAATGGACAATGCCGCTGCTACCTCTTCTGCTGAAGGCGGCGCCGATGCGTTCTCGTTTTGTTCTTCAGCTTGTTCTTCCGCATTGGAAGTGGTGTCAGTCGTTGGTTCGCCATCGAGGCTGGGTTCGGGAGTCGTGGTATTGGTTGGCGGTTCCGATGGCGTTCCCGTTGTGGTTGGCGTTGGCGTGGTCGAATTTGGATTGGACGTGCCATCTTGAGACTCTTGAGAATCGGGAAGCAGTTTTTGCGGACGTTCGACCTCTGGATTGGGTAGCCACAAAAACGCCGTTCCCGCGATCGCCACACTTGCCATCCCAATCGCCGCTGGTACGACCTGTTTTTTGGTTTCGCCGCTGCGTTGCGCGTATTGCTTCGGCAACGGTTCCAACTGTAGGGAGAGATGGGGAAGCGTCAGTCGGTCAGCTAGCAATTGGTCGATCGCTTCTACCAAATCGAACAATTCCAATGTCGAAAGATAGATTTGTTCCCCTGACTGTTCCTCGCCAGATTCCTCCGTTTGCGAACTTTCCGGATATACCAACAAACAGTGGCGGGTGGCATCCACCGGTTGCAGTTGCACCGAAGGAACTGCATCGCCAAAACTCGGCAGCGATCGGGTTTGGCTCAAAAACTCTTGAGCGTATCGACTTGCCGTCGCCACCAAACTCTGCAAAAACTCCATGCCACCACCAATTTGTTTTTCTTGCGTTTGGAAATAGCACTGAGCGTCAATAAGAATCGACATCACATCCAAACCCTGTTGGTGGTAGCTCTCCGAGTCGGCCAAACCTTCCAGTACCAACTTACAGTTTGGTAGCTGGTACTGACGTTGAATTGTCATGCCTTACACCTCTCCCTCAAACAGACTTATCCACAGCCTTTGCATGCCATAGGTTCCCGTACAAAACAAAAGCTGGCTCAACAAACTCATAGCCAGCTCGTTGAGTCGTTCGTCGCTGCTATAAGTGGCAACAGCACTGCGGCGAAAGTTCATACGGGAACGATAGTGAGCGCGAAAACGCTCCAAATATTGCGAAATGCGTAAATGCTGTTGGTAAGGAATCTGCTTTTGGTGTAATTTTTGATAGTCACCGAGCAACTGTCGAATCGTGAAAGTTAATCGCCGGCTGAGATGGCAAATCGTAACCACCAAAGCCTTGCCTTCTTCCCAGCTCAAAGTACGACGTTGGCTGTGTCGTCGCCAGGGATTGGCACTACGCATTTGCCACAAAGTAACTCGGTTGGCAATAATGCCATCGAGACTCAGTTCTTTGGCTACGGTCAAAAATTCTTCCGAACCGCCCAGGTGCAAAGCTTCGATCGCTAGCAATAATAAGTCTAACTGCATCCGTGCCCGTGGCGGACATTCTTGTTCGATTAATGGCGGATCGGGAAGGGTTTCCAATATTGGCGAAGTGGAACCTGCCTCAGATTCCGACCCGTTGTTCGTTATATTGATGTCTTTTTCGGAATTTACAGGTACTTGGTAAGCAGAATCGTTCGTCATTCCTAAAGTTCCTTTTTTGTCACGCCATGTCCCCTGACAGCCATACCCGTTAAGATACCCATCGCATCCCTAGCAAACCTCAGCAACGCCCCCTATTGCATTGGCGTTCCTTTCAAATTATAGAACGTAGGTGGGAGTGACAGAGCAGTGGGAAGATCCGATTTCTAGCATTCGATTTGCTGGGTTTTTGCCCAAGACAGTTTGTCAATAACGACTACTAGGAACAGAACGTGATACGGTTAAAGTATACCTTGGACAATGTTTGTCTGCGAACTTTGGTAGGGACCATCCTGCTGTGGTTTCCCGCCGACGCTACCGTAATTTTACCAAGTCAATTGATATGAATTTAAAATCTTTCATTCGTGACATTCCGGATTTTCCCAAACCGGGGATTATTTTCCGAGATATTACACCTTTATTACGCGATCCGGAGGGGTTGCGCTATACAATTGATGCTTTGACCGAACAAAGTTCTGCTTTTCGCCCCGATTGTGTTGTGGGCATTGAAGCTAGAGGATTTATGTTTGGCGTTCCCATTGCCCATCAGTTGGGTGTTGGTTTTATTCCAGTGCGCAAATCTGGAAAACTGCCAGCAGAGGTTCATTCCATCGAATACGAGTTAGAGTATGGAAAGGGATTGTTGGAAATCCACAAAGATGCTCTATCGCCAGGCGATCGCGTTGTAATTTTGGATGATTTGCTCGCTACCGGCGGCACCGCCAAAGCCACAGCAGATACAATCGAAAAAACCGGTGCCCATGTGGTTGCTTGTGTTTTTGTGGTGGAGCTTTTAGCGTTAGAAGGCAGGAAACAATTCAATAGCAATACGCCTGTGGTTAGTTTGGTCCAATATTAAATATTTCTCATGAGCCTAGCCAGCCAACAGTGGAAAAATCTACGGGAAAAAGCGATCGCTGTTCTCTCCAGCGATACCCTCGCCTATACAGTCAAACGTCTTTTGCAAGGAGTTTTTACCCTGTTGCTGGCTTCGATTCTCAGTTTTGCCATTATCCAACTGGCCCCTGGCGACTACTTGGATACTTTACAGCAAAATCCCGAAATTTCCGAAGACACCCTGGAACAATTGCGCCGCCAGTTTGGCTTGGACCGTCCCCCCGTTCAACAATACTGGTTGTGGCTGCAAAGCATTATTACCGAGGGAGATTTTGGCCGCAGTTTTACCTACCAACGACCGGTAACGGACATTCTCATGGACCGAATACCGGCTACGTTGCTGCTTGCTATTTCCTCGTTGGTTGTTACCTGGGCCATCGGCATTCCTTTAGGCATTTTAGCTGCTGTGCGCCAAAACAGCGCCATCGACCGTTTTTTACGTTTGATTAGCTATACCGGACAAGGGTTTCCCAGTTTCATTACCGCTTTGTTGCTCTTGTTTTTAGCACAGAAAACCTCCCCTTTGTTTCCTGTAGGTGGTATGACCAGCATCGACCATGCCGATTTAAACTTCATTGGCCAAGTTCTCGATATTGGTTGGCATTTAATTTTGCCGACGATTGCCCTCAGTATTACCAGTTTTGCCGGTTTGCAGCGGTTAATGCGCGGTCAGTTGCTCGATGTTTTGCGCCAAGATTACATTCGTACGGCCCGGGCCAAAGGATTGTCAGAAAACCGCGTTATTTACGTTCATGCGTTGCGCAATGCTATTAATCCTTTAATTACAATTTTGGGATTTGAGTTTGCCAATTTGCTCAGCGGTTCTTTTATTACCGAACTGTTTTTTAACTGGCCGGGTTTGGGGCTTTTGACCTTACAAGCAGTCCAATCCCAAGATTTGTATTTGGTCATGGCTAGTTTGATGGTGGGCGCTACTATGTTGATTTTAGGAAACTTGGTAGCCGATTTATTGCTGAAATTTATCGATCCCAGAATTCAGTTGGGTCAAGAATAAATTTATTTTAGAGAACAGACATCTAGAAGAAATCCTTTACCATATTACTTCGTATGTATTCGCAAACCTACTATTTAGTTCGTTCCCGACAAAACGGACAATATTTGCAAGCCAGACCCGATGAAGAACAACGCTTGAGCTACGTACTAGCATTTCAAGAACAACACGAAGCTCTAAGCTACCTCAATACCCACGCGCCAGAGGTTGCCGATCGTTTTGGGGTGGAGTCGCTAGCTGCTTCCCAATTGCAAGAAGTGTTAAACCGTTGGGAGTTTAATGGCATTGCTTTGGTGAGAGACCCGGTGGAACCCCAAGTGGAATTTTTAAGCAGAACCTAGGGTCGTAGGGTCTCTGGATGAGCCAGTCAGGTGGGCAATGCCTACCCTACCAATTTCAGGGTTGAATAAAACCGGATTCCGGATCAAAATACTGTCCTCTTTAGACGGTGAGTCGCCAACCTCTGTCGATTGCACAAGCATGAGAAAAGTTGGGGCAGCGAAGCATCAGAAACGCCAATCTCAGCGAAGCAGATTGGCATAATTCATATTAGTATCCTCGTTCAGTAGACTCAGCAGAAATCAAGCGATCGCTTCCCGCCTGCAAACCGGAAAATCCTTGGTAGATATATTCCCAGGTAGCCTGAGCGTTGGGTTGTCGGAAAAGAAGCGTCGTTGGTTCGTATTCCACCAATCGACCCACACGTTGGTTATTCGTCGTTTCCACATTGAAGAAAGCCACCATATCCGTTATCCGTGCCGCTTGTTTGAGATTGTGGGTAACAATGACAATGGTGTAGTGTTGCTTCATCTCCTCCAATAAGTTGTCAATTCGCGACGAAGAAACCGGATCTAACGCCGAACAAGGTTCGTCCATAAGCAAAATTTCCGGATTGAGGGAAATAGCGCGAGCAATACACAGCCGTTGTTGCTGGCCGCCAGACAGGTGAAGGGCATTTTTTCTCAGGTCATTTTTGACTTCCTCCCACAAACCCACCTGACGCAAAGCATACTCTACTCGTTCGTCTATATCACCGCGATATCCATTTACGCGCAATCCCACCGCAATATTTTCGTAAACCGATTTGGGAAAGGGATTGGGTCGTTGAAAGACCATACCAATTCGACGGCGCACTTCTACAGGATCGATCTGGAAAAGATTCCGCTCGTGCAAGAAAACTTTGCCAGTAACTTCTACACGGGTAATTGTATCGTTGAGACGGTTAAAACAGCGGATGAGCGTACTTTTTCCGCATCCGGAAGGACCAATAAAACCAATAATTTGATGTTTAAAAATATCCAACGTCACATTGGCGATCGCAGGAACGCGATCGTAAAAAACCGATAAATTTTCCGTCCTTAAAATGACCTCCTTCGGAATACTTAAATTTTCCCCCTCTGTTTGAATTAGCGCATCGTCATACATACAACCATCATCTCCTTATAAATTAACGACGAGAGCGAGAAAAATCGCGCATCAAAACCGCGACAATATTCAAAAACAAAACAATGGTTCCCAAAACCAAAATGGCTGCCGCAGCATTGTCCTGAAAACCTTCTTTCGGCTGGGATACCCAAAAGAAAATTTGGGTAGTCAGCGTTGTAAAACTCATTTGCAATCCTTCTATAGAAAAAGAAGGCGTAAACCTCAAAGAAGCAACCGCTCCAATAGCTATCAAAGGAGCCGTTTCACCAATCGCTCTTGAAAGGGATAAAAACATACCAGTTACCAAACCTGGCAACGCTTTCGGTAATGTAATGCTACGAATAACTTGCCAGCGACTCATCCCCACGGCATAGCCAGCTTGTCGCTGTTCGGCAGGCACCGATCGCAAAGTTGTTCGGGAAGTAATAATAACCGGTGGCAAAATTAAAATAACAATGACCAAAATGGCCGAAAAAATACTGCCTCCACCAGTAAAAACAGCCACCCCCAACAATCCGTAAATAATAGGAGGAACTGCCGCCATATTTTCCAAGTGAATTTCTAATAATTCATTCATTCGATTTTGTGGTAAATACTCCTCCAAATAGACAGCAGCTCCCAAACCAATTGGAAAAGCCAAAACAACCGTTCCTAACAATACCCACAAAGTCCCAATTAAAGCAGCATAAATACCAGCTTCCTGGGGATTGCGAGATGGAAAACTACTCAAAAAAGCCCAATCCAATTGATGGGCACCTTTTTGTAAAGTCACGACTACCAACAATGTAAAAACCACCACACCCATAAAAGCTGCCACAGCGGCCAACCACTCAAACAAAACATCAAAACCATTGCGCTGGGAAGACTGGGCCAAAAATAAATTTTCTTCTTGAGATGGTGTTCGTTCTATATGAGCGGTTGGTTCGGATACGTCTTGTGCCCCCTCTTCTTGCTCGATTAACGCCGGTTGTGGAATTACTAACCCCGACATTTCCCGATGGTGGCGACGTACCAACCAATGTCCGAAACCGTTGAGAGCAAAAGTAACCAAAAACAAAACCAACGCCAACGTGAAGATAGTATGAGCGCGTAAAGACCCTTCCGACACGCCACCCCAACTAACCTGAAGCATATAAGCAGTAATGCTTTCCACTTGTACCAGGGGATTGAACGTTAGTTGTGGGTTTTGACCGGCAACCGTACTGGCAATGATGGTTTCTCCCAAGGAACGAGAAGCCGCTAGAGTCAAGGCAGCAATAATGCCAGGAAACGCCACTGGTAGTAAGATTTTGATAACCATCTCTCGTTTGGTAAATCCCAGAGCATAGCCACCTTCTCGCAAGGTTGTTGGGACATTGTGGATGGCTTCTTCGCTAATAGAAGAAACAATGGGGGTAATCAAAACTCCAGTAATCAACCCAGCACTCACAGCGTTAAAAGGTTCCAATCCTGGAATTAGCTCCCTTAAAAACGGAGTCACGTGTAAAATACCAAAGTATCCATAGGCAATGGTTGGAATGCCAGAAAGTGCTTCTATACTGGGTTTTAGGATTTTACGAGCTGAAAAGGTCGCATACTCGCTCAGATAAATAGCCGCCAAAATTCCAGTGGGAACGGCAAATACCATGGCGATGGCTGTAATGGTTAAGGTTCCGCTCAGCAAAACCATGACCCCAAACTGGTGGCTGGCATAATCTGGTGTCCATGCCGTATCGGTTAAAAACTCCCAAATCGATACTTGTTGAAAAAACAACCATGCTTCGTACAGAAAAACCACCAGGATAGAGAAGGCAATGATGACCGGAATACTGGCAGTGAAAGCCAGGATGCCGTGTACCAAGCGCTCTTGGAAAACCGCAAATCGCAGCTTCGCCGGTTTGTGGCGATGCTTGGATGAGTTGGTTGGTGAAGGACCTCGACTCATGAATGGTTGTTAACAAGTTGGGCAAGGTGACGTACGGTTTTTTGCTGGCAAGCAGTGGCAAACGTTTCTTTGTCTTTCGCTTTTTTGCACCACATCAAGACAATACCAACGATGCCATGTCGTAGATGTTTCAAATATCCCTTCAGGGAAGCGATGTTCAAATGGCCAGCATCCCTATCTATATGTTTTTATGATTTCAAAAAAAGGATAAATCCAAGTTAAGGTTTGGTTAGCAACCAGGATAGATTTTTAGAAAGGACAAACTTATGGGGGATTTCTCCAGGAGGAAACCCAAGTCAAAACGAGATGCACTTAAGATGGGCAACCAATGGGCAACGCCGGTGGAAAATTTGGTAGAATCTAGCTAGCGATCGCTATTGATTGGTTTCTGATGGCTGTATAGAATGCCAAGCGTTCTTTATTAAAAAGATTTCATGAGCGAACAATCTTCCTACCAACCCCCACAAAATCCCATTTCTGAAGGCGAAGCCAACCAAATCCTACAATCGTTGCGCCGTCAAGAAGGAACTTGGCTGGATAAAGGACGTGGTATTCTGCGTTTGCACAAAGCTGGCTACGACCCAAAAACAATTTTTCAGGATACGGGGATAACCACTTCCCAGCAAAACCAAATTGCGGTTGCTTCGCAAGTGTATGACAAATCCATCGCCACGCAAGCACCGGAGAATTTGCGATCGCACTACGCACAAACTGGTAGCGATATTTTATACGAACTGCGCCTGTTGAGCAACGACGAACGTGTAGCCGTTGCCGAATTTAGCTACCAAAGGCAACTGAACCTTTCCGAAATTCGCGAAATCACCCAAGCGGTTAAAGATTTTTCCCGCCTTTCAGAAACGCCTGAAGGATTTACCGAACATCCTGGCGATGCCGTTGCCTATTCTTACTGGAAACGCGCTCGCAACTACTCCGACTTACAAAGCCGTACCCGCCTCATTGCTCAAGGCCTAAAATACGCGCATTCGGAAACTGCCAGAAATAAAATCGAACAGCTTCTCAACGAGCTGGCGGAAGTTCCCCAAAGCAAAGCACCGGCAGTGCCTACCTATCGGGTAGAAACAGAAATCGAACTGCCACGGATTGTACCTGTTGTCGGTTCCTTTCCCCTGACTCCCAGCGATTTAGAAAATACTCCTGCCCTCGACAGTCAAGACCCCTTTCAAGTGGCCACACTTTCCGCATCAGGGGAATTTGTACCGTTGCCAGGCTGGCCGGTCATTCGCCAAGCTGAAGACCCCATCGCCATCCATGCCCAAGCTCGTACGGATGCCAGCGCCATGTCGGTGGATGAGTTGCTGGTACCTCCTTCCCAACAAAACCAGCTAGAAAATTCAGAACCAGTTTTGGTTCTTATCGACCGCGCCGTTGGAACTTTTGAGGCTTTTCGTTATTTCTTGATAGAAAAAGATGGCGAACTCAGCCTTACTTGGTTTGACTCCGAACCTCAGGTCAAATTGTTTGGTATAGTTTTACTTATCTTAAAACCCAAACGTGTTTTTGACGAACAAGCTATGGAGGTTTCTTGGGATTATGAGGAGTAGTTTTCGGCTGCTAAACCACCATCTCCAACGTGCGGACCAAAAAGGCCAAGCGATCGCTTGCTTCTTCAATCCGCTTACTCGTGGGTTTACCAGCACCGTGGCCGGCTTTGGTTTCGATGCGAATTAAAACGGGATTCTCTCCTTGGTGAGCTGATTGTAAGGCAGCAGCAAATTTGAAACTGTGAGCGGGCACGACGCGATCGTCGTGGTCTGCCGTCGTAATCAGCGTAGATGGATAGCGAACGCCGGTGGTGAGGTTGTGTAGGGGCGAATAGGCATACAAAGTTGGAAAATCTTCTGGGTTGTCTGGGTCGCCGTAATCGCTCTTCCAAGCCCAACCAATGGTAAATTTGTGAAAACGCAGCATATCCATCACGCCAACGGCCGGTACGGCTGCCTCAAACAGTTCCGGACGCTGGGTCATGCAAGCTCCTACCAACAAACCACCGTTGCTACCACCGCCAATGGCTAATTTTTCGCGACTGGTCCATTTATTTTCCTGCAACCATTCTGCAGCTGCGATGAAGTCATCAAAGACATTTTGCTTGTTTTGTTTGGTGCCTGCTTGGTGCCAATCTTCGCCATATTCGCCACCCCCCCGGAGATTGGGAATGGCTAAAACCCCTCCCATTTCCAGCCAAATGGCTTGGGTAACAGAAAAACCAGGTGTTAGGGGAATATTAAAGCCACCATATCCGAACAGATAAGTAGGATTTTCTCCGTCAGGAGACAAACTCTTTTTATAGGTGATAAACATGGGAACCTGGGTTCCATCTTTGCTGGTGTAAAATACCTGTTCGGTCCGGTACTGTTTGCTATCGAAATCAACTTGTGGCTGGCGGTAGAGGGTACTTTCGCCAGTGACCATGTCGTAGCGATAGATAGTGGTAGGATGGATAAAGCTGGTAAAACTGTAGAAGGTTTCGCGATCGCCTGGTTTGCCGTCAAAACCACCCACCGAACCAATGCCTGGCAGTTCCACATCGCGAACAAACGTGCCATCGAGCTGGAATACTTTGACTTGGCTGTAAGCATCCTTGAGGTAAGCTGCCACAAACTGATGGTTTAACAGGGTGATATCTTCCAGGATTTCTTCGCGTTCGCCAATAACATCTTCGCGATCGCCTGTGGTAAGATCGATAGCGATCGCTTTGCCGCGGGGAGCGTGGCGATCGGTAAAAAACCAAAAACGAGACCCATCGTTGCCAATAAAACCGTAACTCGCTTCAAACTCGCTAATGAGTTCCACCACCGGTGCATTGGGTTGGGTCAAATCTTGATAAAAAACCAAATTTTTGGGGTCGGTTCCCTTCCAAACGGAAATAATGAGATAGCAACCGTCTTCGGTAACCCGACCGCTAAAGCCCCATTCTTTTTGGTCTGGGCGTTGGTAAACAAGCGAGTCTTCTGACTGTGGAGTATGCAGGCGGTGGTAGTAGAGTTTTTGGTAGTAGTTGAGGCTGGAAAGCTCTTGCGAATGGCTGGGTTCGTCGTAGCGGCTGTAGTAAAATCCCTGATGGTCTTTGGTCCAAGATACGTTGGAAAATTTAATCCAGTCTAGGGTTTCTTCTAAATCTTCGCCGGTTTCAATGTTGCGGATTTTCCATTGTTGCCAGTCAGACCCACCTGAAGACAAACCATAGGCAATCCAACCACCGTCGTCGCTAATGGAAATACCAGATAGAGCCACCGTACCATCTTCAGAAAAGATATTGGGGTCTAAAAGAACTTGCGGTTGGTCGTCGAGAGATTGCAACGTGTAGAGAACGCTGTGGTTTTGCAAGCCATCGTTTTTAAAATAAAAATAGCGATTGCCCCGTCGAAAAGGGGTGCCATATTTTTCGTAGTTCCAAAGTTGGGTTAAGCGGTCTTGAATCTTTTGGCGTTGGGGAATTTCTTCGAGATAGGCAAAGGTGACCCGATTTTGCGCTTCGATCCAAGCCTTGGTTTCATCGGAATCCAAATCTTCCAACCAACGATAGGGGTCGGCAACTTGGGTTCCGTGATAATTATCAATATGGTCTACGGTTTTGGTTTTGGGATATTGCATCTATAACTCAGTAAAAATTTTGCTGGCAAGTTGGATGAATATTTTATCGAATTTTAGGCAAATAGAGGAATGGTGGTTTCCTAGTTCCTTTGTCCAATCGCCATTTGAACCAACATCAAACCAACTCTATAGAATCCATTGAAAAAAAGGACAGGATACGCGCCTGTCCTTTTGATAACCTTTAGGATATCTGGGAATTAATCCCGTGCGATCGCTGGTGCTTGCCAAGCCGGTATGGAACGGGTCGAAGAAGCCACTTGCGAACTTTCTACCAGCGTCGGCACAGATTGACGTAACTTAGCCGTGATTTGTTGTGTAGTGGCATCGTACATCCCAGAAACAATCTTGGGATACAAGCCAATGCCAATAACCGGAACCAACAAAGAAGCAATGATGAACACTTCCCGTGGTTCTGCATCCACCAAAACTTCGTGTTCCACCAATTCCTTGTTTTCTTTGCCGTAGAAAATCTCCCGCAGCATCGAAAGCAAGTAAATCGGAGTTAAAATCACACCCACAGCAGCCAAACTGACCACAACCACCTTAAACATAGGATTGTAGGCATCGCTGGTGGCAAAACCAACAAACACCATCAACTCAGCCACAAAACCACTCATGCCGGGTAATGCCAGAGAAGCCAAAGAGCAGGTAGTCCACATAGAGAACATTTTGCGCATTCTCTGGCCGACACCGCCCATTTCATCCAACATGAGGGTATGAGTGCGATCGTAAGTCGCTCCCACCAGGAAGAACAAGCTAGCCCCAATCAAACCGTGGGAAATCATTTGTAGAACTGCGCCACTCAATCCCAAATCGGTAAACGAAGCAATGCCAATCAAAACAAATCCCATGTGGGAAATAGAAGAGTAAGCAATCTTGCGTTTTAGGTTTCGTTGGGCAAACGAAGTCAGGGCAGCATAGATAATATTCACGACCCCCAATATTACTAGAATCGGGGCAAAGTTGGCGTGGGCATCGGGCAACATGCTCGCATTCATGCGAATAAAGGCATAGCCACCCATCTTCAACAAGATACCAGCCAGCAACATGTGAACGGGGGCCGTTGCTTCTCCGTGAGCATCGGGAAGCCAAGTATGTAAGGGAAATACCGGTAGTTTTACAGCATAGGCAATGAGAAAGGCAGCATAGACCCAAAGTTGGAAATTATAGGCATATTCCTTCACCGCCAAGCTGCTCATATCGAACGTGACCGTCTCTCCATAAAAAGCCATGCTCAGAGCAGCTAGCAGAATAAATAGGGAACCACCAGCGGTGTACAAAATAAATTTGGTAGCCGCATACCGACGTCGTTTGCCGCCCCAAATCGATAGCAGCATATAGACCGGAATCAGCTCCAGCTCCCATACTAGGAAAAACAGTAGCATGTCTTGTACGGCAAACACCGCAATTTGACCGCCGTACATAGCCAGCATCAGGAAGTAAAAGAGCTTGGGCTTTAGGCTAACCGGCCATGCTGCCAAAATCGCCAACGTGGTAATAAAGCCAGTAAGCAGAATCAAGGGCATCGATAACCCGTCTGCTCCCACCGACCAATTGAGGTCAAACTGAGGTACCCAAGGGTAGCTCTCTGCCAATTGCAATCCAGACTTGTCCAGATCGTACTGGGTATAAAAAGTCCAAACAATTAAAGCAAAATCCACCAAACCGACAATGAGGGCGTACCAGCGTACGGTTTTTCCCTTTTTATCCGGAATAATGGGAACAAACAGAGCAGCTACAACGGGCAAAAGAATAATTGTTGTCAGCCAAGGAAATTCCGATACATTCACGATCTTCCACTCCAACAAATACGAGCGCTCTTATCTTGGTAATTTCTCCCGAGCTGGTTTGTTGCCTAGCTAGGCTTGGCATGAATGGAAAGGGACTTCCCATGTTTTCTACAGTTCTTGTGCCATCAAGTCACACCAAACCTAGCTTTTGCTAGATTGCAGCCGTTCTCGGTAGGGAGAACATCAAACAAATGCAGCAGATGGTGGTTGCATGTTGCTCGTCTTTTTTTTTCTCGGTCTCGATTGACGGTAAGCCTTGACCGCCCATTCAGCCAAATGACTGGGGAATTACCCCATGCTAAAGACCACCACCAAGCCTAAAATGGCTGCAAACACAATCAAAGCGTAAAACTGAGCGCGACCGTTCTCGAAATATTTCAATCCTTCACCGCCGAGAAGTGTCGCCAATCCAGTGAGGTTTACGGCTCCATCGACGACTCGATAGTCTACTTCCAGAATTTGCCGTGCTAAACGTCGAGAGCCTTTGACAAAAATGGCTTCGTTAATATTGTCCAAGTACCATTTGTTGACGGAAAATTTGTACAAGGGGGCGAGGGATTTGGCGATACGAGCAGGGCTGATTTTTCCAGAAAGATACATTAAGGAAGCTACGGTAAGCCCAATGAGGGCAATTCCCACCGAACTACCAGCCATAATTGAAAATTCCGTCCAGTCAAAAGCACCGGCATGTTCTGCAACTTCTGCTGCTTGGTGGGGGGGATAGATAAATTCCTCAAAGTAATTGGCAAACGGCATTCCTAAAAAGCCGAGGGCTATAGAAGGAATCGCCAAGACAATCAAAGGAAATGTCATGCTGGCAGGCGATTCGTGGGGATATTCGCTGTGATGGTGAGATTCTTCGTACGCATCGGTTTCGGCTTCTAGTTCCTGGCGATTCATCGCTCCAGGTCCAAAAGCTGTTGCCAAAGCTGGTTGTTGTTCGGTTTCTGGTGTCGCTTCTGCTAAGACTTGACGGCGAATATCTCGGTCGTTCCCGCGAAAAGACCCTTCAAAGGTGAGAAAGTACAGCCGGAACATGTAAAAAGCGGTTAAACCGGCGGTCAGCCATCCTACAACCCACAGGGCGGCATTGGCTTCAAATGCTTGGGAGAGAATTTCATCTTTGGACCAGAAGCCAGCAAATGGTGGAATCCCGCAAATGGATAGGGTCCCAATGCCAAAGGTGATGGCTGTAATGGGCATGTATTTGCGCAAACCACCCATCAAACGCATATCTTGAGCCAGGGTGGGATTGTGCCCGACCACTTCTTCCATGCCGTGGATGGTAGAACCAGAGCAAAGGAAGAGCATGGCTTTGAAGTAGGCATGGGTCATCAGGTGGAAAAGTCCGGCACCGTAAGCACCGATGCCCATAGCCATAATCATGTATCCCAGTTGGGAAATGGTGGAATAGGCAAGACCCTTTTTAATGTCGTTTTGAGTCAAGGCAATGGAAGCTCCGAGAAAGGCGGTAAAGGCCCCTGTCCAAGCAATGGTGTCCATTGCTATGGGAACTTCGCTAAAGACCGGATACATGCGTGCAATGAGGAAGACACCAGCGGCGACCATGGTGGCAGCGTGAATTAACGCTGAGATGGGCGTGGGACCTTCCATGGCATCCGGCAACCAAACGTGTAGGGGAAATTGAGCGGATTTGGCGACTGGACCTAAAAACAGCAAAACCGCAAACAAAGCTGCGATCGCGCCGCTGATGGCACCGGTGGTGACCAAATCGCTGAGGCGGGACCCCATTAAATCGAATTCAAAGGTTCCTGTGGCCCAATACAGCCCCAACATACCTAGCAAAAAGCCAAAGTCACCAACTCGGTTGACCACAAAGGCTTTTTGGCAGGCATCGGCAGCAGCGGGCCGTTCGTACCAAAAACCAATCAGTAGGTAGGAAGCCATCCCTACCAATTCCCAAAACACGTAGGTTTGGACGAGATTGGGGGACATCACCAGACCCAACATGGAAGAACCAAACAGGCTCAAGTAGGCAAAAAAGCGTACGTAACCTTTGTCGTGAGCCATGTAGCCATCACTGTATACCATCACCAAAAGGGTAATGGTGGTAACGATCGCCAGCATCATGCTGGTGAGATGGTCGATGGTATATCCCATGGATAGGTGAAAGTCCCCAGCAGCTGCCCATTCAAACATGCGAGTGTAGGGGGCAGCTCCTTGGATTTGGTCCCAAAGTAGGGCAAATGACAAAACCATCGCCGCTCCCATTAGGGAAACAATAAAAACGGCGGTGGGTTGGCGCAGGCGGCTGGTGGCTTTACTGTAGGAAATTAGCCCCAAACCGACTAGCATTGCTCCTACTAAGGGCAGCACAGGAATCAGCCAAGCATACTGATAGATCGGTTCCATCGCAAAAATACTACTTGAGAGTTCGTCATTATTTACACGGCTAGCCCTTATAGATTGTTACATATACCTAGCCCGTATTACTCGTTCCACCGACGAATTCTCCAAGTAGTTTGTAGGTATGGCAAGCTAAAAAGCTTAGGAAATGGGAGCTTGAGCGTTTGGGAGCGTAGGGTATTTTCGGATTTTTTTCAATTTCCCATCTCCCTATTTCCCCATGTTTCTATTGGTTGCTGACAACCAAGTGCTAGCAAAATTCTGAAGATAGGCGTGCGTAGTCAGGAGGCGTTGGGGAAACCACGGATTCGCTGTTGCGATCGCCAGCTAGTTGAGCGAGCATGTGTTTGAGTTCTTCGCGACCGGAGAAATGTTCTATGCGATGCCAAATATCCCCTTGCACGAACAGAACTAGGGTTGGTAAGGTTTTCAGTTTGTAGGCATTGGCCAGTTTGAAATTCTCATCGGCGTTGATTTCCACCACTTGGACGCGATCGCCGTAGTTGTCTTGAAATTCAGTCAAAATTGGATGAACCAATTTACAAAGCCCGCACCAAGGTGCCCAAAAATGAACCAGAACGGGCTTCGGAGCTTGTAGAACCGTATTCGTAAACTCCTTTTCGCTAAGGTGGGACAGCATGTTTTCTCCCAATTTTTTTGTTAATTTATAATCTATTTGGGATCATGCTACAACGAAATTTCCAGATTCGCTGCCAACTTATCGGAAATTTAAAATTTGTAAAAATCTCAGGGCCGCTTTTGCCTTTTCAATTAACGCCATCCCAACCAAGCACTCCCTTGGATTAGATAAGGGTGCGCCCACCAAAGCAGCCATACAAACAGAACCACGCCTAGGTAAGCCGGACGCAAAAATTCTTCTAGTTTGAGGGATTGTCGTCCTTGCCAAATGGCGAAAAACGGAACAATGGAAGTACGAGCTTTCACTTGATGAAAGGCTTCTGGATATCGTTGTTGCCAGCGGCGATCGCCATGCCAAACCCCAAAAAGATGGTGGGCAATCAATCCCAAAGAGGTTACAACGGCAAAGCTACTGCCCAACCACAAAGTATGGGCTATACACCAGATGATTTGTCCCACCATTTGCGGGTGGCGGCAAATCCGAATAATTCCTGTTTCGTACAAATGAACCTGCGGCTTTTGCACCGCGGCAATTTCTAGTAGGTTAAAAGTAGCCGGATAGAGGAAAACAAACGAAATGGCAGAAAGGATCCACACGAGCGGGCGAATCCAACCAATATCCCGCAACTGCCACAGTTGCATCCCGTCGTAGCGGTGGTTAATGAAATACACAATGAGCAGCAAAGCAAAAGGAATACTAACCGCAGCAAATAGGAGGCGATATCCCCGCGCCCCCAACCATTGCTCGCCACGAGAACGCCAAGCAGCCAAACCGCTATGAACCAGGGCGAATCCAGCTAGCAGTGCTGTCATAATCCAGTGGCTGTCTGTTAGCCAATTCCCAATAGAAATTTCGGAGAACATCATATAAGGAAATTAAATAGAGTAAGATTCATTACTAGGCTCATCTAGAAACAAATACCTTTTTAGGTCTTACATCCCCCGATCGCTATACTGTAGCGTATTTTGTCGAATACAGCGTACTTTTTTTCTAGATAGCCAAACAAACCAACGAACTGTTGGTTCTGTTCGAAAGCCCTTTTAGGTTTATGTCATATGTCTGAGTTGCCTTTTACTTTAGATCAATTACGTATTCTTAAAGCGATCGCAGCGGAGGGAAGTTTTAAACGAGCCGCTGATAGCTTGTACGTTTCCCAACCTGCTATTAGCTTGCAAGTACAAAATTTAGAGCGGCAGCTTAACGTTCCCCTGTTCGACCGTGGCGGTAGGCGCGCCCAGCTAACAGAAGCCGGCCATTTGCTTCTCAGCTACGGGGAAAAAGTCCTGACCCTCTGCCAGGAAACTTGCCGCGCTCTGGAAGATTTGCAAAACTTGCAAGGAGGTACCCTCATTATTGGTGCTTCCCAAACCACAGGTACCTACCTGCTACCGCGCATGATTGGTCTGTTCCGCAACCGTTACCCAGAAGTATCGGTGCAGCTGCACGTACACTCTACCCGGCGTACGGCTTGGAGCGTTCTGAACGGTCAAATCGACCTAGCCATTGTCGGTGGCGAAGTGCCTGCGGAACTGCACGAATCGTTGGAAATCATTCCTTACATTGAAGACGAACTGGCCCTGTTGTTACCGGCTTCCCATCCCCTAGCCAAATCGGAAAGCATCCAAAAAGAAGATTTGTACAAACTGAAATTTATTACTCTGGAATCGCAATCGACGATTCGCAAAGTCATCGATCAAGTGTTGTCTCGCTACGGCATCGATACCCGCCGTTTTCACATTGAAATGGAACTCAACTCCATAGAAGCCATCAAAAACGCCGTACAGTCTGGTTTGGGAGCTGCTTTTGTTTCGACCTCGGCGATTGAAAAAGAACTGCAACTGGGCACCCTCCATCGCGCCCACATTCAAGATGTAGAAGTCAAAAGGATGCTTTCGGTTATTTACAATCCCAACCGCTATCGTTCCAAAGCCGCAGAGGCTTTCAGTCGAGAACTGCTGCCCCAATTTGCGCCACCGGGATGGGAAAACAAAAAACCCCCAGTTCCCCCCTCTCCGCCGTTTGAACCCGACAAACAACCACCCCCCTCATCAAATTCCAGTACACCCAATTCCACACTCACGTAAAATAAAAACTAAATTCCCACTAGTTTTTGGGATTGATTTTGGCTGGTTGGTGCACGAGAGGGCTGCAAATGCGCTGCCAGCAATGTGACCATCCAGTCACGTATTGCCCCTGGCATGACACTTGTCAAAAAAACTGATACAACAACTGGCAAAGCAACTGGTAAAACAACTGGCATGGAAGTCTACTGCACTCGTCCTAGCTGTCCCAAACCCAACAACGTTTTTCCCGATCTCGACGATAAAAACAACCTTACTACCACCCAGCAAAAATACTGTACAACCTGCGGTATGCCCATTATTCTAGCTGGACGCTATCTACCCCTGCGTTTGTTAGGACAAGGTGGGTTTGGGGCAGCTTTTCTCGCCAGAGATCGCTATACACCAGCCATGCGCCCTTGTGTGGTTAAGCAATTTCAACCCTCTGGGGATTTAACGCCCCAGCAACGACAGCTGGCACAAAATTTATTCCAACGGGAAGCTGTTGCCCTGGAAGAATTGGGCAACGCACATTCAAACATTCCCAATCTCTTAGCTTTCTTTCCTTTAGAAATTCCCTCTCGTTCCGATCCCAATCAAAACGAACAGTTTTTTTATCTCGTTCAAGAATATGTTGACGGACAAAATCTAGAACAAGAACTCGAACAAAAAGGCAAATTTTCCGAAGCCGAAATCCTAGAAGTCTTGAAATCGGTTTTGGATCTCCTGCGGGTGGTTCACGAGCAAAATGCCATCCACCGCGATATCAAACCGGCTAACATCATGCGCGGTCAAGACAATAGCCTGTATTTGTTAGATTTTGGCGCTGTAAAGCAAGCGGCGATGGGAGGAACCCAACTCCAACAAAAAGGTTCTTCAACTGGCATTTTTTCCATGGGATTTGCGCCGCCAGAACAAATGTATGGCAATACGGTGTATCCGGCTACGGATTTGTACGCTTTGGCTGTTACTTGCATTACGTTGCTTACTGGCAGGCAGCCGATGGATTTGTACGATTCCTACAGCAATCAATGGAATTGGCGCGATGAAGCCGAAGTTGGCGATAGAACAGCGGCGGTTTTGGATAAACTGTTACAAGCAACGCCCAGCGATCGCTTTCAGTCGGCCGAAGAAGTTTTGGAAGCCCTACCACAATCTGGCGGTTCTAGCGGTGGAAGTGGTTCTACGGGAACATCTTCCCATCCAACAGGACAACCAGCGCCCTCACCGGCTCCTGCTCCGGCATCTAGCGGTAGCGGTACGCCAGCGCCATCCAGTAGTCGTTCTTTTTCTATGGTAGAAATTATGGGGGGTGCGGCTTTCACTGGTTTTGAAGGGTCTTTGGTTTATCTCGCTGCCGAGACATTTGTCACACCTGGGATAAGCATGGCGATCGCGGTGTTGCTGTCGGCGGGATTGGCGATCGCGCAAAACCGGCGACTGGTGGAGGGCAAAGATTTGCCAATATTGGGCGTTATTACTATTGCGTTGGTGATTTTGTCTCCCCTATCGGGCGGTATTCTCCACAATCCCGTGCGCATTGCCGTAATTGCGGTGGTTTCGGGGGCGATCGCGATCGCGGTGACAGCCATTTTCCAGTTGGTGCGCGTCTTACTTGCCAAATTTCTCTAGTTGCAACCTTGTAAGGAAGTTTCCCCATCCGGCATAATCGCACCGCAAAAAGTCACACCTCTAAGGTCGGCATTTTCTAACTTGGCGTTTAACAAATTCGCATTGTTTAAGTTGGCATTTTGCAGGTCGGCATCGATGAACGTGGCATCCTTGAGCGTGGCTTCTTGGAAATTGGTTTCCTCCAAATCAGCTTCAAAGAAAACCGCATTATTCAGCAAACCACCGGCAAAAGAGGCGCCTTGCAAGTTGGATTCGCTGAAGTTAGCGTTGGACATGGCAGCGCGGGTAAAATTGGCTTGGGTTAGCTTGGTGTTGCTCAAACCAGCTTTTCGCAAATCTGCATTGCGGAAATTGGCACCATCTAGATCGGCACCGCTAAACTGGGCATTCCTCAAAACAGCATCCTCAAAATTTGCCTTATCCAGATCGGCATCGCGCCAGACGGTATTGCTTACATCGGCTCCTACAAAGGAAGTTTCCCGAAGATTGGCATCAATTAAGTAAGCATCGGTCATGGTAACATCGTCTAAAACTGCAAAATCTAGCTTCGCATCCCGGAGATTGGTCCCCACCAAAAAAGCTCCCCGTAAGTCAGCCCCCACCAAATCCACTTCGCTCAAATCCATACCGCTCAAATCGGCACCAGTTAAATCGCATCCCCCGCACTCGCGGTTTTCCATGAGATTTTGTACGTGTTCGGGATTTTCCGCCAGGGTAGGAACCCATCCTACAACCAAAGCGATCGCGCTAGCACTAGCGATCGCTAGCTGCACGTACCAAGACAATTTTGCTCGTTGTTTGCCTGCCATAAATTTGGCCATCCGTTACCAGCACTATTGTAGACAGAAAAAAACTCTGGAGCAGTTCCAGAGCTTGACAATCCATTATTTTAGCCAAAACCAACCAAAAACCAGCAGCAGATTATGCCGTGGGATTGGTTTCGGCGGTGGTTTCCTTAGCTGCCGAAGCAAAAAAACGATTCCAAACGCCAGCGGTGATAATATGGGAAAGCAAGCCAGAAGGTCCGGCCAGCAGGCACAAAATCAGCGAATGGGTGGTCACCAGACCGGTTTTCTGACCTTCCCAATAAATCCAACGACCGACAAACAAATCCATGACGATAAAATGCACCCAACCAATGGCCGCTGCCGACTCTTCAGCAAAAAAGCCGGCAATTTCGCTGAGGGTGGGATTGGCAAGGGAGGAAACGGCTTCGCTGTCAAAGCCAACGATAAATAGATAAATGTAAGTGGCAGCCAGCAGAACCAAGGGAATAGTGGAACTCATGACTTTACGGGTCACGCCCCAGTTGGGTAGAAAAATCATTAATGTCCAAAAGGGCAGCACGAACAGGTTGGCAGCGTTGAAAATATAGTCTAAAATCATAGCAAGACCTCAGCGATCGCTGTACGGTGGTTTCATTATAAAAATCTAAAAAAATTTGCCAATCTGGAAAGCAAGTATTTTTTTACGGTAAACTTATCGAATTGTCCATTTCCAAATATCGAGTACAACGATTCTATGGAAGCACAAGAATTGCTAACGCTGGTTTTATTGCTTAGTCCGGGATTGCTGCTTTCGGCGTTGATTATGGCAGCCTTTGCCGCCGGTGGGTAAAACCTACCTATCGTAGCGTTGCTTGGACCGTGGCAATGGGAACGGTTTGGAAATACTGCCGGCGAAATTGAATTTCCGCGATCGCTTCTCGGAGGGGTTGCATTTTTTCGAGATTTATGCTATGTACGTAGCCATCTCCCCAAATCTGGATGCCAGCAGGTGTTTGCCTAACTTCCCATCCCATTTGGGTTAGAGCGTGCAATCCCACCTGTAAAATCCGGTGGTTGGAAATCGGCAATTTTTCCAGCAAGTCCACTTCAGAAACAATTTTTTGAGTGCGGCTGAGATACTTGGCCATACCCACCAATTGCTGCCAAATCTGTGTTGCGGTGACATCGTTGTTGCAGCGATAGGCCAACGCCAAAGGTTTTTGCAGGCGAACTGCTTGCTGCCACCACTGAGACAGGTCATCCCAACTTTGAGGGCATTGCTTTATCAAAACGCATTCTTCACCAGAGGGAAGTTCTGCCGTCTGCCGACAATCTAGAATTGGTGGCAAGTTCCCCTGGGTAGTTTTTGCAGAAGTTGGCGTTTCCCGAAGGCGAAAATCCACCAAACGAACTTCGTATCTTTCTTTATATGGATTAGCCTCTAACTGTACGATCGCATCTACGGGACCTGACGGCAATTCATCCTTACCGTGTCCCCACCAACTACCGGGAAAAGTAATATTACCGCCACCATCGCAAATTTGGAACCCTGTTTTTTTATACCGCATTTTACGTTGCGATCGCCTGTCGTGAATATTTTGACGGTAGGCATTTTGAAAGTAGCAATTCTCTAGTAAAAGTTGTGGCGTGGGATTTCCCATACCGCAGGGTTCCAAATATTTGAGTTCTTTAAATAAATTTTTTCCCAATTCCGATACCGAAACCTGCAAATCCGCTTCTACCGTGGGCACCCCCAAGCGGCTATCTGTTTCTGCAACTTGCCGTAACTTGCGATTGAGCGTTTCTCGTAACAGGGAAATATTGGCTGCAGGCAAACTCATACCAGCTGCGAACGGATGGCCGCCGAAACGAGTTAGCAAATGGGAACAATCGCCAACCAACTGGTACATATCGATTTCGCAAACCGAACGTGCCGACCCCATGGCCGTATCGGCTTCTACAGTCAACAGTAGCGTAGGCATCCCATATTCGTCGGCAATTTGACCTGCCACCAATCCCAAAATACCGGCCGACCAACGTTCGTCAGCCAAAACAATAAATCGCGTGGTTGATAAATCGGTTTCCGCTAATTTTTCTCTCGCTTGCCGGGCTACTTGTTCCGCCATTTCCCGGCGGCGTTGGTTGGTGAGTTCTACCTCTTCGGCTAGCTGCAAACAGCGTTGGACATCGCGGCTGGTGAGCAGTTCCACGCACAAACTGGCATCGCCATAAATGCGGCTAACGGAGTTGATCCGCGGACCAATGCCAAAAGAAATATCCGTGGGGCGATCGCCCGTACGTTTGCACAGGTCCAAAAGCTTGCCAATACCCGGTCGGCAGCGTTGGTTGGGAGATTTTTGGTAATCGGCTTGCAATTGTTCGATGCCTTTTTGTGCCAGATAGCGACAATCTCCCGTTAGTTTTACCAAATCGGCAATCAGTCCGATAGCCACCAAATCCAGTAAATTTTCTAACGGTTGTTGGGGAATGTGGGGAAAAGTTTCGTAAAGAGCTTCGATAAGTTTGTAAGCCACCGCCACTCCCGACAGATGGGACAAAGGATGGTCGGCAGGAAGCGATCGCGGATTGATAACGGCTGCGGCAGCAGGGCGAGAAGCCGGTAGCGTATGGTGGTCCGTGACAATAACATCCATACCCAACTGGCAAGCATAGTCGATTTCCACTTCGTTATTGCTTCCCGTATCGCAGGTCACCAGCAGCTTGTATCCCGATGTCGCCAATCGTTCCAAACCAGCCTTATGTAAGCCATGGGAATCTTGCAGGCGATTGGGAATAAAATAGGTGAGTCTCTCTGGCGGGAAAAACTCACCCAACCCTTCCCACAAAACGCTGGTTGCCGTTACGCCGTCAGCATCAAAATCTCCCCAAATGGCAACAGCTTCCCCTCCTTCCATCGCTGCTTGCAAGCGATTGACAGCCAAGTTCATTTCCCGGCCAAAAGCAAACGGACTGGCGGGTTGGTAGGCTTCCGGGTCGAGGAAACCAGTCAGTTGTTCTTGATGGCGAATGCCTCGCTGCCAAAGAATCTTCGCCAGATAGCCACCATCTAGGTTCGCAGCATCCTGATTTAGCTGGCGTTTCACCATTTGAACAAACCCATCAGATGGTAGTTCTTGGGGAGGAAGTTGCCAAATTGGGGAAATAGAAGCCATAAAACAACAACAGTAGTTTTGGTTGCAACAAATCTATCGCGATTGATGCAGTTGGGGACGCAAATTCCACTTCATTACCCGGTCGTTTTTGCTGCTTAGTAAGCTTTGACCGCTATCTGCAAACAACAATTCCGCCAAATCGGAGTTTGATTTAAGGGTTCCACTCATGCCTTGTTCGTCAACAGGAGATAGGTGAATGGTTCCGCTAAAATCGCTGCTGGCAAGGGTATGACCGTCGGGACTAAAGGCGAGGGATTTTAATTTGCGGTCGTGTTGGCTGAAAGTTTGCAGGGATTCGCCGGTATGCAAATCCCACAGTTTGATGGTGTTATCCCAACTGCCGCTGGCGAGGGTTTGGCCGTTTGGAGAGATAGCAACCGACCAAACATCGGATGTGTGGCCGATGAGGGTATGTTGCAAGCGACCGGTGGTCACGTCCCAGAGTTTGACCGTACCGTCGCTACTACCGGAAGCTAGCAGATTTCCCCAAGGCGAAGGCGCAAAAGCGAGGGATTGAATGTCGTCGCGATGGCCTTTCAGGGTATTTAAGTGAATACCAGTACGCAAGTGCCACAGGTGAATGACATTATCTTGGCCAGCACTGACTAAGTATTGGCTGTTGGGACTAATGGCGAGGGAGTAGACAGAAGCGCGATGGCCTTTCAGGGTATGGAGAAGCTGACCGGTGGCCGTATCCCAAATTTTGACGCGGTTGTTGTGTCCGGCACTAACAATTGTACGACCATCGGGACTAACTGCGATCGCCCAAATTGCGCCTTCGCCATCTTGCCATTGGTTGACCCGTTGGTTGGTATCCATATTCCAAACTTCAATGGTTCCCTCAGCCGTTCCCAAAGCCAGCAAACGACCGTCTTTGCTGCGATCCATGGACCAAATGGTTCCCAAGCTATCCATCAAGCTGCTGACTGCGGTACCAGGTTGTGCGGATTTGGGCTGCAACTGTGGCGATTCCATATCGGGAGAGGGAAGTGGTTTCGTGGAGGGACCTTTCACTCCCACTGGTTCGGTGGTGGGTCGGTTGGCAAGGTGGCTAGCGAACATACCGACGGCAACGCCACTGGCCGCCACGAAGGTTCCCAAAGAAGCAATCCGCAACTTGGTGAGGGGGTTGGCAGCGGTTTTGGTTTTGGTGGGCTTCGATTGGTTTCGGGCACTCGGTTGGTCGCCGGTGGGAACGTTGTGAAAAGCGATCGCGGAGGCCACGGGATTGCGGTTCAGGTCTTTGGTAATTTCGCCGGCATGGCGGTAGCGTTGTTTGGGGGATTTGGCTACCATGCGTTCTAAGATGGCAGCCGTGCGTTTGCTCGTTGGCTGTTTTAGATAAGCTTGCCACACCCAAGTATCGGTTTTGGGGTTGAACAGGTCAAAGGGAGACAAACCTGTAAGCAAGTGCAGGCAGGTAACGCCCAAACTGTAGATATCGCTGCGAGGACTGCAAGCACCTTTGATTTGTTCGGGGGCAGCGTATTCGGCAGAACCCATGAGAGGAGTGCCGGTGTAGAGGTTGGTGGTTCCAGTGGAAAATTGAGCGTTGCCGAAGTCTACCAGATAAATGCGATCGCCGGAACGAACGAAGTTTTCTGGTTTGATATCTCGGTGAATAATTTGCCGGTTGTGGATAAATTCGAATATGGGTAATACTTGTTGCAGAAATTCGCGCAGTTCGCTTTCGGAAAAAACACCGTTTTCGCCGATTTCCTCGGCTAAATTGGTTCCTTCAATCCATTCTTGTACGGCATATTGATAGTCACCTTCTTGGAAATATGCCCACATTTGGGGAATTTGTGGGTGTTCTCCCAAAGATTCCAAACGCAAATAAGTGGCATGGGAAGGTGGCGTTGCCGTTATTTCTGTAGCAGCGTTCGGCGAATGGCTATCTTGCAAGGTAAACTGCTTGATAGCGCAGAAAGGTGTAGAGGGTCGATCTTGGTCAACGGCTAAGAAGGTTCTTTGAGAAGTTTTGGGGGTCAGCCGTTTGATAATGCGATAGCGATTTTTGAGAATCAAGCTGGACCCGCAACTGCTACAAGTACGGTAGGATTCTGCTTGTTCTGGATTTTGGCAGTGGGGATTGATGCAATAACTCATAGCGAGAACTCCATAGGTGATTTCATGAATTGTCTGGCAATCGGTTTTTGCGAATAGGTCAAAAGCCTGAAAACTGGAAATAGAGAAGGGAAGCCATTTCTAAAAGCAAACAAGCGACCGCGACTGGGGTCAAACCAATGGCTAAAAGGCAGATTCAATATAGGCTTCGAGAACCAATTGATGGTTTTCTAGGTATATAGGATTTCCTACGATGATAGCAGCATCCAGAGATGAATGGGTGGCTGGTATGGGCGATCGCGCCCTCAAACGAAAACCACAAACCAAGGCCACATCAAACCGACAGGGATTTTCGCTGAGGTGGGGATGTTCGGCTAAAAATAAAGCTGCGGCTTTTTGCAGTTTATTTTGTTTGCTAGGGGAAACAGCCAGCCTACCGCCAGCATCCCAATTGTTCTGACGACGGGTTTTTACCTCCACGAAAGCAATGGGTGCGTTGGTATGGTTATTATTATATTGAGCAATAATATCGATTTCTCCCCACCGACATCGCCAGCGACGATACAAAATACGCCACTGCTGTTGCTGCAACCAGGTGGCAACCAACGTTTCCCCTAGTTCGCCGAATTGGTGGTTGGCAGGTTGTTTGTCGGCTGGCTGTTTCATGAACGGTTTTGTGGGTCTATTATTCTATTTTTAGAGCTTTTCCACGAAATGGGTCAATGGAAAATGCGATCGCTTGTTCGTTTCTGTCTTGGGTTGCTATTCCCAGCTTTCCCCTAACTATGGCCAAAAGACAGTTTGGGGGAAATTTTCGTTCCTACCTCGATCCCTGTTTTTGTCCCAAAACCCTATCCATATCGATGTTCAAGAAATCAATAAATTCTTGCAATGCCTCAGAAGGTTGGTCCAATCCGTGCGGAGGAGACACTTCTAACACCTTATCGTTTTCATTGTATTCCGGGTTGTACATATCTTCGCAAGTTTCCAAACGGCGACAAGCGAGGTAAAGAAGTCGCAAATCGCCATTGCAAAGGTCGTCGTAAAGGGGAAGCAACGGTGAAAGAGCATCTTGTTTTTCGTCAATCCATCCCGTGAAAAGGTCTTCGGCGTAGAGTTTGATGCTGAGAATAAGGGATTTTTCCGTGGGTCGAACTTCGATCGCATCGCTAATGCAATAAGGAAAGAGGGTTTGCGGGTCCAGGGCATCTTTGGGCAGGCGAAAAGCTAGCTGTCGCTCGCCGAAGTTAGCGATGTAGTACATCATATCGAAACAGCGATCGAGTACGTCCAGCGGATCGGTGCGAAAATCGCCAAAAGCGTAGGTGAAACGTGCTGTATGGGTTTCCAAATTGACGCGACTGGATAGGCTTTTCAGGTATTCCCGGTCTTGTTTGGTCAGGCGGCGATTGATGGATTGGAATTCGTAATATTGAAATTCGCTCATATGGCATGGTCCATCTCAACTTGTGCCCATCTTATCTTGTTGGCTGCACGTGCGGGGAAGGGTTGCGCGATCGCTTTTTGGCTACTAATTCTGCCAGGAGCTTGGACAAAAAAGAGCTAACTGGATATCGTCCACAAAAGAATAT
>CAYZHY010000032.1:24746-34112 GCA_964477525.1 uncultured Geitlerinema sp. | reverse complement strand
ATATGATGGCGCTACAAGAATACATCCCCAACCAAATATGGACCTGCAAATATCCAGTTCGTTATGCCGGATGCGATTTTACCGGTCGAATGACCGTGATTCGACTTTCCAACGGCTACCTGATGCTGCATTCCCCATGCCAAATCAATGCCGACCTCCAACAAGCAATCCAGGCATTGGGTGAAGTTGGCTATATCGTTGCACCAGGTTCTTTCCACCATCTCCATATTAGCTCAGCCCAAGGCGCCTTTCCCGAAGCCAAAACCTATATTTGTCCCGGAATCGAACGAAAACAACCGCAGCTGCATTTTGATTGGTTTCTCGCAGAACACCCACCAGAGGATTGGTCGCAAGACCTAGACCAAGTTCTGGTTCGCGGTACTCGTTGGATGTGGGAAGTGGCATTTTTTCATCGAGCTAGCAAAACTCTCATTTTAGTCGATCTCATTGAAAATATTACCGATGAAACGGAGTTGGTGAATTGGCCAATGAAATTTTGGTGGAAATTTATTTTTGATATGTGGAATCATCCCAAACCAGCACCGGAGTACCAGCTTGGTTGGTCGGATAAGAAAGCAGCCCAGGAATCCCTGGAGAGAATTCTAAGCTGGGATTTTCAGCGTATTATTATTGCTCATGGCGATCTCATCGAACATGATGCCCGTGACGTTGCCCAGCAAGCTTGGGCAAAACCTTTGAGTGGCGGATAATTTTCTTTTCGCGATCGCTTATCTTCCCATAGACAATTACCATGGAATTACTAAATTTTCAAATACAAATCGTAGAAATTGATTTTTTAGCCAATACTGCGGAAACGGTCCCTGGCTAGCAACTTTTTCGATACAAAAATTTCATTGGTATCTCGCTTCCAGAGAATGTGGTCTTGCGGTTCCATACCGTGTCTTTGTGCCAAACGTTCCAAAAATACAAGAACGTCGATGGGATGTTCGCCTTTGAATTTCGGATATAAAACTTCTGGCATAGATTTTTGATTGAACGAAACGAACTTCTATTGAACGAGCATAGCCATGCGATCGCCAAATATAGGTTTTCAATTATACCAATTTTCTATGAATTTGGAATCGATCTCCACTAAATTCCCGATGGCAAATACGGGAAATGAGGTATGTTTTCCATTTTCCATGGATTTGGTCAATCGCTTGGTTGTAAGTTGAACACTTCTGCAAATGGTTGTGAAAACATAAACTGGCAGGGGAATTCCCCTGCCAAATTGTTCTTTTTTTAAAGAACGATATTAGACACTAGCTGTTTGTCGTGCCGATTCCATTTGCTGGGCAACAAACTCCCAGTTAACCAAATTATTCAAAAAGGCATCGATGAAATCAGGCTTGCGATTTTGATAGTCGAGATAGTAAGCATGTTCCCAAACATCGCAAGTTAGCAAGGGCGTTTCTCCCAAAGCAATGGGGTTAATGGCATTGGGCGTTTTGGTTACTTTGAGCTTGCCATTGTTATCAAGAACCAGCCAAGCCCAACCACTTCCGAATTGCGTGGCACCAGCTTGTTTGAATTCCTGCTTGAATGTGTCTATATCGCCAAAATCTTCTTTGATTTTATCGGCTAGGGCACCGCTGGGGGAACCACTGCTGTTCGGAGACATGCAGTTCCAGAAGAAGGTGTGGTTCCAAGCTTGGGCAGCGTTGTTAAACAAGCCGGTTTTTGACGAATCGTTGTAAGTGGCTTTAATGACCTCTTCGATAGAACGATCCGCCATCCCCGCATCCTGTACGAGTTGGTTGTATTGGTTTACGTACTTGGCGTGGTGCTTGTCGTGATGGAACTCCAATGTCCGGGCAGACATGTGGGGTTCTAGTGCATCGTAGCTATAAGGAAGGGGTGGCAGTTCGTACGTCATAGTGTTCTCCTCTTCAATACCGACAATCTTGGCAAATGGGGGAAGCTAAGCTAGAAAACTTGTCAGCTTCCCATGGTGCGATCGCACCAATTTCTTTTGGCGTTACGTATTACATTCTGTCACCTATAAATGAGGCTGACAATCCCCTTACCGGGGGATGGGGGACTAAAATCGGGGGGGGGTATAACATTCAGATAATTTAATACGTCATATTTTTTAAAAATAAATAATTATTCAAACCATAATAAATTGACTATAACAACTAAAGTCCTATTTATTACGATCTTAATTGAGAAACTGTTTGGATTTAGAAAGTCGAAACAAATTATCTCTATTTTGAAGCACCTGGAAGAAATAACTATCTAAAGCTCCCCATTTGACAAGCTTGGGAAAAGCTTAAAAAAGGGAAATTGCCGATTTTTCTATGTTGCAGAAGTTCACAAAAATTGTACAAACTAAGCTAAAAACTAGATAAAATCAAGGAAGAGTCGATATGTGATGGCATAGAATCTTCTTATTGATATTCACTTTTGCAATAGTTCTTAGCCTATCAATTTCCTCTCAAGCCACCGATGGGTTGGATATTGCTAGCAATTTAGCTGGTCAGTATAAACTTGAAGGAACGAACCCCAACGGCGGGCAATATCAGGGAACGGCTGAAATAACGGAAAATGGCGAAACGTATCAAATTCGCTGGAAAATCGGCCCGAACGAAACTTACAAAGGGATTGGTATCTTGCAAGAAGATGTACTAGCAGTGAGTTTTGAAAGCGGGCAAGTTTCTGGCGTGGTTGTATATCAAATACAAGAAAAACCCAAGCTCGTTGGTCAATGGGCTTTGATGGGCGATCGCAAGATTCAGGCCGAAACGCTGACGAAACAAAAATCTTAGCATACCATTATAAAATTAATGGGGGCGGAGGGACTTGAACCCTCACGGCTCTTACGAGCCAACGGATTTTCATTCTTACTGTGGCTTTCACCACGGTTTTCTTCGCTAGAAAACCCTAAGAATTGGACTCTCCCTTTACCCTCGACTTGACGTTAGGGTAGCTCCCGTCGAGTCTCTGCACCTTCCGCTACCGGTCAAATCAATTTTCCAGTAGCGGCTTGGCTCAGGGTTGCCCTATCTCCAACGAGACTTAGGTTTCCCTGAATTTGAGAGCGTTCACTTGGCAGATTTCTCCACCAAGGCTCAATTCCTTTAAGTCCGCAGCGTCTACCATTCCGCCACGCCCCCAAAAAGGAAGGCAAGCGAACTTGCTTACCAAATTCTATATTATTACACGTTTCCCGACAAATAGCAACCCTTATCGCTATTACCATCGAAAACAACGACAGCGATCGCGAACAACGATACAATAGAAACTATTCCCACCATGCCGATATCTAGAAATAAAAACAAATGCCTACGATCTTGGTATTGCTAACCTATGCGGTCCTCACCGGTGCTTATTTACTAGTCGTTCCCGGCTTGCTGTATTTTTACCTCAAGCAACGCTGGTTCGTTGCCAGTTCCTTCGAACGGGGCTTTATGTACTTCATGGTATTTTTCTTCTTCCCTGGCATGCTCATACTGAGCCCGTTTCTGAACTTTCGCCCTAAAAAACGGCAAATTTAAGCCACACTGGGGAATGAGGAATTCCCGAGTGGTTTCCTTGTTCCCCTTTCTACTTCTCGCTGGCGAACTCCAAACATAACCTATGCGTAGAATCGACGTTCTGATTATTGGAATTGTTATCCTAGCCGGCGGCGGCTTTGTATATTTGGCGTTGCAGTGGGCCGGTCTAAATACCTTCGATGCTGGTATTTGGACGCAAGCTTTGTTGGTTTTGGGTCTAATTGGCTGGATGGTAAGCTATTTGTTTCGCGTTTTTACCAGCCGCATGACGTACCACCAACAGCTCAAAGAATATGAAGATGCGGTTTTACAAAAGCGTCTGGAAAAAATGTCTCCCGAAGAAATTGCTCAACTGCAAGCAGAAGTAGAAGCAGAAAAACAAGCCAAAGCCAACCAGCAAAGTACGCAACAAAAAGACGTATCCAGCCAGCAGCAACAGTGATATAATTAGCCTGCTATTGGAGAAATTTCTAAATTGATAGGGTTTCTCTAGAATCTTTCGTTTACTGTTCTATTGATGCTTTCGGTTTCCCAACGTTTTCAGCAGCTACGCCAAAACCATCCTCCCCAGTGCGCCTTGGTGGCTTTTATCACCGCTGGCGACCCGGATTTGGCCACCACAGCCAAAGCTCTGAGGACCCTAGATCGGTCTGGAGCTGATATCATTGAATTAGGCGTTCCTTACTCCGATCCGCTGGCCGATGGTCCCGTGATTCAAGAGGCAGCTACTAGGGCACTGCGACAAGGTGTTTCTCTCGAACAGGTATTGAAAGTTGTTTCTGAAGTTACACCTACTCTCAATGCGCCGATTGTGCTGTTTAGCTACTACAACCTGATTCTTAATCGCGGTGTTGAGGAGTTTTTGCAACAGATTGCTGCGGCTGGCGTGGCGGGGTTGGTCGTTCCTGACTTGCCCCTGGAGGAGTCGCAAGAACTGCTGGAAATGGCTCCCCAATATGGCGTGGAAATTGTTTTGTTGGTGGCACCGACGAGTTCTCCAGAACGCATGCAAGCGATCGCGGAAAAATCCCAAGGATTTATTTACTTGGTCAGCGTCACCGGTGTAACGGGAATGCGATCGCAGGTAGAAAGTGTTGTCAAAGACCGCTTGGCATCCCTGCGCCAAGTAACTGACAAACCCATTGGTATTGGATTTGGGATTTCCCAACCAGAACAAGCACGTCAGGTACAGCAATGGGGAGCTGATGCTGTTATTGTAGGCAGTGCTTTTGTCAAACGTCTGGCAGATGGTTCCCCCGAACAAGGCATTCAGGCAGTGAGCGATTTTTGTCAGTCCTTGAAAGAAGCAATGACCCCTTAAAGCAACCCTGGAGGGGAAGAATGCTCCCATCAAAGCGCGATCGCTACGCAGCGTTGGTCTATTCGACGGATATAGCACCTTCAAAAATAGGTTGGTAAAGAGTAGTAAGGCAGATCGTTCGCGAGATGGTTTGTATCTTCTACTCACTACCTGCCAATTGATAGCAAGTACCAACGCGATCGCGATAAAAATATAAGTAGTGTGGGCTTCGTGAGCAAGGATCCATATATTTCAACACATACCCAGACGACAAAGGGTGGAGACCAACAAAAATGGGAACAACCGTCAGCATCAAAGATATCAGGTACGAGTCAAAAATTGTTTGGCTAGAAGACATTCAAAAACTTCCTTGGGTACGAGAAAGATTGGCTGACTTGCGCTCGCGAAAAAGTCTTTCTAAAACGGCAAAATCGAATATAGAAAAGGAAAACGAAGGGGAAACTTTAGTTGGCTATGCGGAACTAGAAGATGGCGCACCAGCCATGGCTGGTCGCTATTTTCGCCGGCGCATTTTTACCCTCAAAACCAGCGATCGCGGAAATACCAACGGTGCTATCGAACTACCATCGGAAGCGGTCGATCCTGCCAGCGTTGCTCCCAGAATTGGCGGCAGACACCCCAAAACCCCCTCCGGCAAAAAGGCCGTACCCCAGCCATCTAGCGCTCAAATTGCCGTACGCCTGCCTTACAATATCTACCAGCAACTCAACCAACATGCCAGCGAATCGGGAATGTCAAAAACTGACATTGTGGTAGCCGCCCTCTCCAAATACTTCCAAGTCACCGATAACATGCCTCTATCAGAGCGCTTTGCCCAACTGGAAGCCCGGGTGGCGGCTTTGGAGCAACAGCGATCGCTGTAGGATGGGAATGTAGGAGCGTGGGAGCGTGGGAGCTTGGGAGCGTGGGAGCTTGGGAGCTTGGGAGCTTGGGAAATAGAAAAGTACATAGATAAAGTGCAATGAATTGTTTTCTCCGATGCCCCCATGCCCCCATGCACCGACTTGCCCGACGCCCCCATACTTTTCTAAGTAGCTGCTACGGCTACCGATTTTTGCTCAACAATTTTTTGAATCACTTCTTCCACCGCTTTATCTGGGGTAGAAGCGCCGGAAGTCACGCCAACAACCACTTCTCCTTCTGGTAACCAGTTTTCGGTTGTCTCTAGGTCGCCGTGAATGGGTTTGTGTTCGATCCGATTATCATCGGCAATGCGTTCGGCACCGTCGATATGATAGGAAGGAATTCCCCGTTCGATGGCAATTTCCTGGAGGTGGGTGGTGTTGGAAGAGTTGTAACCGCCAATAACCACCATTAAATCCAAATTTTCTTCTACCAAGTCAAACATGGCATCTTGGCGTTCTTGTGTGGCATCGCAGATGGTATTGAACGACCAAAAATGCTCGTTGATGTTTTCGGCACCGTATTTTTGCATCATAGTTCGCTCAAAGAGCTTGCCAATTTGTTCGGTTTCGCTTTTGAGCATGGTGGTTTGATTGGCAATACCAACCCTTTCTAGATCTCGGTCGGGGTCAAACCCAGCAGAAGTAGCATTCTGGAATTTTTCCATAAATTCCTCTTTGTCGCCGCCGTGGAGGATATAGTCGGCAACGTAGCGTGCTTCCTCTAGATTGAGAACTACCAAATAGGTATCGGCAAAGGAACTGGTGGCAATGGTTTCTTCGTGTTTGTATTTGCCGTGGATGATGGAAGTATATTCTTTCTTTTTGTGCCGTTCTACAGTATTCCAGACTTTGGATACCCAAGGGCAGGTGGTATCCACAATGGTGCAGCCTTTATCGTGCAGCAGTTGCATCTCCTGAACGCTGGCACCAAAAGCCGGTAGGATAACCACGTCATTGTCACCAATGCTAGAAAAATCTTTTTGACCGTTTTCTACCGGGATAAATTCCACATCCATATCCCGCAGGTGTTGGTTGACCGAGGGATTGTGAATGATTTCGTTGGTAATCCAGATGCGCTGGTTGGGGAACTGCTTGCGAGTTTCGTAAGCCATAGCAACAGCGCGTTCTACGCCCCAGCAAAACCCAAAGGCTTCTGCCAGGCGAATTTTGACATTTCCCCGATGCAGCCAATTATTATTGTTGCGAATTTCTTGAATTAAGGGGCTTTGGTAGGCAGATTCCATGACCCCAGAGATCGCTTCTTGATGCCCAAATCCACGGCGATTGTAATTTTCCGAATCCCGCAGGGCGCGTTTAAAAGCTTTTGTATCCATATTTTCTATTGGAATAGGTGGACAAAATCGCCAGAACGTTTGTTAAAAAATAACGTTCCTTTCCCACAGTCTATAGCCATTTCCACTTTACGTCAGTCCTAGTATTTTGTAGAGGAGGAATCCTGGGCTAGCACCAACTGGGTATACATTTGTATGGCAGAACGCCATACCAAATAGCCACGTTCGTTGAGGTGCAAGCCATCGGTACTTAGTTTGGGATCGAGTTTCCTTTCTTCATCGGCAAACAAAGGATATAAGTTTAAATAATATACGCCAGTTTCTTCTTCAGCGATCGCTTGCAAGCGGGTATTGAGATAGCGAATGCGGGCATTGGTCACATTTTTCAAGCGATCGCGACCTTCCCAACTCGCCGTCTCGCTGGTGGCATGGGGTAAAATAGACTGCACCACAATTTTGGCCTGGGGATGTTCGCGCTGTAGGGTATCAAGAATTTCCCGATAATTCGACAGCACCATCTCATTTTCAAATCCCCGTAGCAAATCGTTAATCCCAATCATAATAAAAATGCGATCGGGATGGGTTTGTCCAAACAGATCCAGGCGTTTGAGCAATCCCGCCGAGGTATCCCCAGAAACGCTTTGATTGAGCCAAGTGCTACCCGCCGGCAACCATTGCTGGGGAAACCCCAACGTAATCGAATCCCCCGCCAAAACTGAAAGCTGCGACGGCGACTTTTCGGCGATCGCATTTGCTTCTTTTTCCAGAACTTTGAGCCACTCTTGATAGTTCAGGTGGTCTTGCCTTTGCAACGAAGGCGATGGTTTGGGCGTAGTTGGTGCGGTATACCAAGAAGCAGCATTGCTAGGCAAAATTTTGGCACTGGATTGGCTGAGTTTGGGCGAAGGTTCGTGCCGCCATAGCAACATTCCCAACCCCGTCACAGCTATCCCGTTGACAGCCAGCAACAACCACGTCCAACTGGAAACATATTTTACTGGATTAGACACGCCAATTGCCTCAACCCAAACGCTTTCCCAACGATTGTGCCATGGAATTAGCCCCGAAATTTTGGCATGGGGGAACTTTAGAACATCAAATTTCCCACCATACCCCCAACTCTACAAAAAAAGAGCAGGAAATTGAGCAACTTCCCACTCTAACATCATAAAATTTAACCAAATTGAACGGTTGCTTTTTCGCGCTTCAGACAGAAACAACCCTACTTCGAAGCTTCTTTGATGAAACCATGGTATGCTTCCATGCCATGTTCGCCAATATCCAACCCTTGTTTTTCCTCTTCTTCGGAAACGCGAATTCCCAGGGTAACTTTCAAAATTAGCCAAAAGATGGAAGAAAGCACCACGGTAAACAAACCGATACTAAGAATACCGATAATTTGAGTTCCAAAATGGGCTGTACTATCGGCTTGGGTAAAGAAAGGAAAGGCTACGGCAATGGTTCCCCAAGCACCATTAACCAAGTGGACGGAAATGGCCCCCACTGGGTCGTCAATCTTGAGAATGCTGTCGAAGAAAGTTACTGCGAAAACAACCAAAACACCGGCAATAGCACCAGTGATAGCGGCTCCCGCATAGGTCATGGCATTGCAACCGGCAGTAATCGCTACCAAGCCGCCTAAAATCCCGTTAATAATCATGGAAATATCGGGCTTGCCATCTCTAAGCGTAGAAGTGATGGTAGCTGCCACACCACCAGCAGCCGCCGATAGGTTAGTGGTAACGGCAATGTAAGGAACGTTCTCTGTCGCAGCCAGTTCGGAACCGGGGTTAAATCCAAACCAGCCAATCCACAGAATCAAACATCCCAGCGTTGCCAAACTCATATTATGCCCGGGGATGGCTCGCGATCTGCCGTCTTCGTACTTACCGGTTCTAGGTCCAATCCAAAAGGCTCCTGTCAAAGCTGCCCAACCACCAACAGAGTGGACAATTGTAGAGCCAGCAAAGTCTTTGAATGCATATCCTCCATCGAGAACGTTGTTCAGCCAACCGCCTCCCCAGGTCCAATGACCGGTAATTGGGTAAGCAATTCCTATCAGCAGCAGGCTGAAAACGATAAAAGCGGAAAACCTTACCCTTTCGGCTACAGCACCAGAAACGATGGTAGCTGCCGTAGCAGCAAACGCCACTTGGAACAGGAAGGCAACGGGAATGGGTAATCCTTCTGGGAAGGGAGACTCTTGATAGGTACCTGGATTGTTACTGCTGAGAAACCAGCCACCAAGGCCAATGTAAGGATTTGGGGGTGTATCTTGAGGGGTAGAGCCTGGAATACCGTACATGAAAGAAAAACCAATCGCCCAATAAATGAGCGTAGCCAGGGCAAAA
>CAYZHY010000032.1:0-24646 GCA_964477525.1 uncultured Geitlerinema sp. | reverse complement strand
CCAGTTTCCAGCATGCCGAAGCCAGCGTTCATGAAAATGACTAGTACGGAGGCAACGACAATCCAGATGGTATTCAATACCCCCTTAATGTATTCTGGGGTTAACTCTTCTTCCTGAGCAGACGCTGCCGTACTCCAAAGGGCAACAATGAGAAAAGCAAGGGGAATACAAGCCCACAAGCTAGGGGAGATGCGTCGCCATTTCTTGGGAATTCTAGGCAACCACCAAGCGGCTGTATATCGATTCGCTTTTTGGCGATTTCTAGATTTACTAGATTTTCGTTTGACGATTGCAGTCATTGTTTGATGTTACCTGATTACTTCGGTTGGTACTCACAGAGCAGATTTACTCGTTTGGTAACCTCAAACCGCAACACTCGTTCGCGGTTTGATAATCCTAGTTAACCCATTTATATAGGCTTTGGTTGGATCGGTTTTACTGCTTTGGTAAATAGCAGCCTATCCATCAAACTGCCTTTTTCGGCAATTAGAAATGGTTTTTTTACCTGGATTTCCAAAAAGGGGATCGAAAACAAAGGAATAGCTCCCAGGGAATAACTACCAACATCACCCAATTTTTGCCAAGTAGTTACTAGGAAAGCGATGGATTTGCTGAGAGCAGTTTTTCGACCAATGCATAGAATGTATTTTTGCCAGTTACCAAGGGGATTATTCTGTATCAGATAATACATTTTCTCAGCTTTTACCTAGAAAGCTCTGGGAAATCCCATAAAATTGCGGAAGAAGGGCATCGGGGCATGGGGGCGTCGGGGCGTCGGAGCGTCGGGGTTTCGGGGCGTCGGGGCATGGGAGAAAACAATTCATTGCACTTTATCTATGTACTTTTCTATTTTCCAAGCACCCAAGCTCCCAAGCTCCCACGCACCCAAGCTCCCACGCACCCAATTTCCCACGCACCCACGCCTATTTTTCCTTCGATCGCAAGTAGGTTTGATATCCCTGTTGGTCTAGGTTTTCTTGTTTCTGATACACGGATTCTGCTAGGGTTTGGCGGTATTGCTGGACTTTTTCCAACAGTTGGGGTTGGTGCGCAGCAAGCATTTGTACAGCTAGCAATCCGGCGTTTTTGGCGTTGCCAATGGCGACGGTGGCTACGGGAATGCCCCCTGGCATTTGTACGATGGAGTACAGGGAATCAACGCCCTGTAGGTGGCGGCTGGGAATGGGTACGCCGATGACGGGTAAGGGAGTTAAAGAGGCTACCATGCCCGGTAAGTGGGCGGCACCGCCAGCGCCGGCAATAATAGCTTTTAATCCCCGTTGGTGAGCGTTTTGGGCGTACTCGACCATTCGTTGTGGGGTACGATGGGCGGATACGATCGCGACTTCGTGGGCAATGTCAAATTCTTCGCAAATGGCGATCGCTTCTTTCATGGTGGGCAAATCGGAATCGCTGCCCATGATGATGCCGATAAGAGGTTGTGTCATGGTAGTTACCTTCTTCTGAGATAATTGCTGTTTGTTATTGGTTGTTTGTCTCGTGTCTTTTGTCAAGAGCTAGAGAAGGTGCCATGACTCTAGAGATTACCAATGCCCGCATTATCGGCAAGCAGGGGTTGTACTGGTTGCGTATAGGCGCTAAAGGGACGATCGAA
Organism: uncultured Geitlerinema sp.; assembly: GCA_964477525.1. Taxonomy (GTDB): domain Bacteria; phylum Cyanobacteriota; class Cyanobacteriia; order Cyanobacteriales; family PCC-9228; genus PCC-9228. Next base: position 23,031 of record CAYZHY010000032.1, on the reverse strand, counting down.
GCGATGGATACGATGGGGAATGCTCCCAGCCATTGCGAACACCCACAGCTAGATTTGGCGGGAGATTGGCTGTCGCGGGGTGGTCTGGATTTGCAAATTAATGGGGCTTTGGGGTTTGCTTTTCCCGATATGGATGGGCAACACCAGCAAAAACTTTCCGAAATTTGTCGGTGGCTTTGGATGCAGGGCATTGATGGATTTTTACCGACCATTGTCACCACTTCGGTGGCAAAAATTCAGAAAGCGCTAGCTGCTTTTGCCGATTTTATGGTCCAACAGCAAGCGCAAATTCAGCCCACAAATGCTGCCAAAGTTCTGGGCGTACATTTAGAAGGGCCTTTTCTCAATCGCCAAAAATGCGGCGCTCATCCCCCGCAACACTTACAAACGTTCGATGCGGAACAGGTGAAGCGGGTATTGGGCGAGTATGCCCATGTTGTCAAAATGATGACCGTTGCTCCGGAACTAGACCCTACTGGCGAAGCGATTTCCTATTTATCAAAATTGGGAATTCGGGTTAGTTTGGGGCATTCCATGGCTACTTACGAACAGGCGCATCGAGCCTTTCAACAAGGTGCTTCTTTGGTGACCCATGCGTTTAATGCTATGCCCGGTTTGCACCACCGAGAACCGGGTCTTTTGGGTGCGGCGATGGTTCATCCCCAAGTAAAATGCGGTGCGATCGCGGATGGGGTTCACGTCTGCCCGACCATGTTACAAATTTTACTCCGTGCCAGCGAATACGCGCAGGGGGTATTTTTGGTCAGCGATGCCCTGGCGCCTTTGGGATGCCCGGATGGGGAATATCCTTGGGATACCAGAGCGATCGCGGTAAAAAACGGTACGGCGCGTTTGTCGAATGGTACCCTGGCTGGGACGACGTTACCTTTGCTAGCCGGGGTGCAAAATTTGGTATCCTGGAACCTTTGCGATGTGGAAACTGCGATCGCTATGGCAACCCACTCTCCCCGAGAAGCTTTGGGATGGGAACCTTGGGATCTAGGTCAACCGGCAATCTTGCTGCGCTGGCATTGGGATGCTACCAAACAACAACTAACCAGCCAGCGTTTGCTTGTGGATAGACAAAAGGAACAATCTTGATATTATAATAATTTCCCGTTATCCACCCATCGAACGTTATTCACCCACCAGCCCAAGGGCCATTTTTTATGAAAACTGCTGACGATAAAACTGAAGTCAAAGAATATTTCAATACCACTGGTTTCGATCGCTGGCGACGCATTTACGGCGAAGGCGATGATGTAAACAAAGTACAGCGGGATATTCGCAAAGGACACCAACAAACTATTGAAACCATTCTCAATTGGCTGCGAGAAGATGGCAATCTACAGGGAATGTCGATTTGCGATGCCGGTTGTGGCGTTGGTAGTCTCAGCATTCCCCTGGCAGAATCGGGCGCGATCGTCTATGCCAGCGATATTTCTGAAAAAATGGTTGCTGAAGGTCAAGAACGTGCAAAAGCCACGCTATCCCCTACCAATTTGAACAATTTGCACTTTTCGGTACAAGATTTGGAACATGTAAGCGGTAGCTATCATACGGCGATCTGCTTGGATGTTTTGATTCACTATCCCCAGGAAAATGCGGTGGAAATGATGAACCATCTGGCATCCATGGCAGAATCTCGCCTCATTGTTAGCTTTGCTCCCAAAACATTTGCCCTGAGCTTATTGAAAAAGATTGGCGAAATGTTTCCCGGTCCCAGCAAAACCACGCGCGCTTATCAACATCGGGAAGCGGATATTGTGCAAATTTTACAAAATAACGGCTTTACCATCCAACGTACTGATATGATTCGCAGTCGTTTCTACTATGCCTGTATTTTGGAAGCTGTTCGCAGTTAAAAAGCCAGTTGGTTGGTCGCCATTGTGGTAGTAAGTCCCTGCAAGAGATCGATACCGATAGCCCCCCTTTTTTCTTGATTCAAGGGGGGTTGGGCCAACCAAGTCATGCTGCCGAAAGCACTGGTTTTAGGGACCATTGCTATGTGGCAAATCCGTTTGTACAAATTCGGCTATAAGAAATTACAAATCCGCGCTTTCTTTTCAAACGCGGACACTCTAGTTTTGAATTTATGGAATTTCCTGAATGGGTCGCCTGGGATTCGAACCCAGAACTAATCGGTTAAAAGCCGAGTACTCTACCGTTGAGTTAGCGACCCAACCCATGGTGGGGGTTGCTGTTTTTCTTTCAGCACATTTTTTAAATATAGCACGAGGTTCGATCGCTATGCAAGGGGATAATCGAAAAAATGTTAGAAAATATCTAAATTAGGGGAATGAAGGCATTAAAGGTTTTTTGTTGCCATTGATGAAGCGAGCCCCATAATGAGTTAGAATCTACTCTGAGAGTAACGCCTATGGGGGATAAGCATCCACCAACAGGCATCGGCTTGGTAGCGTCTTCCTCCATATATCTTCCATCGATATTTCAGGTACGGACGCATGCCCTGCCGAAAACCATAGCAAAACCTATATTTGGGAAAGAAGTTGACGCCCCAGGAGAAGCGACTCATGCTACACCGCAAGATTTATCAACTTTGCTGCGATGGTCAGGAAATCTGCGTTTTCTTGCGGGACCAACAGCGCTGGATCGAGCGAACTCGCATTGTTGATATTGAAGGAGATTTGGTAACACTGCGGTACGAAACCGAAGAAGAAGAAGAAATTTGCTCTTGGGAAGAGATGGTACGCCTGGAAAGCATTGGTGCCATTACACAAAAGTTAGCAGGCGTTCCTAAAGGTAACGTCGATCCTTTGGTTTCGGATGAATGTCCGGAAGCCGAACAGCTGCGCAACAATCAATACCCAGACTCGAACTCCGAGTCGTAGCTAGGGAACTTCCCATAGGGTCGGGTTGGGAGTCTACGAACGCTCGGTTGGCGTAGGGGGTGACAACTGCCATTCAAATAAAAGTTTGGTAGGGGGCCCCCACACGAGGTTTTCAAAATAACTCCCAAGCGATAAAAAACCAGGGTATATAGGCGTAGCGGTTAGCTTTGCTGCACTTACAGTTCGGCAAAACATTTGTGGGGAGGGAATGGAAATGGCCACATCTGACTGGCAGCGATCGCGTTTTCCATCCCTCTATTTTTCCAATCCCAATTAGCCTCTATCCAAAGAGCTGATGGGATGTTAGCCTTGTTAGATAAATTGGCCAATTTCCCCGTGCTAGCAAACCAGGCGAAAAGCGACGTGCCGAAATGGGGGTCGTTGGCGCTGAGTTTTTTAGTCTCCGAAAACGAGGAAATTCCAGTATAATTTCGATCGAGCGGGAAAACGGAAAGTAGCCTCGGGTGGCGAACTCTCCGTCGGTCGAAGCTCGGGTCTACGCTAAGGCTGACAGCCCAGAATGCCATCGTCTATACGAAAAGACCAATTGTCTCTTGCAAATCCCAGGAGTCGGCTTGGGTTCTAGAAAGCGATCGCGAGAATGCGGCTAGCCACCAAGGCCAGCCAAATAACTAGAACGAAACGGCAATTGGCGAGAAGGCGTTATTCCCTCAATACCAAAAGCCGATGCTGTGGGTTCGTCGGCGTTGGCTCGACGACATCGCTCAAAAACACCAATCGCAACCATCCGCATCTCTATAGAGGGCGGAATTTTCAGAAAAAAGTTGTTCTACGAAATGCCGGGAGTTCTTTATGGCTCGCTACACGGGTTTGTTCGTTGTTGCCGTTCCTCTCGAAGGTTTCCGGCAGTTACTATCAGAGATGTTAGAGTCCTGCGGCTTCGATATTATTTACGATACCGGAGATTACATGATGGCACGGGAAAAACCTGGAAAAGTTTCCTTTGCCAAGTTAGTGACTGTGGAAATTCTCATCGATAAAACTACGACCACCGAGGAAGAAGTCCGCATGAACTTCGTCTTGAAAAATGAAGAGTTGCCTTTACAATTGGATAACCACTGTCGGCAAATGTTCGATCTGCTCAGCAACGCGATCGCTAACAACCAACAGTGGAAACTTTTAGAAAGCGTAGCTGGTTAAAAACTAGACCTCCAGTATACCACTGGGGGATTTTTTTGGGTAATTAGCGATCGCTGTAACGCAACAGCAGAGAATTCACCGCTACACTCACAGAACTAAATGCCATCAACGCACCTGCTGTAGAGGGGTTCAGCATAATGCCCCAACTAGGCAAAAGCACGCCTGCTGCCACGGGAATGCCTACCGTATTGTAAATCAAAGCCCAAAATAAATTTTGGCGAATTTTACGAAATGTAGCACGGCTGAGACGAATTGCCTCAATTGCATCGCTTAGCCGGTTGCGCATCAAGGTAATATGAGCGGTTTCCATCGCTACATCGGTAGCCGCCGACAAACTAATCCCCACATCCGCTTGTGCCAAAGCCGGTGCGTCGTTAATGCCATCGCCAACCATGGCTACGCGGTGGTGGTTTTCCTGAATGGCTGCGATCGCTGCTGCTTTTCCATCTGGTGGCACCTGCACCATAATATTATCTCGGTCCAAGCCCAAAGGTTCGGCAATGGTTTCAGCCGTGCGATCGCCAGTTAAAACCATCACCCGCAATCCCATAGCTTGCAAGCCTTTCACCGTTTTTACCGCATCCTCTTTCAAGCGATCGCTCAGCGCAATCACCCCTACCAAAGCTTCATTCACAGCCACATACGCCACGGTTTTGCCAGCTGCTTCCAGTTGTACCACCGTATCCGCTGCTGCTTCTACCGATACGCCATTTTTCAACAGCCAATTTGAAGTTCCCACCAAAACTCGGTCTTCCTCCACGGTGGCGCGAATTCCCCATCCTGGTTCTGTATGAAAATCTTTTGCCGGTAACAGGGGAGTACCACCTTCTGTGGCTGCTGCTTGCATGGTGGTCGCTAGGGGATGGGAAGTACCGCTTTCTGCTGCTGCGGCTACTTGCAACAAGCGATCGGCAGTTATATTAGCCATCGGCAAGCAATCGGTAATCTTTGGCTGACCGGTGGTTAAGGTTCCCGTCTTGTCAAAAACCACCGTATCCAAATGGCGAACCCGTTCCAGAACATCGCCGCCTTTGATGAGCAAACCATTTTCTGCACCAACACCAGTACCCACCAAAATCGCCGTTGGTGTTGCCAATCCCAACGCGCAAGGACAAGCAATCACCAAAACCGCAATGCTTAATTTTAAACTTACCAACAACGGCGAAGCCATGCCATCTGTGGGAGCGGCATGTTCGATGGTAGGAACGTTGGCAGCGACAATTTCCGGCCAAATTTGCGTTCCCAAAAAATACCAAAATAGGAATGTCATGGCCGCGATCGCCATCACCCCGTAGGTAAAATACCCCGCGACGGTATCTGCCAGTTTTTGTACTGGTGCCTTGCGGGTTTGGGCCGTTTCCACCAAAGAAATAATATGGGAGAGGGTGGTATCTTCTCCAGTTTGGGTGACCCGAACGACTACCACTCCCGATTGGTTGCTGGTTCCCCCAGTTACGCGATCGCCAGTTTGTTTGCTAGCTGGGATGGATTCTCCCGTCAGCATCGATTCGTCTACCGCTGTTTTTCCCCAAACCACTTCTCCGTCTACCGGGATGGTTTCCCCTGGCAAAACCCGCACGTATTCTCCCACACGCACGCGATCGGCTGGTACTTCGACACTGCTACTACCGTCAGCCTCCGCATGGTTGACCAACCTAGCTGTAGTCGGTTTGAGGGATAGTAAAGAACTGAGCGAAGATACGGCGCGATAGCGGGCAATTTGTTCTAACGTACGACCTAACAGAATAAATCCCAGCAACATCACCGGTTCGTCGAAAAAGCATTCCCAACCCAATTGGGGAAACCACAACGCCACGCAGCTAGCCAAATAGGCACTGGTTGCCCCCAATCCTACCAACGTATTCATGTTGGGGTTGCCATGCCACCATCCCTTCCAGCCATCCTGCAAAATAGCACGTCCTGGAATTAGCAACGTCAGGGTCGCCAATCCCCAATGAAACCACATGTTGCTCAACCAGCCCAACTGGCTAAAATGACCCAAGCCAGAGAGGATAATCAATACTGCTGCTAGCGATAACCGCCAGATGGAAGCGCGAATTTCTTTACGTCTGGAGGCGTTAATATCTTTGTACTGGCTGGTACCTCCCAAACGAGGTTGGCTGGGAAATCCAGCATCTGTTAGCGTCTGGGCTAATCCTTCGGCTTCTACAGCATCGGTTTCGCATTCTACGGTGGCAAGTTCCATCGGCAGGTTGACCCTAGCCGAAACAACGCCGGGGTGTTGGGTGAGTTTGCTTTCTACGGCTTTGACACATCCAGCGCACTTCATGCCACCGATATCGAGAGTAAAGGTTTCGCGGCTGGCAAGTTGTTGCTGGGATGTACTTTCTTGGGATTCGGTAACTTGCATAGGAGGACAGGGAAACGCATTTAGGGAACAGTTCCTTTAAAATGTATCTTGTTGCCTCCACGGTGACAAGTTTGACATTTTGTCACTGTATCGTTAAAAGTCTTGATTTTGCAGGCCGACAACTTGCTGGTAAGCCACAGCAATTGCGCAAAACGTAAATGGTATAGTTACCAACATACCAATCCCTACAATTAAAGCACCTACTAGATTGATTATCCCCAATAATAATAGGAAACCAAACCAAGAAAACCATTTTTTGGTAATAATTTTGCGGCTGGCTTCCATGGCATCCCAAAAGTTTGTTTGACGGTCAATAATGATGGGTAAGCTAAAAATATAGCTGGTGGATAGGTAAATACCTGGAATAATGAGTAAGATTGTGCCAATACCAATTAAGATGCTCGAGACAATACTGCCAAGAATTAGATGAATCCAATTTTTATATCCTTGAAAGAAATCGCCGAAACTGGTGCTTTTTTCTTGGAGAAGTTTAAATGCGACAATGAATAAACCTGCAAAGAGAATTGGATTGAGAATGAATGTTGCAAGTGGTCCTAGCTTCGGTATTTGTTGTAAAACAAAATTCAGAATAACCAGTAAAAGAACGTACCCAATAAAACCGACGATATTTTTTTGGAGTAATTGCCATCCTTGGGAGAAAAACTCCCCAACAGAAACATCGTAGTTTCCTTGTATAACTTCAGGAAGTGTTTTGGCATCGTTGTTATCGTTCATCAAGTGCTCCTTTGTTCGTTTCCTTGCCAAGTTCCACAATAAGCTATGCTCTAATGTGATATGGCAGGCATATTCAAAGCAATACCATTATGCCACGTTGGTCGTTATCTCAATATTTTTATTTTTAAACTTTATAGGTTCCTTACTTATATTCATTCAAGCTTGTTGGCGATCGCGGAATTATTATTTCTTAATACAACACCATTTGATAGGCTTTTAGTGGCAAACCAGTGCGGCGTTTAACGTCGGCAACCGATTTGTATTCTCCGTTGTTTTGTCTTTCCGCAACAATTTGCTGGGCAACATTCGTATCCAATCCCCTGGTTACGAGTTCTTCTACAGATTCAGCGTTCAAACAGCGCCAAGAAAATTCAGCCTCGTTTTGGGCATAATAACCAAAAACCAATACTGGTTCCGCCCGCTGCATGATATTTTGGGGAATATCCACGAGACTGGCTAGTTCTTCGCTGCTGCTAAAAATATGTCCTTCGTTGCGTAGCAATTCAATATCATTGGCGTAGGCAATGGGCAATCCGGCGCCATGAACCAAGTCATCTTTGCTACAATTGTTTACGTCAATTTTCGGACGGTGTTTGGCAACGAATTTGGCAAGTTCTGGGTCTTCGGGAAGGGGCTCGCTTTTCGGATACATTTTTATTAGAAAAGGTCTTTTTAGGGCAAATGCCGTTCCCACGTGAGCGATCCAAACAAGCGTTAGAAAAATATCTGGAGCTTCCAGGTTTGACAAAACCAAGAAAATCGCCATGATGCCAAGTCCAATCGCCATCCAGGATTTGGTATTGCTTTTTTGTCCGGCATAAGCGATCGCCAAACTACCAAATCCGGGAACCAAAGACCACCAAACCCAATTCGGAGTTCTTTGAAACCAATTTTTTTCTGACACGGAAATTTTCTCCTAACAGCTTTCAAAATTTAAAACCTATTCAAGCGCCAGATTACAAATCTTTCAACAATTTTTTCCGTTTTTCTTCGTATTCTCCAGCGGTAATGACACCGTCTTCGTAGAGCTTTTTAAGTTTGGTTAACGTATCGGTAATTTCTTTAGCATTGCGTTGGGATTGTTGTTGCTTTTCCAGCATGTGGACATTAAACCGGCGGTCGAACTCTTTTTCCGATACTAATAACAACCATAAAAAATCAAAAATGGAAAAAATACCGGGAATCCCCGTCCAAGAAAAGAGTAAATATAATACACCAGCCGTATTTTCTCCTAGGTAGAATTTATGAAGGCCAAACCAACCACCGAAGAAAGCAATTATTAAAGCAATCCATTTATTTCTTTCCTTCATGTTTGCGTTCATAGTAAAACCTTATATGTCAAAACATTAAAAAGAATTACAAATTTTCCGAATCTTGTAATTTTTGTTTGTTTCGGGATTTCGTTCGTTTTTTTTCTAAAAGATAAAGCGATAGAATACCTATTTGTATGCCTAAAACGAGAAGATACCCTCTTAATAAATAAGGAAAATGACTTGCGGAAGCCAAGGAAAAAGCAACAGCGCCGAACACAGCGTAGGGAAGGAAGCGTTTAACGGCCGCTCCCCACCCGTTACGTTCGGCATTTGGAAACCGTGGTCGTTTGTTCAACGTTACCTGTTCAACTCCCCAATTCCCCTATTTCAATCTTAATCGATTGACCATCAAAATGCCGAGGGGAGCCTTTTTCCATGGTAGCCTTCTCGCTACAGGCACGCCGGCCTTTATTGCAGGCCGCTACCTAAAATATAGAGCGTTAGCAGCGTTCCGCTGTTCCACAAACTGTGGAGTAAAATCGAAGAGAGTAAATTGCGCGATCGCGCGTACACAAAACCCAAAACTACACCCAACGTAGCCAAAGGAATCACCTCCGACAAGTTGAAGTGGGAAACAGCAAACAAAGCACTGCTCAAAAAGATGGCATTGCGGGTATTGGTATATCGCGTCAGAGAGGGCAGCAAAAAGCCGCGAAACATAATTTCTTCGTACACAGGTGCCGCAATCGAAGCAGTAACAAAGAAAATAGCCAACGCCGTCATATTGCCGCTTTCAAGGGCAATGCGAATCAGGGGATTGCTACCGCCTCTGCCTTCCCAAATTTGCTGGTTGACCAACGACACCAAAATCACCAAGGGCACAGCAGCTAAATAACCGCCAAATCCCCACCAGAACCAATTGCGGTCGGGTTTGATGCGAAACCATCCCTCTGGCAAGGGAGCGAACTTGCGAATGGAAAAATAAAGAACGCTCAAACCACCGGCTGCCAAAGCCACGTAGTTTAACAGAATATAAACAGCGCGTAAGGTTTCGTTCAGATTGACCAAATTATTGGTGGGAATGCCAAAAAATTGGAACAACACCGGAACCGCCAAAGGAATGACAATTTGACCGACCAAGAAAAATCCCACCACAAACACTTGTAGGGGAATTTCCCAATTCCACGGAACTTGCCATGCCGCATTGCTAGGCGCTTTTAACACCGATTTTTCCGAACGGAACAGCCGCTGCCATCCCAAAAACAGTAACACGCCCGAACCAGCGACAAATCCCAGCAAAGGCAGTGTACTGACAATGCCTAATTTCACAATGGAAGATTCGGCTTTGGCTTGCATGTTGGCTTGTAACGTAGCCAGTTCCCCCTCCCTTTCTTGCAGGCGATAGAGCTTGGCTAAAGCCACATAGCGAAACCAGCCATCCAGTTTTTTTTGTAGTTTATATTCGGCTTCTGGCAGCAGTTGTGCCGGTTGGTCGTACAAACCTTGCAGAATTTTGGCAGTTTCTACTTCCGCAGCAAAGGCATCATTTTGGTCGTAACGTTTGATGAGTTCCTGCCAAGTGGAACGCGCGGTATCGAGGTTTTCCCGATAGGCTTGCAACAATCCCAGCCGCAGGTCAACTTCTGCAAGGGTTTTCTGTAACTCCTGTTGGATCCGTTGTTCCTGGGAACTGCCCACCGGCGTCGAAGAGGGAAGGGAAGCATCATCACTTGCTGCCGCCGAGGAAGTCTGGAGTTGTTTTTGCAGGCGTTCCAGGTTGCGTTGGTTGACATCGCGAACCGACTCGTATTGTGTGATAGCCGCTTTATAAGGTTCTTTTCCCAAAAGAGATTCCGGGGATAGGGAGGTATCTTCTCCCAAACTGGTTTCTGGTTCCCACTGGGTGGCTTGCAAGAGCAAATTGGTTTGGGAAAGTTCCAAACGGCTTTGAACTTGTGGTTGGTTCCAACTTTGCCAAAGAGAACTTCCTAGGAGAACAACCGCACCTACGGTCAGAATGGATAAAATAATGCGTTTTACAGTCATAATTTTATTTTCTCAATTTGAGCAATTTGGGTGGCGTTTGTGCGGAAAAATAGCCACTCGAACGATATCAAAATTTTTTCAATGGTCAGCTTACGATAACCGTATGGCTTCTAATTCCGCTACGATTGTACTGGTAAGACGAGTTTCAATCCAAAATTATGGCTAATTTGTCCGATGGCTCTGGTTCTACAAAGACCATTTTCCCAGGAGAAGTGTTTGCCGACACGGAGGAGTTCGATCGCGGTATCCGAAAGCTGCTGCCGCGCTACGATGATATGTTAGATGCGATCGCTCGTTGTGCGGGAACATTTGTGGGTGTGGCTGCTCAAACCACCAATCCTAAAATTGTAGAATTTGGTTGCGGTACTGGGGAACTAACGCGGCAGTTGTTGGCTCGATATCCCCAAGCCGAAGTGGTAGCGGTGGATTATTCCGCACGCATGCTAGAAAAAGCACAAGCCAAAATGAAAGCGCAGGGATACGATAGCCGGGTTCGCTGGATAGAAGCAGATTTTGGTGCTTGGGCAAATGGCGGAAACCAGGAACTGACTGCAGCCATTGGTGAAGGAGCCAGTGCCGGCGTTTCTACTTTGGCTATCCACCATCTTCGTGATGAAACGAAACAAAAACTCTTTCAGCGGATTTTCCAAAGTTTGCAGGTGGGAGGATGCTTTTTTAATGCCGATCCTACCCTACCGGAAAGCGATGCTATTGCTAATTTGTATGAATCGGTACGGCAGGAGTGGGCTGCCAGCCAAGGCACAACCATGGATGCGATTCGCGCTAAAATCGGCAACAGCGAACCCTACGGTTATTCCGGCCAAGATTGCTTGGCTTCTCTGGCAGATCAGTTACAAATGCTAAAATTTGCTGGGTTCGATCCGGTGACCGCACCCTGGAAATACTATAATTTGGCAATTTACGGTGGATTTGTTCCCGAGCGGGTGTAGCAAACGTAGCAAAGGCATCCCTTTTGGTTCGAGGTGGTTTTTTATGAGTGGCATACCTGGTATTGATGTTTCTGATTGGCAAGAGAAAGTAAATTGGTCGGCGGTAGCCAATGACAATATGTCTTATGGCATTACCAAGGCGACGGAAGGTACTTTTTTTATTGCTGAAATGTTCTCTAGGAACTGGTCTGCAATTAAAAATGCAGGATTGGTACGGGGAGCTTACCACTTTTTCCGGGCCAAGGAAAGCGGTCGCGCCCAGGCAGAGAAGTTTCTCAGCGTGGTTAAAATTCGTCGTGGTGATTTTCCGCCGGTTTTGGATATTGAAAGTAGCGATGGTGTTGATTCTGCTACCATTCGCCAACGGATGGTGGAGTGGTTGGATGTTGTAGAAAAAGAAACCAAACGCAAACCGATCATTTATACGTTTCCTACTTTTTGGGAGCAAATTGGCAATTATACGGAATTTGCTAGCTATCCTTTGTGGATTGCTCACTATACTAGCGACTCGCAACCTTCTGTTCCCGGTGGCTGGGATACTTGGACTTTGTGGCAGTATACTGACCGCGGTAGCGTTTCTGGAGTTGAGGGGGGTGTGGATATCAATTGGTTTAATATTGCGATTGAAGGCGATCGCAATCAAAATGTCAAGCACCTACAAAAAACCCTCCACGAAAAAGGGTTTCTGAAGGCGCCGGTGGATGGTTACTTTGACAAAAGTACCAAACAAGCGTTGATGGCGTATCAAAAAGCGGCTGGCTTAAAAGCCGATGGGATTATGGGTCCGAATACTTGGTCGCTGCTTACCGATTTGACTTACAATCCTTCCCCATCCAAATCCACGCCATCGCCTTCCCCCCAACCGTCGCCCCAACCTTCACCTTCGCCCCAACCCAGTCCGGGAAACGGTTCCATCCCTTCAGATAAGTTCGTGGAAGTCTGCCGTTCTTATAGGGGATTGCCCCATCAAGACCGAGCTTTGGAATGGTTGCAGGATGAGGTTTCTTTACAAACCCTGCAGGAATTCACCCGCCGATGGCGCAATCAAGATATGATGCCTTTGGTCGCTGCCAAGCTAACCGATGTATGTCGCTACTACAAACAAGCTTCCTATCAAGACCAAGCGCTGACTTGGTTGCAATCGCAAATTCCCGGTTCTACATTCCAACAATTCTTGCAGCGTTGGCGCAACGAATCCACCGATCCGAAACAAGAACCCATCGATTTGGTAAATGTAGGTTTGTCGTACCAAGGTCTGCCCCACCAAAATCAGGCTTTGAAATGGTTGCAATCGCAAATTTCCCAGGAAATTTTGGATGAATTTGCCCGCCGCTGGCGTAAGTAAAGCGCATTCCCCTGCGATCGCTTGCTTGTTTTTGCTAAACATCGTAGCGATCGCTTCCTTTACTGGCATTTTTCTCGATATAAGCAATAATTTTTCCGGCCACATCTAAGTTGGTAGCTGCTTCAATGCCCTCCAATCCCGGGGAAGAATTAACTTCCATCACCACCGGTCCGTGATTGGAACGCAAAATATCCACCCCAGCCACTTTCAATCCCATAATTTTGGCCGCGCGTACGGCTGTGGACCGTTCTTCCGGGGTTAATTTAATTTTTTGCGCGCTGCCACCGCGATGCAAATTAGAACGAAACTCACCCGGTGCCCCCTGACGCTTCATGGAAGCAATAACTTTATCTCCCACCAAAAAGCAACGAATATCTGCACCGCCAGCTTCGGCAATATATTCCTGCACCAAAATATTGGCATCCAAACCGCGAAATGCTTCGATAACCGAAGTAGCAGCTTGTTTGGTTTCCGCCAAAACCACACCAATGCCCTGGGTTCCTTCTAACAACTTGATGACCAAAGGGGCACCACCAACCACATCAATTAAGCCATCAATATCTTTGGTCGAATGAGCAAATCCCGTCACCGGCAACCCAATTCCTTCCCTGGCTAAAAGTTGCATGCAACGGAGTTTATCCCGCGATCGCGAGATGGCTTGGGAAGCGTTGGCAGTAAATACCCCCATCATTTCAAACTGACGCACCACCGCCGTTCCGTAAAAAGTTTTAGAAGCACCAATGCGGGGAATCACAGCATCCACATCCACCAAAGGTTTCCCTTGATAGATAACCGTTGGCTTGTGGGAAGTAATATTCATATAACAGCGCAGGTAATTAATGACCCGCACTTCGTGACCTTGTTTTTCTCCAGCTTCTTTTAGTCGTTGGGTTGAATAAATAGAGGGGTCTTGGGATAAAATTGCAATTTTCATAACTGTTCGCAGCCGCATCAGTCATAGTTTACAATACAACTTAATTACGACTAAGGAGAAAAGACCTGCCTGGATTGACCAAAAAACGCCGCCTGACTGCCTGTCTCCCTAGCAATATCCGAAATCCCATTAAATCGCGATTGGTCAAAGTCAACTCAATCGACCATTGTTCTTGTTGCAAACAGGCAGTGGTGAGGATGGCAATGCGTTCTTCGGCATTACCGCCAGAATTGCGAACGTGGCGGCGGTCGAGAATTTCCGCTTCGGCGGCAACAGTTTTGCGATTGTCTCTTTGATAGGGATGGATGTGAAAGCGAACCATCGCCACCCCATCCCGGTCAAAGGTATGGATGTCAAAAGCATGGATAGCAGAAGATCTGGCGCCGGTGTCGATTTTGGCTTTGATGGCTTCTACACCCAAATCTGGCAGCGAAATCCACTCGCGCCATCCAATGGCGGGTAACGTATGGTGGTGGTGATGGCGTTCCATAGGCAAGTATTTAGACGGTAATGCGGGGTAAACGATATTTGAAACCGCAAAGAATCTCCCAAGAAATTGTATCTAAGGTTTGCGCCCAATCTTCAGCAGAAATCCTACCATCGCCTTCGCTTCCCAACAAAGTGACAATATCGCCAGCTTGTACGTTGGGAACGTCGCTCACGTCAATGGTAAGCTGGTCCATGGTAATGGCACCTATTTGTTGTACCAAACGACCACGCACGATCGCTTGCATGCGATTGGAAAGATTGCGCAATACCCCATCAGCATAGCCGATGCTAACCACGGCAACCCGCATTTGGGTTTGAGAAACGAACAGATGGCCGTAGCTGATTCCCGTATTTGGAGGAATGGTTTTGACTTGGGTGATACGCGCTTTCACACTCATGGCAGGTTGCAAGTCTACCCCAAATTCTTGCAAATGGGGAGCGGGATACAAACCGTACAAGGCCAATCCTACCCGAACCAGGTCGTAGTGGGTACTGCGATCGCACAAGGTGGCGGCAGAGTTGGCCAAGTGTAACTTGGGTATGGTAACACCAGCAGCGCCAATGGAGGCGATCGCTTGGCGAAATCTTTGGTGCTGTTTTTCCATAATTTGCCGGTCTGGGCTATCGGCGGTGGCAAAATGGGAATAAATGGCTTCTACCTGTAAATAGGGAAGTTTGGAAATCCACGGCAAAAATTCCGATGCCTGCTGCCAGTGGATACCAACCCGGGTCATGCCAGTATCGATGTTGATGTGAACCGGTAACTGTTGCTGTTGGTTGGTGGGTTGGCTGCGGCAAGCCTCCGAAAAGATTAAGGCTTGTTGGGGAGTACAAATGGTGGGTTGTAGCTGCCACCGCCAGCAATCTTGTGCTTGTTCGCTGCTGTAGGTAGCGCCGAGAATTAAAATGGGGGCATCGATGCCAGCTTCCCGCAATTGAATCCCTTCGGCGATGGTGGCAACACCCAACCAACTAGCGCCTGCTTCCAAAGCCACCTGGGAAACGCAAATATCGCCATGACCGTAGGCATCGGCTTTCACAATCGCCATGAGTTCGGTATGGGGTTGCAGGTAGCGGCACAGTTGGCGTACGTTATACGCGATCGCATGGGTGCTAATTTCGACCCAAGCGCGATCGCAAGCGCGATTGGTGGGACTAGCTAACTGCAACGATGCTTGCTTGGAACTAGGATACCAGCGAACCACAATAAAACCTTCCTTATTTCACTCACACCACGGAATTCTCTTCGAGAGTACCAGTATACGGAAATTTCCCAAAAAATAGACAAAATCAACGCCCAACCGTTTCCTTAATCTCTCAAAACCTAGTAAAATATAACAAAATTTCCCATCTCCCACGCCCCCATGCCCCCATGCTCGGTATGCACAATTGATGGGATAATAACCTGCCGATGTTCTCCTAATTGTTTCCATGGATGTAAAGCCAACAGAAATTCCAGAGGTTTTGATACTCGACCCCAAAGTCTTTGGTGACGAACGGGGATTTTTCATGGAAAGCTTCAATCGCCGGGTATTTCGCGATCGCACTGGCGTATCGTTGGATTTCGTACAAGACAACCATTCCCGGTCTTCGGTGGGCGTTTTGCGGGGATTGCACTACCAAATCCAACAGGCGCAAGGGAAATTGGTTCGCTGCGTGGTAGGAGAAATTTTTGATGTGGCTGTGGATTTGCGCCAAAGTTCCCCTACGTTTGGCAAGTGGGTTGGTTGTCGTTTGAGTGCCAGCAATTTTCGCCAGTTTTGGATTCCCCCGGGTTTTGCCCACGGTTTTCTGGTACTGTCGGAAGTAGCAGAGGTTTTGTACAAAGCTACGGATTATTACGCTCCCCAACACGAACGGGTCGTTTTGTGGAACGATCCCCATATTGGTATTGAATGGCCGGTTGATGGGATAGAACCCATTCTTTCCCAAAAAGACCAAGCTGGAAAAACGCTAAAGACGGCAGATTTATACTCATGAGCAAATCGATTTCTACTTGTTTGATTACCGGAGGTGGCGGTCAATTGGGGCGGCAGCTTGCTTTGTTGTTGCAAGAGCAATCTCCCTATACCGTACGATCGCTAGGCAGCTGGGAATTGGATATTACCAATCCCGATGCTATTGCGGCAGAGTTGGATAACAATCCCCCCGACCTTTGTATCAATTGTGCGGCTTATACCCAGGTAGACAAGGCAGAAAGCGAACCGGAACTCGCCTATCGGGTCAACGAAACGGGAACGCGCTATTTAGCCGAGGCTTGTCGCGATCGCGGCATTTGGCTGATTCATCTTAGTACCGATTACGTTTTTGATGGCACCCAGTCTACCCCTTATTGCGAAACCGACCCCACCAATCCCTTGGGTGTATATGGCAAATCCAAGCTAGCGGGCGAGGAAGCCATTAGGGAAGTTTGTCCCCACCATCTTATTTTACGCACGGCATGG
Source organism: uncultured Geitlerinema sp. (assembly GCA_964477525.1). Classification (GTDB taxonomy): domain Bacteria; phylum Cyanobacteriota; class Cyanobacteriia; order Cyanobacteriales; family PCC-9228; genus PCC-9228. The sequence goes on along the minus strand of CAYZHY010000032.1, from coordinate 6,451 downwards.
GTTTATAGTGTTCACAGCACCAAGAATTTTGTCAAAACGATGTTGCGCGTGGGGGCAGAACGTGAGGAACTGCGGGTGGTTTGCGACCAAATTGGCTCTCCCACTTGGACGGGAGATATTGCTCGCGCGATCGCGCAGTTGATTCCCCATCTAACGCCCGAAAATGCTGGCACCTATCATTTCACCAATAGCGGTGTTGCCAGTTGGTACGATTTTGCTGTTGCTATTTTTGAAAAAGCGCAAGATATGGGATATGCTTTGGAAGTCAAACGTATTGTTCCCATTCCAACTTCTGAATATCCGACACCAGCGCCCAGACCTGCTTATTCAGTTCTCAACTGGCAAAAATTGGTTGGGCTAATAGGTGACTATCCACCTCACTGGCGTACTGGCTTCCACAATATGATGGTAGAAAAACTTAAAATAGAAGCGTACGAAATGATGTAATACCAAAATCCGATGCATACAAATCACATTTGACATAGAGGAAGGGAACCTCGGCTTCGCGGAAACTGAGTCTGTCAAAGTTCGGTTCTCCGTTGTTTGCTGCCAAAGCGGGGATTGTTTTATATTTCTTTACAAAAATATTTTGTGGCAGGTTAGATGTTTGAGCGAAAGAGTTTTAAAAAGCCACTTTCCCCTATGTCGGGCAGGGAGGAAAAATCAAATCCTTTGCACCAGGCGCGTCTTTGGTTTTTTCTGAAGCTGAATACTATTTATTTTAAGGAAAGCTGCCGATTTTGTCAAGTTGGGGAATCATAAATTTTTTTCGGAATTTGGCGATTGGCGATATAGTTTCTGATAGGGAAGCTTCTAGCATTTCGTAATTTTTGACCAATGAAGGGAAAGTTGGTGCGATTGTTGGTTTTAGCTATTTCTATTGCAGGAATTTGCTGGGGATATATCTCGGCAGAGGAAACATTTTATTGGTGGGATTATGGGGGATATTACCATTGGAGTGTCAAAATTGCTGGGAACTTACAAACCTCGCCTGGGGAGACGATAAAGACATTTTGGGATTCTCTCGATAAAGATTATAGCCAATTACCGCTCCTACCGGCGATCGCTTTTATTTTGATGTTTGGCGAATCGCGGCTGGTCTACGTTTTGGCAGTAGCATTGGTTTATTTTTTACCATTTTGTTTGATGCTAGGCGCGATCGCGACCCAGTTACTTGCTTATTATCCCCGTCGTCACGTTTTTTGGTCAACCATCGCGATCGCCATTTTAACCCCCGTAGCGTGGGCACCTATGTTTCGGGGATTTCCCGATACGGGGGCAGCTTTTTTGGTAGCGGCAGCGTGGTTTTTCTATTTTCGAGGTAAGTTGGCAACCGAAAACTCGCTTTCGGAGACAATTTTTACCTCTATGGTTCCCGCTGGGATTTGCTTGGGATTTGCCATGCTATTCCGCCGCCATTTTGCCTACGATATTGTTACGTTGGTGGCGGCTATTTCCATCAATGCAGCGATCGAACTTTTCAGTAATTGGCGACAATCTCGCCAACAAACAAAACAAAATTTTTACCGGCAAGCCACCCAAATTTTGGCAGTGGGTTTGAGTGCCATTTTGCCAATTGTTGTTTTAGCGGGCAATTTTGTCAAAAGAATTTTAGAAAGCAACTATCGAGACCTATACGTTTCCTACAGCTTGCCTTTATCGGATAGTTTATTTCACTATACCACAGCTTACGGCTGGGGAATTGTGATATTGGCGGTCTTGGGATGGTATGGTGGCATGGTTACCAAACGTCTCCAGCCAGTGGTTGCTAGAATTTTGGCTATTGCTTTTGCGATTGGTATTTTGGAATGGGCAGTTTATCTTCGCTACGACAATATTCAATATACGCTGCACCTAACGCCTTATATTATTTTCGGTTTGGCTGCTTGTTTTTGGACAGCTTGGCCAATTTTACCGCGAATTTCCCATCGAGTTTTTGTTGGTATCGCCACGATTTTTGTAACCATCAATGCCATGGTGGGATTTTTCCCCGTGGTTGACAATCCCACAGCAACGCCCCTTGGCGTTGCCACCCATCGATGGCTGCATCCTTTATTTTCCGCCACCCACGCACCCATTCGCCGTCGGGATATGGATGAAATCGCCAAATTGGTTCGTTTTCTGCGCGATCGAACTTCTTCAAAAGACGCCATTTACGTAGCGGCTTCTTCCCATGTATTCAATCGCAGTTTGCTTCATAATGCCGAGGTAGCCATATACGGTCGCGATGGAACGCAATTGCAAGTTCCTCACATTCCCCAGGTAGACTCTCGGGATGTTTTTACAGGGAAAGAACTGTTCAATGCAGACGTTGTACTCATTGTCAAGCCCATTCAGTATCACCTGCTGCCGTCGGAACAGGATGTCGTGCGGGTGGTGGTGGAAGCTTTTACGGAAAATTGGGAGTTTTCCCAAGATTTTCGCCAACTTTCCCCAAGGTTTTTTTTACAAAATGGGGCTACGGTACAAGTTTACCAGCGCGTTCGTCCAACTTCTGAAGAGGTAGCAGCAAAAACGTTGAATCGGATAAAACAGGAGTTGGAAAGATAAAGTGGCGATCGCATTTTCTGAAAACTTAGCTAGCGACAATCCGAAGGAGGATGGCTGGAAGCACCATCGCATGTTGGCTGGGAACCTCGATGGTGGCGAGGCTGCTGTTGTTGTTGGTACAAAGCGATCGCTATTTTTAGAGTGTTAGAGTTATCCACCATACTTTATTATGGCAAATCGTCCCGATCTCAATATCCTAATGCCCCGCCTGCTGGCCGCCAGAACCAAATGGGGAACACCGCCACCCGCTGATGTCATTCCCCATCAACCAGAACCCAACCAAGAAAGCGTTTGGGATTACCCTCGCCCGCCTGAAATACGCCTAGCTGAAGCTCCGATTCGTGCCTATCTCGGCAACACCCTAGTTATGGAAAGCAGACGCGCCCTACGAATTGTCGAAACTGCGGGTGCGCCCGTATATTACGCTCCTTTGGAAGATTGGCGGGAAGATATCTTGGTGGTAAATGGCGAATTTTCCATCTGCGAGTGGAAAGGCATTGCCACGCAATACGATGTAGTGGCAGAAGGCGTTAGGGCCAAATGGGGAGCTTTTTGTTATGACGATCCGCTAACTGATTTGAATCGGGGCTTTGAGAAATTGGCAGGTTGGCTTGCTCCCCATCCCGCGCAGCTCACTTGTTTTTTGGGAGACGAACGAGCTGACCCCCAACCGGGAGGTCTTTATGCAGGATGGGTTACCTCTCGTATCGCTGGTCCCATTAAAGGTGGTCCGAACACATCTCACTGGTAGCGAATCGTTCTCTAGCATCCCCAAGTTCGCTTGCCAACAAACATTGGTTGGGAAGTTTATTTCGTCCAATTGAAAAGCGGGTTGCCTCTCTGACCAGAAAGACCTTTGGCATAGAATATGGGATAATTTTGCCAACCCTACCACCAAATGTAGAAGTGGGGAAGCCATGTCTTGGTACGATCGGAGAATTGAACTGATAAACTGCGATCGCCCTTTTGAATTTCCCATTTTTCTACGCCGCCGACCAGAAGTATGCTAGATGACCGACAGCAGCAAGTTGTTTCCCTTCCGGCTTTTATCGTTCCCGTCGCTGTTATGGCGGGTGCGATCGCGCTACTGTATGTAGGAATGGAACATACCTTCTACTGGTGGGATTTTGTTTTCTATCAAAATCGAGCTTTAGAAGTTTTCGCCGCTTGGCAAGATTCTCCAGCTGCGGCTTGGCAAGAAGTGCTGAACTCGCTAGATTCGGATAACAATAAATTATTTGCTTTACCCATCTTACCTTTTCTGATTCTATTTGGTCCCACTCGGGAAAGTTATATTTTAGGGCTGGTTTTAGCATATCTGGTTCCATTTTCCATCGTTGTCGGCGCGATCGCCACGCAACTCATGGGCAAACCACGGGAAACGGAGTGGGTTACCAACCGCTTAATTTTTTATACCACTACGCTGCTGGCGCTTCTATTTCCTCTCACTTGGGTTCCTACACTTCGCGGATGGCCGGATATTGGCGGGGCAGCTTTGATGGGATTGGCCATTTGGCTATATTTCCGCGATCGAACCCGACGTCCTTACTGGTGGCATATTCCGGCGATTGGCGTTGCGATTGCCATGGCGTTTCTCTTTCGTCGCCATTTTGCCTACAGCGGTATTGCCTTTTTCGTAGCAGCCGGATTCCAGGTTTTGGTGGCTACGGCGACAACTTCTCAAAAAGTCCCTTTTTCTGTGCCCCCAGTTGCCATAACTTCTCAAAAATGGCAAACATTTCTTTTTCAGACCATCCGCCTGGCTTTGATGGGCATTTCGGCGTTGGTTACTTCACTGTTGGTGGCTAGAGAATTTACCTATCACGCGATCGCTCACGATTATCGCAGTCTCTACGCTTCCTGGCAAGTGCCGTTTTCCCAAATGATAGAAACCTACGCCACAGCTTACGGTTGGGGCGTGTGGTTGCTGGTCGCTATTGCCGTGGTGATGGCACTTCGCATGGGTTTGGTCAACGGTGTAGCCGGTCGGTTTTTGCTGGCCTACGGTCTGGTTTTGAGTTTAGAATGGTTGGTATGGTTGCGCTACAATTTTATCCACTATACCCTCCATTTTACGCCTTTGGTGATTTTAGCGGTGGCAGTGCTTTGTTGGGGAATCGCCCAACATTTGGATCGAAACCTCCGTCGATGGTTGTTGGGAACTGTTATCGCTTACTTAAGTACGAACTTTTTGTTGGGGTTGACCGGTTTGGGAACCTTTTCCCATCCCCTACGACCTATCTTTGCTGATAGCTATCCTCCCTTGGTACGTCAAGATTATCAGGAAATTGTACGTTTGAGTGAAAAGTTGCAGGAGGTAGCATCGCAACAGCAACCTATCTTGGTGGCGGCTGATTCCGATACTCTCAACCGAGGTTTGCTACGCAATGCTTATTGGAACCTAAACTTTCCCCAAGATTTGCCATCTCACTGTTCCATTCCTTGTAACGTTCTCAACTTTTTGCCGGCACCAACCATCGATTCTTTAGGATTTCATCCCCTGCCTTCGCTGTTATCGGCGGAGTTGGTGGTGGTGGCCAAACCGTTTCAACATCGTTTGCGGCCTGAAGAACAGGAAGTTGTCCGGGCCGTCGCTACTCCATTTTTGCACAATTGGGCGATCGCGGAGGACTTTAAAAAATTATCACCGACCTTTCATTTAAAAAATGGCGTCCAAGCTACCATTTACCAACGAACGACCCAAACCTCTATTGCCAAAGCTTTACAAACGTTTACAGCAATGCACGAAAACTGGGATTTTCCCAAACCGGTTAGTGGCTGGTTGCCGTTGGATTTCCCTGCTAGCAAACAAATTATCGCGATCGCGCCTTCTACCTCTCGCATTCAAGTGCAATTAAATACCAGCAAGGACCGTTATTTTCTATATTCTGTACAACCAGATTCTTTCTCTTCATCAAGGAAAGTATTGCAAGTATCGGGAAAAGGAATTTTATCCAATTGCCGCCAACAAACCTTGGTTTTTTCTTTACATAACGAACGGGGAAAGGCCGTTGCTAGCCATAAAGTTTCTATAAGCCAGCCAGCTACGAATTTTCGATTTTCTCTAAGCAACAGCGATCTTTCCTATCTTTTATTGGAAATCCCAAACCAGCAAAAAAAAGTCAGGAACAACAATCGTCAATCTCAACCTAGTTGTTCTCTCGGTATTGAAGAGTTGACGGTTTCTCCTCTTTAACATAAAATTTGCAATTGTTCTATAATATCATTGGTTCATTTTGTTTTATTATGTCAAAAAAAATTGTAGAAAAAGAACGAGAGTTCCACAATTACTGGGCAGCTACTATCGATGTTAATGGTATTCGAGTAGCCGATTATTTTGAAGTTTGTACGGCTCCGGAAAATCGTTTTATTGGCCAATATTTAGGAAATTTAAAAGGAAAAAAAATTCTCGATTTGGGATGCGGTGCTGGGGAAAACAGCGTATATTTTGCTAGCAAAGGTGCCGATTGCATTGCTGCTGACTGTTCCCAAGGCATGGTCGATGTGGCTTTAAAACTGGCGGCGAAAAATCAAGTTTCCATATCGGGAAAAGTCATCGATGCTATGGATATAGACTTTCCCGATAATTATTTTGATGTGGTGTATGCTGCCAATTTGCTGCACCATTTAAGCGACCCCCAGCAAGCCATTCGCCAAATGCATCGAGTTCTCAAACCGGGAGGCAAAGCTTGTTTTTGGGACCCTCTCAAGCACAATCCTATTATTAATGTTTACCGGCGGATGGCAACCCAAGTGCGTACGGAAGATGAAACGCCTTTAGATATCCGCATTGTGGATTTCGTTCAAAAAAATTTTTCCCACGTTTGCTACGATACGTTTTGGTTGGCAACTTTGTGGATATTTTTACAATTTTATTTTATAGAACGGGTTCATCCCAATC
>CAYZHY010000031.1:0-34592 GCA_964477525.1 uncultured Geitlerinema sp. | reverse complement strand
CTACCAGGGAAATCGGGAAATCCCAAAAAATCATTGTTTTTCAGAAATGGTATAACATCTACAATTGTTCGATACAAATAAAAAGAAAATCACCAAAAATACCAATGGTTTTTATGGTTTTTACGATCGCTATTCTCTAGGAGTTGAGATTGCCTATGATGTTTGCTCGCGACCAATGACTCAACCGGCAAAAGATTCGGGCATTTCCGAAGCAGTGGCTTTGCTTGTCCACTATAGCTTCGAGATAGAAGGCTATACAGCCGAAGAACTTGTAGAAAATTGGCGTCAAACCTATCCCGCTAGTTGGTTGCGTTTGGCAGTAATTGAAGCTTTGTATCAAGGCCGTTATAAAGCCATTTCTGTCAGTCAAATTTTGGCGATTTGGCAACGGTTGTCAGAGGTGCGATCGCATTTTCCGCCAGATTTTGAACGCTTAATCGTAGAATCGCTTCCCTGCCAATGGGGAAGGCAAGCCACCCAACCAATACCATCAAAATCGAAAACGGCAGCATCAACGACTCCGTCACCTTCCCCAAAAGCATCAACCACTACCCGTCAAGCTGGCGAAACCTTGACCTTCACCGAGGCTGTTCGTTCGCCAAACGCGAACCTTAGCGAAGCCTTCCCCAAGGAAAAAAGCCAACGGAAAAAGGAAATTCGCGCCAAGCCAGCTCCTTCCATTCAACGATTCCAACCAGCCGATGTTGATTCTTCTTTTTGCGAACGATTGCGCCATTTAAGCAATGAGGAAGAAGACAGCCAAGACAGCCAAAACAGTCAAAACAGTCAAAAGTAATCTTCAGTCACTCCCCACCGCAAACAGACGAGGAGTGTCTACTGGTTAGAGCTGGAAGCGCCTCCCATGCGGATTTCCGAGTAAAACGACATCACCTTTTGACCGTCGCCGCAATCAACCGTAGAAGTACGCAAGCGCAAATTATTGCTGGCAAACCAAATCCGTTCTTCGCTACTCCAACCACCATCTGAAGTGGTAGAAAATGTCAGCGCATCGGTTCCTTGAAGGCAGTAAGAACCGCGAACCGGCGAGGAACCGGGTTTGGCAAGTTGTTGGATAAACTTCCCTTGCGCCGAATTGGTAGCATCTGGTAGCAAAACAACCGAACTGGAACCTTTTTGCTTGTCAGTTTCTCCCGGTACAATCGTTTCCCAAGTGGTTTTCAATCCCCCCAATGCCGAATCGGGGTCTAACTGAAATTTTTGGCAGACTTGGCCGACCGTTGTATCTTCGGGAGGCAGCCATTCAATCCAGAAATCGCCGCGACTGGCAGCTAGTTTTTGGGGAGGTAGTTGGTGGCTGGTGCGTTGGACAAACCATTTGCCAACGCACAACTGCAAAAACTCCTGAATATCCATCAATGTTTTTTAATCGGGAATGCTACAGATTATTTATTTTCCATCTTTTTCCCCGATTCTAAAAGGAGATTGAGACAAAAATACATGGTCTAGATAGATTCGGTCAATCGTTGCAAATTCAAAGCAGCCGCTTGCGCCACTTGGGGATTGGGGTCTTCGCTAAAATATTCTAAGGCAGCAATACTTTTCTGGCAGGGAAGATTGCCCAGTGCTTCCATGACCCGCTGTCTGACCAACCAATCTTCCGATTGTGCAAAGCGCAAAATTTGACTGACGGCTTCTACGGCTTCGATTTCCCCTAAAGCTGCGATCGCGGCTTGTTGCAATACAGTTTCTTCGCAATCGAGTGCTTCGATCAATACATCATAGGCACGTGGGTCTTTTAAGTTCCCCAAGGATACGGCGGCGCTAAAACGAACCAACCAACTGGTATCTTCGTAAAAGGTGCGTACGAGGGTCGAAAAAGCACGCTCGTCTTCTAAATATCCCAATGCACCAGCTGCATCAGCACGAATGCTGTAGTCTTCGTCTTCTTGCACTAGTTTAATCAGAATGGGATAGCATTCCGGGGTTGGTTTAATGCCTAAGGCGAATACGGCCATGGAACGTACTTTCAAGTTCTCGTCTTCTAGAACTTTTTTAATCAAAGGCACGGCTTGTTCCGCGTCTACTTCCCGCAAAGAAGCCAACGCCAACATGCGGTCTTTGGAGTTGGCACTTTCTAGTTGGGTAGAAATTTGCTCTAGATTGAGTACTGGCATAACAAGTGTCCTCTTAAAAAGGTTACAAAAATTAACATTTACTTTTCTTTACATTATAACGAGTTTTTTCAGAAACGCTACTGCCATGGGAGAGCGCGATCGCCAATCCGCTTTCATTGACCCTTTACAATATCCCATCGAAATCAATAAATATGCTGTATTGTAGGTGGGTACTGCCCACCTTAAAATTTTAAAGTGGTTTTAAATTCCGGATATCCCCTGAAGAATCCGATTCAGAAGAACCTATAATATTTAACAATCAAGTAATCGATAACACATTTTTTCAAGACCATCCATTTTTCAATATTGTCTTGATATTTGTGGTTTTTTATTTTTCGGATTTGCGATCGCTTTCTTTCCAACGAGTCACCGGCGTACAGTCAATTGCCAACTGGTCTAAAGTCCGCATCACCACAAAATCCACCAAATCTTCAATGGTTTGAGGGTGGTGGTACCAAGCCGGAATCGCCGGTACGACCCGCGCGCCAGCTTCCGCCAAATTGGTTAAATTGCGCAGGTGAATCAAACTAAAAGGCGTTTCCCGGGGAACGACCACCAAAGGACGACCTTCCTTTAATTGAACGTCAGCAGCTCGCAACAGCAAATCGGAACTCAACCCCAAAGCAATTTTGGCAACGGTACTCATACTGCAAGGCACAATCACCATTCCCAAAGTCCGAAAAGAACCGCTGGCAATATTGGCTCCTACATCCTGCCAGCGATGGCAAACTAGTTTCCCTAGTTCGTTTTCGCCGCATATCTGCCGCCAAAATTGTGCCTGCCGCTGGCAATCCCCTGGCATTTGCGTGTCGTATTCTTCCTGCCATACTTGATAGGCAGCTTGGGAAGCCACCAGTTCTACGGCATAATCGGCTTGCAAAAGATATTTCACCGTTCGCACGGCATAAATTAATCCCGAAGCACCGGAAACACCGACAATCAGGGGACGATGGGGGTGGAAATCGTTACAATCGAACCTTGGCTTCATGGAAAAGGTAGCAATAGCGATATTTTTCAGGCGTTCTATCTATTTTCCTCGATATTTTCTGCGAATAGCAGAGGGTAGCCACGTATGGCTACCCTTTGGCAAACGTTCTAGAAAACGCTTAATTGTGAAGAAACCAATGTCAATAGCGGATGGTTACTCTTCTTCTCCCCTATAATTCCCGTAATTATCGCCATCATCGTCGTAGCCGTAGGCATCGTCGTTACCGTTGGTGGCTTCGCTACCACCACCGACCACCACCAGGTCAATTTGCTGGCGGTAGTAATCAACGCTTTTCACCTGAACGACGACGTTATCTCCCAAACGGAATTGCCGTCGGTTTTTCCTGCCTACCAGAGTTTGCTGGCGGGAACGGTATTCATACCAGTCGTCTTTGAGGGAGTTGACGTGAACCAATCCTTCCAGACGTAGGGGAACATCGCCGTTGGTTTCGTCGAGGGTAATTTCTACGAAAAAGCCGTAGGATTGCACGCCGGTAATCAATCCTTGGAAGGTTTCCCCGATTTTTTCTTTGACCACGGCGGTTTTTTGCAAGCCGATTAAATCGCGTTCGGCTTCTTGTGCCAGTTGTTCCCGTTCGCTGAGATTGGCAACCACCGAAGCCAGTTCGGTTTCAAACTGGTTGTGAATGTCGGGGGGAAGAACGTTCCAGTTGATTTGACCGTGGCAGGAGGCGTGGTGCAGGTTGACTTGTTCTTTGGAACGGGTGGAACGGCGATTGCGCCCCAACCGGAAAACGGTATCTAGAAGCCGCTGTACCAATAAATCGCAGTATCGCTGGCAGGGGGAGGTAAAGTGGGTGTATCCATTTTCAGCGGCGATACCAAAGTGCAATCCGGGATGGGTGGTATATACGGCTGATTTGAGGGAAGATTCCAGTTGGTAGGTGAGGATGCGTTCGCCGGGAGAGGAACGGAATTGAATCAGAAAACGTTGGTAGTCTTGGGGATGGACGTTTTCTTCGTCTTCGAGGTACAGATCGATTCCCTGTTGGCTGCCTAACTGAATCAGTTCCTGGACTTGTTCTAAATCCGGGGGATGCTGAACGCGGTAGATGCCGGGAACGCCTAATTGTTGCAGGTGTTCGGCGATCGCTTGGTTGGCAAGTAAGACAAACTCGCTAACCATGGATTGAGCGTCGCTGGTGATGTTGGTGACCCCTAGCGGTCCTTCGTCGTTGTAGTGGTTGAACCCTTCTTCCAATTGCAGTTCGAAGGCACCCCGCTGCCAACGCTGGGATTTCAGAGTTTGACTGAGATCCAAAAACTGATTGAGATTTTCCCGAACGTTGGGGGGTAGGTCTTCGTCTTCGTCGTTGCCGTCAAAAACTTGTTGGGTTTGGCTGAAGGTAAGGGTCCGGTCTACTTGAATGGCGCTGGGTTGGATTTCGTATTCCAGGATTTCGGCATCCGAATCCATAATCAACAGCAAACTGTAAGCCAAGCGATCGCCACCTGGGGTGAGGGTACAAATGGGGGTGAGTGCGTCTGGCAACATGGGAATCACGGTGTTGCCTAAGTGCACGGAAATTCCCCGGCGTTTGGCTTCTTTATCCAGATCGGAACCCGGTTCTATGTAATGAGCCACATCGGTGACGTGAATTCCCAAACGCCAGCGTTCTTCGTCGATTCTGTCCAGGGTGAAGGCATGTTCGATGGGTAGATGGGTACCACCTTTGGTTTTTAGGTCTTCGTGGCTGAAGCTAAAGGTTAGCAGGTTGCGCAGGTCCAGGCGTTTTTTGATTTCCGATTGCCGGACGCTGCCTTTGATATTGCTAGCCGCTTCTAACAAGGACTTGGAAAAGGCTTTGGGAAGGTCGTGTTTGCAGGAAACAATATCAATATCGGAAGCGGCTTCCGCATCGCGACCCAGAACTTGAGCGAGTTTGCCTACTGGCGGATGGGAACCTAAAGGATAGCGCTGTACTTGAACATCTACGATGTGGTCTACGGCTTCTTGGAGATCGATGCCGTCAGGTTGTAGGTTGATTTCAAACAGCAAACGATCGTCGAGGGGAACGGCGGAATATTCCCCGGCTTCGTTTTCTTTCACCCGCGCCAATACGGAGGGATTGGCCCGTTCTACAATTAACCGGACTTCACCTTCCGGACGGCGGCGACGGCTGCCTTCTTTGAGGATTTTGACCAAAACGCGATCGCCGTTCCAAGCTGTACTCAGATGGCATTCTCGAATGTAAATGTCCTCGGCATCTTCCGCATCTTGAATGGCAAAGCAGAATCCCTTGCTCGAACAACGCAGTTTGGCTTCCACAACGTTGCTTTCTTGGACGCGGCGGTAGCGACCGCGTTCTTTGACTAAAAGACCAATTTTCTCTAGGGCTTCTAGCGTGATGTAAAATTTCCGCAAGCTGGCTTCATCCTGACAACCCAGCTTTTTTTCTAAGGCCCTAGGAGCAACTAATTTTTCGTTCGGTAAGTTGGCTAGTAGTGTTGCGATTGAAAATTCCATGCAGCAATACTTCCTTTCTTTGCTCGTATGAAACTAAGCGAACAGGCTACGCAGTGCTTTCTCCCCAAAAGTCACTTGTTTAAATGTTTTTTGTGGCTGAACTTGTCGAAGCAAAATTCCCCGCGTATCGAAAGAGGTTAGGAACCTTGTATTTTCTGGTTCGGTCCTATGGGAAAGTGGTGTCAAATCAAGGGAGAACAACCGTTGAGAACCATCTGTTACTTCCATATTGAGGGCATCTGCACCAGCAGTAGCTTCAGATGGTTGGGTGGAGATAGCTCAATCGCAGACACCTCAAGCTTCGTATCGGCATTGTTAGCTTGCTAGCCATTCGACTAGCAGGCAATTTTTATCCTCCCTAGGACACGATTTGACAACAACCAACTTGGTTGGTCTTGGTGCGGTCGTTGCGTTTTTGGATACCGCTTAACAACTTCTATCAGACCCACTAGCGACATCCTCAGCTGTACAAAAGCGGGTCTGAGGTTGGCTGGGGACCACCAAGCCTCTGCCGATCGCCCTCACCGAAATCGCGATTTTTTCCGTCTCATGGAAGGGAAATTGACCGCAGTTGTCGGTTCGTTTATCGGTGGTTTTCTTAGATACGGTTACCATAGCAAGCTAAACGAGAATTTTCCACTCCCTATCAATAGAATTTTCTAATCGATGGTCTACGACGGGTGTGTGAGGTCACGATCGCAGTTGGGGAAGTTGGTCGTTAGCCAATCGCTAGGGTTGGTGGTTGACCTCTTACGCTTTGTCAGCCATAGGTACTAGAACCCGAAATGCTGCTACCAGAAAATACAGTCATGCTCCGCAATTACAGCCGGCTTTGTTGGTTTTTCCCAACAATTGCTTGGGAGTTTCCCCAAACTTGATTGACCACTTAGCAAGTTGTTGGTTGAGTCGGGGGTCAAGCCAAATGCTGGCAAGCAAGATAGGAGATTTAGCACTGCGTAGGTAGAGAATCTGGTTGTTATTCTAGCAAAAGATGAACCAAGCAAATTGGTAGATGCAGCGATCGCTAGCCGGAAAACGGCGAAAATTTACGAATCGATGGCTAGATTGGACAAGTTTCCACAACTATCTAGGGACGTTGGTAGGTTGAGGAAATATAGGGTACAACTGGAATGTGAAGGAAAATTTGCCGGTTGGTAGCTGTGGGAGGATTCGAGGGAATGCCGTCGATTGTTAGCCAGCTCAGGCACTAGAATGTAGAACCATGTTGGCTCAATTTCAAGCAAAATATCCAGGAGGCTCTCTGGTTTCGGAACTGGTGACCATCCACGAAGGCAAATACGTGGTCAAAGTCTCGGCACAGGTAGACGGTAAAGTTTTGGCGACGGCACTAGCGGCGGCGGAAACGGTGGAAAGAGCCGAAGACCGAGCGCGCGATCGCGTTTTCGCAACTTGCGATATTGACCTGTCAGCATCCAGCCAACCTTCGCCACCCAGTTCCCCAGCGAACCATCCTCAAACCAAAGCGACAAGCACCGATGCTTCCCAAGCTCAATCCCAGCATGACACGGAAAGTTCCCCAACCATCCCTCCCAAGCCAGAATCTTTTCGATACCAAGCCTTCGAGCAAGAAACCAATACGCAAATGGAAGAAGACGATAAGCAACCGGTTTCCCCTTCAGCAAAAACTGAGGAAGAACCGGTGGATTTATCGGATATTATCGTACAAACCGATATCGAAATGAGGCGGTTGGGTTGGGACCAAGAGCAAGGCCGTCGCTATTTAGAAGCTACTTACAACAAGCGATCGCGCCAGCAGCTTACCCTGGAAGAATTGCGTTCTTTTCTGGATTACCTGCGATCGCAACCCACCCCCCAAAAGTAGGGAAACGAACTGTTTGGTTGCCCTTTCCCTACTTGGTCAAACGCTGGAATTAGAGGTTAGCCGCTGCCGGTGCCTGCAAGGCCCGACGTTCGATGACGCTATCGATGAGACCGTATTCTCGTGCCTCTTCGGCAGACATAAAGAAATCGCGTTCGGTGTCTTCTTCGATGCGAGACAAAGGCTGTCCGGTACGTTCGGACAAGATTTGGTTGAGACGGTTTTTGTGATACAAAATCTCCCGAGCTTGGATTTCAATATCCGAAGCCTGGCCTTGAGCGCCACCGAGGGGTTGGTGAATCATAATCCGCGAGTGGGGAAGACTGAGGCGTTTGCCTGGCGCGCCAGCACCCAGCAAGAAAGCACCCATACTGGCTGCCAGACCAATGCAAATGGTACTGACATCGGGACGCACGTGGTTCATGGTATCGTAAATTCCCATGCCGGCGTTGACCGAACCGCCAGGGGAATTAATGTACAGGTAAATATCTTTTTCTGGGTCTTCTGCTTCTAGATACAGAAACTGAGCGGCAATTAGGTTCGCCACTTCGGAATCGACCGTTTGTCCGAGAAAGACAATGCGCTCTCGCAACAAGCGCGAGTAAATGTCAAATGCGCGTTCGCCACGACCAGATTGTTCGATTACGGTAGGGATCATGATAAAACGATATACTGCATCCGATAGTTTTTTGTTAACAAATACAACGACGTGTTCACAAATGCACTCTTGATAGATTCAAGAGCGGGACTATCTACCAATGCTTTGAGAAAAATTCCCAAAGCTCTTTATACATTGGATCTTTGGTTGTTGGCCTGTAATTGGCGGTACTGCTTGACCAACGCAGAGGTTTCTTGTATTTACAGAGGAAACTTGCTGGCCTGGGCTTTCACCTACGCTGTTAATACTTTAACACTTTCGCCAACAAAATGAGCTTTTGGCGCTGAGCCTTGTGCCGATCTACTAGGTCAATGGGAATATTTGTGAATGCGTGGTCGTGAAATCTCCTGTGAGCTCGGACCCCCCGTCTCGCTACTTCGGGTTGGTTCGCCTCGTCAATGTTCGAGATCGGTCATTCCAAGCAGCACTGCCTTCCCCCTACTAGAGCTGTATAACTGCTCGGTTCTAGAGCCTGGAGCTTGGCGACGCACCCCAGGGGAAGAACTTTGACTCTTGCCCCGAACGTAGCCCTCCAGGGAGCTAAGCTGGTCAGCTACCTAAACTAGAGGCTCGAAGCCCCCTGATGGGGTGCTGACAAATACACAACTATTATTTAGCCTTGTTTATTTTTATTGTATTAATTTTTGCTCGCTTGCGGAAACATTTATCCTTCAATTTAGCTAAGTAGCCACCCGGTAGTGAGTAGCCAATAACGAGGTTAGGGAGATTGCCAAACGATTGTCCTGCCATCGTCGCTGCCGCTAATTAATACTCGTCCGTTGCTACTTAAAGCTAAATCGTTAATGGCTTGTTGGTGTTCGGTAAACCGAAATATTCGTTTAGAATTTTGGAGACTCCACATTTGAATGCTATGGCTGGCAAAAATCACATTTTTATTGTTGGGAGTAAACAGCACGGCATTTACCGGTCCATCTCCGCTGGGAAAAGCATGTAACTGCTGGCCGGTTTCCAGGTTCCAAATGCGAACCGTACCGTCGGAGCTGCCACTGGCAATGAGCCGGCCGTTGTTGCTAATAGCTACTACTTTGACGGCTCCTTGATGTCCTCTCAAGGTTTTTAAAGGAGTACTTTGTTCCAGATTCCACACTTGGATCGTACCGTCAGCACCAGCACTAACAATATTTCCATTGGGGGTCACTGCCACATCGTAAACCGATGCGCCATGGTTGAAAGTATGTAGCTGTTGACCCGATCCTACATGCCAAGCTTGAACATTGCCATCGTTCCCCCCACTTGCTAGAATTGAGCCGGCGGGACTAAATTTTACAGCATTAATTGGGCTGCTGGGTTTTGTGATGGTTAAAAACCGGTTGCCCTCCTGCAATTTCCACAATCGGATGTTCGTATCGTTACCACCTCTAGCAATCAGTTGGTGTTTGGGGTCAATTGCCAAACTGTTTACCACCACCCCTTCAGTGGAAATATTATGAGTGGGCTGGGGGGGGCTTTGTTGTAGATCGCTTAACTGCCAAATTCTGATATTTCCTGGAACGCTACTGGCAAACCACTGACCGCTTCGGTCGATAGCCACTGCTTCTACTCTTGCTGGGCTAGATATATTTTTTGTGGGGACAAAATCATAGCTGCTACTCCATAATTGCGACCAAAACTGCGGCCAGGGGTTGTATGGCAGCCGTTGGTACTGTAAGTAACCGTAAACTTGCGTGCCACCAACGACTATTCCCAAAATGACGGCTGTTGTCCATATTTTGCTGCTTATTTGGGCAATTGCTTTCCCAAACTTACGTTTGGCTTGTTCCGATTCTGCCACCACGGTTTTGGTCATGGATGTGTTGCTGGTGGTGAAATCGTTGCGTTTTTCCGAAGTATTCTTACTGCGATGGGAGCTCTCCACCCCAGCCATGGTGGAAGACGACCATTCTGCTTGTTCTTCTACTTCTGCCAAACATTGCAAGATAGCGTTGGGTTTTTGGGGACGCTGTCCGGGAAAAGGAGCCATCATATAATCGATGACATCGGCTAGTTGTGCCGAAATATGCGTTGCTTTATCCCGCCAAATTAGTTTTCCCGAACGTGGATTTTCGGAAAAGAAGGTGGGAGGTTTGCCAGTTAGTAAAAATACAAACGTGCGTCCTAGTGCAAAAAAATCGGATTGCGGTACGGCTTTGCCATTGACCTGTTCGGGAGGAGTATATCCGGGAGATACAATACCAGTCACATTTTGTCCCTGTCCTACTTTTGCTAGATAGGTTTCTGTTACTTCCCGCGCCGTTCCAAAATCAATGAGAACCAACTGACCGTTGGGTCGCAGCATAATGTTATCCGGCTTGATATCTCGGTGAAAGTAATGCTGCCGGTGGACCAGTTCCAAAATTTCGGTCAGCTGTTTCAGCCAGGTGACAGCTCGTTCTTCAGAAATTGGTTTGTATCCCCGTTTTTTAATCCAATCTTTCAGGGTAGGACCATTAATTTTTTCCATCACCAAGCAGTGCAAGTTGCGATCGCACCCGCTGGGTTGGAATGTAAAATATCCATCTGGCTCTACATGGGGAATGCCTGGGGAGTTGAGTTGGCTGAGAGCATTGGCTTCCTGCTTGAACAGAGAAACAGCTTTTGGCTGGCTTTCTAGCAGTACTTTCAGGACTTTACGCGTTCCACGATCGGTAATCTCAAAAGTTTTGCCAAACCCACCACCACCCATAGGACGAATAACTCGGTACCTACCCTGTAGCAGCAGTTCCGAACCGCAGTGACAGCAAGTATGCTGGTTAGCATTTGCCGGATCGTGGGGAAATTGACAATTGGGATTAAGACAGTAACTCACGGTAAGTACGGTGAAGTTGGCAGTTCCCTTCTATGCTAGATGCTGATGGTACCTTTGGCACCAGTTCGGCGGACAATCGAATAAAGGGAGATTCGGACAGACAAATCGATCGATTTTTTTCCAATATAGCTTGCAATACTGCATATAAACGGTTTTTCTGCTTCTTGATTTACCCATCCAATTTGCCATTTTTTTGTCTATCAATCGAAATCTTCTAGAAATTTTGGCTGCAATGAAAAATAACAAGCAGCTAATTTTTTCTTTACAAAGGATTTCCAATTCCTTCAATGGCTGGATGAAAATAAAAAGCACATCCCAAAACAGCATAGGTGGCTAAAAGCAAAACGCCTTCCAGCCAATCGGAACGTCCGTCGGAACTCACAGAGTTGGTTACCAAAACGGCTACAGCCACGGCTACCAATTCAAAAGGATTAAAATCTAAATCCATGGGTTTACCAGTTAGCCATCCAAATAATACTAAAACAGGTGCTACAAAAAGGGCAATTTGGAGGCTGGACCCCACAGCTACTGTTAGCGATAAATCCATTTTATTTTTCATCGCCACTGTAACCGCAGTTGCGTGTTCGGCAGCGTTGCCAATAATGGGAATCACAATCACCCCAGTAAACAAAGCAGTTAACCCCAAACTTTCGGTGGCTGCTTCTAGAGAACCAACCAGCAACTCCGACTCGACGGCTACCAATAAGGTACTTGCAAGCAAAACGCCACTCCACAGCCAAACATTGGGAGATTCTGAGGATGTATTGTCCTCTATTTCTGCTTCTCCCACATCGCATAAATAGGAGTGGGTTTTCATAGAAAACAATAGGGTTAGGGCATAAACAACAATTAAGATAATGGCTACTGCTGCTGATAGACGCTGCATGACAATTTCTTCAATTCCCTCAGAAGTATAATTCACCGCTGTGGGTAACAAAACAGCAACCACGGCTAAATTCATAGCCGAGGCATTGAGACGAGCAAAAACCGAGGAAAAGGTTTGTTCTTTATAACGTATTCCCCCTAACAACATGGATAACCCTAACACCAGCAAAAGATTGCCAATAATCGAGCCTGTAATACTCGCTTTGACAACTTCTACCAAACCAGCATTGAGAGCAATTAAAGCAATAATTAACTCGGTAGCGTTCCCAAATGTGGCGTTGAGCAAACCTCCTAAGGTAGATCCCGCCACCACGGCAATTTCTTCGGTAGCATTTCCCATCCAAGCTGCTAGTGGAATAATGGCTAAGGCAGCACTAAGAAAAGTAATTAAGGGATCCCATTCTAGAACATGTGCGGCTATGGAAATCGGAATGAAAACCAGCAAAATTAGAAAGAAAGAATTTTTCGCTGACATAGCTTTCCTAAATAAAATTTTTCTGAAAAAATTATCCCAACAATTAATTCTTATAGAAAAATGCTGAAGTGCAGATTTTCTTTAACCTTCAGCTTGATTCATTAGCCTTCAGAATGAAAGGGTCATTCTCGCTGCTCAAGTATATGGAAAAAAGTTGGTAGTAGCTAGTTGGGTAGAAGGTTCAACGATAGATTATACCACACCCCTACAAAAGCCTTTGGGGGTAGAGGATGGAAAAGATTAGGAGAATATATCACCAATTTGGCTTTTTCCCAAGTTTACCAGTGCCCATTAGTCCCAGGTGCCAACATTGATTCTAACTTACCTCCATTGTCTTTTTCTAGGCACGAACGATGGGCAGAGAAATGGTGAACGTAGTGCCTTTTCCGGGAGTGGAACGAACGCTGACCGTGCCATCCATACCTTCTACTAGGGTTTTGACGATGGATAGTCCCAATCCCGTACCGCCTGTGGAACGCGACCTGGCTTCGTCGCCACGATAGAAGCGGTCAAAAATCCGAGTTTGTTGGTCCAGGGGAATGCCCACACCGCGATCGCATACGTGAATCAGAGCGTTGTTTTGGTTGCTTTCTAATTGTAAGGTAATGGGTTGGTCTCGATCGGAATACGCGATCGCGTTATTAATTAAATTCAGCAATACCTGCTTGAGGCGGTTGCGATCGCCTTTTGCCACAATTTCACTTTGACCGGGAGAACACACAATCTCGCGCTGGCTGTACTGTTTCGCCATACTCGCCAGTTCTTTCAACAGTTCGTTGAGGGAAATATTTTCTACATAAAAATGCAGGTAACCGCTGTCGGCACGGGCCAAATCCAACAAATCCTGTAACATACTGATGGTACGTTCCGCTTCCGTAGAAGCAATTTCCAAAGCTTCCCGTTGCGGTTCGTTCAAATTGTCTCCCCGCCTCAAGGTTGATTGCAGGTAGCCGCGAATAATCGTTAAAGGAGTCCGCAGTTCGTGGGAAACATTGCTAACGAACTGGCGCTGGTTTTCCCAAGAGTTGGCCAGCTGAACCAGCATTTTTTCGCAAGTTTCGGCCATATCGCGCACTTCCGTTGGTGCTTTTTCCAAATCCATTTGCGCTTCTTTCAGCGCTTCTGGAGAAATTTCTTGGGTAATCTTACTAAGACGTTGCAAAGGTTGTAGCGATCGCCTCACGTAAATCGCGATCGCAATACTCATCCCCACCAAAGCCAGAAAACTGGCAAAGTTCAAACTGCGGGTCATGGCAATTAACATGGTTTGATGGGGGGTAATATCTTGCGCTACGTACAATTTCCCCATATCCAACCCTTTTACCCGCAACGGTTCTTGACAAGCCACATAATATCTTCCCTCTACTTGAAACACTTGTACCAATCCTGGCTGTTTGACGGATTGCGTTAGCTGTTCCCGAATATTCTCCTGATGTCCTTGCAAAATGGCAGATTGTTTCAGAACTTGTCCGTTTTCACCAGTTACCCACAATAAAATATTATCGGCGCTCATGCTTTCAATAGCCGGTTGCAAGCCGGTTTTCGCTGTTTTTCCCTTGGCGTAATGTTCGACAACGCTGGGAAAGCGATCGGATACATACTGAATATTTTTTTTATAAGTATCTACTAAAATCGTTTGCATTTTACGTCCTGTCCACAGGGTGACGCTACCCAAACTGAGGACGGAAACCAGAACAATTCCTACGGTAAGACGCGATTGTAACGAGTTACGATTGTTTTTTTGTTTCCACTGACGCAGTCGAATCCAAAACATGGAAGGTCTTCACATTCCCCAAAGGTATTTCCACCCTCATGGTAGCCAGGTTTTCTGAGAAATTCCTGAAGGTTTTTGTAGATGGAGGTGAATGGGGAGAGGGGGGAAGAGATTCTCATGAAATGTGGTAGAGTATGCTATATTAAGCGGCGATGGTCACGGTCCGAAGGACCTGCCGAAAGTGCTACCGCGTGGGGGTTGGGGAAACTCGTTATGGGGAAACTTTTAGCAACATATTAATGATGGGCAATTCTTTACACGGCGATATTGGCGATCGCTTAAGCCAAGCTTTACAATACGTCTCCATTTCCGAAGATGCTATCGAACAATTGCGGCATCCCAAATCCAGCCTGATCGTATCGATTCCCATACGCATGGATGATGGTTCCCTGCGGATTTTTCAAGGCTATCGCGTTCGTTACGACGACACCAGAGGTCCGACCAAAGGCGGGGTTCGCTACCACCCACAAGTTACTCTTGAAGAAGTGCAATCCCTCGCTTTTTGGATGACCTTCAAATGTGCGGTGTTGAATTTACCCTTCGGCGGTGCTAAAGGGGGAATTGCTCTCGATCCGAAAGAACTTTCTAAATTGGAGTTAGAACGACTCAGCCGCAGCTATATTGATGCGATCGCGGATTTTATCGGGCCGGATGTGGATATTCTCGCTCCCGATATGTATACCAACGCTACCATCATGGGGTGGATGATGGACCGCTACAGCATTATTCGACGCCAGCATACCCCAGCTGTGGTCACCGGCAAACCGGTTACGTTAGGAGGCAGCCAGCGCCGGGATACTGCCACTGCCATGGGGGCTTATTTAGCGATCGCTACCATTATGGGCAAATTTTCCCAAAAACCCAACCAAACCACCGTTGCCATCCAGGGATTTGGCAATGCTGGGGCCGTTTTAGCTACCGAACTCGCCCAAGCTGGCTACAAAGTGGTGGCTGTTAGCGATTCGCAAGGGGGGATTTATGCCAAACAAGGCTTAAATATTCCCAGCCTCCGCCAGTATAAAGAAGTCAACCGCAACATGAAAGCAGTTTACTGTCAAGACAGTGTTTGCAATGTCGTAGAACACGATGTCATTAGCAACGAAGACTTACTCAAGCTCGATGTAGATATTTTGATTCCGGCGGCTTTGGGCAATCAAATTACCACCGAAAATGCCCACCAAATCCGCGCCAATTGGATTTTTGAAGTAGCCAACGGTCCCATTGCCCCGGAAGCCGATTCTATTTTAGCCAGTCGCGGCGTACGTGTTGTACCCGATATTTTGGTCAATGCTGGCGGGGTAACCGTTAGTTATTTTGAATGGCTGCAAAACCGCAGCGGTTTGTACTGGAGTGGCGAGGAAGTTTCCCAACGTTTGCAACAGAGAATGGTCCACGAAACCGAATGCGTTTGGTCTTTGGCACAAGAAAAAGATATCGATTGTCGCACGGCTGCCTACGTTAGAGGATTGCAGCGTTTGGGAGAAGCGATTGTGGCGAAAGGTACGCGGGATTACTACCTCAGTTGAATTATGCCTTGTATAAATCGGCAACAAATTCGCCATACCCGTTGTACATAAGCGTCGGTCGGGTTTCGTAGGAAAACGATTCTACATTGCCAACAAATCGTTCTTGTGCCTGCGACCAGCGGGGATGGGGAACGTTGGGGTTGACGTTGGCTTCAAATCCGTACTCGCTAGGCTGCAAAATGTTCCAGAAAGTATCCGGTCGTTCGGATAAAAACTCAATTTTCACAATCGATTTGGCCCCTTTGAAACCGTATTTCCAAGGAATCACCATGCGAATGGGGGCACCGTGTTGTTTGGGTAGGTCGTGACCGTAAATTCCCGTGGCAAAAAAGGCCAGTTCGTTGGCCATTTCTTCTATTCGCAAGCCTTCTGTATAGGGCCAGGGAAGGTCTACACCCAACATCGACAAACCCGGTCCTTTGGTGATTTTGGGGTCGTAGAAAGATTGAAAACTTACGTATTTGGCTGCGGAGGTGGGTTCTACGTCTTGTAGCAGTTTGTACATGGGAAATCCCACCCAAGGAAGCACCATCGACCAGGCTTCTACACAACGAAAGCGATAGATGCGTTCCTCTAGAGAAAATCGTTTTTTCAACTCGTCAATGTCGTAGGTACGGGGATTTTTTACCAATCCCGTGACTTCTACTTGCCAAGGTTCGGTAGGTAAGGCTTGTGCTTCTTTCCAAATCGATTTGCCACGGCCAAATTCGTAGAAATTGTTGTAAGTGGCAGCAATATTGGGGTTGGTAATCTCGCGCTGGGGAACTGGGATATCTGGGTTGCGGGGATAGGCACCCACATCGTAGCTGTAGTTCGGTTTTGCTGGGCTACTTTTGTTGCTAGATGGACCGCATCCTGCGATCGCTAAAATCGTACCACCAATGCCACCGCTGACAGCACCTTTTAGGAAACGGCGGCGGTTGAGGTAAATGGATTCGGGGGTAACGTCACGGGGAGAAAGTTGCCAAGGTGGCCGGATATGAAAAAATGGCATGGAGCAGTTGGATACCAATGCTTTTAGAATAAGAAATTTTCCCTAAAAATTCAAGTTGGAAGCGTGGTTGGGAAATTTTTAAGGAAGTTTATAAAAATTTTATCTTTAGTTTTGGTTTCAAAATAGCAAGAAGCAGTGACAGAGCATACTGTTTCTTAACTTTCGTTGCCAGATCTGGATTTGGGGGAACTTCGATTGGGAATTGCTACCAAAACCATTGCTGTTGAACTGGTTATTTGAAACTTAGGCAGGATAGCGCAACCTCTGAAGTGTTAGCCCAATAGAGAGTGCAAGAACTAAAGTCCAGCTCCATTCTGGTAGCAATTGTAGAAAGGATAACAGTCCGCCAACGGCAGTTCCCAATAGAGCCGATACGTAGACCGTCAAAATAACTGCGATCGCGGTTATGAAAATGAAAAGGAGTTCTACCATAATTCCCCCAAAGTTCACTACATCTCAACCCCCACTTTGATTTTTCCATACTTTTCCAGGAAACGGCAAGAATGTCACGAAAACTTCAAAAGTTCTGGCAACGTTTGTAAATTTATGTCAAGCTATACCGGATAATTGTTGCGATTGGATAGGGAAAATTGCCGAGTTAGCCAAAGCGCCAGAACCAAAATGGTTCCTTGTACTTGCCAAGGAGCCAAAATCAAGCCAATAGCCACACAAGGCAAACCGATGCACAAAGCCAAGATACGGTAAATTTCTTCAGCAATACATGCATACAGACAAACGGCAATAGCCGCAATAAAGATGGGAATTAAAAATAGGGGAAACATCGTAAAAACTCCTTGGTTGACTTATCACTATAACCTGCCTGCGCGTCTTTGTTTTGGAGCTACGGTAGAGAACCTCTACTATCAAGATAAAAAATATATTGTTGCTTGAGTGCGATCGAGCGAACACCGAACTGCGATCGCGATCGCTAAGTCTTGAGTTTTCAAAAGACAAGCGATAAACTGAAATAGAAAAGCCAACATCGATCGGGCTGCATCGCGCCAGGACCGCTAGGACGGTTGCACGAGATTAGGAAATTCTCAGGGATGGATATAGAAGTTGCTCGCGGTTGCTTTGAGGGGAATTTGCAGCCAACAGAACGAACAACCAATCCCGACAAAATCCTAAAAGCTAACCAACGCTACGTTTGCTCTCAATATACACAAAACGGCGGTTTGGCTGCACTCGTCGAGCCGGATTTTTGAGATACCCATTGCTGATGTTCGATACTGTTGACGCCCTGGTCTCGATGGAAATCATCGCTTGGTGGTGCCGCGGATACTAGTTTTGGAACAGTTTGCCAGCAGCGAAAGAATTTTCTTGCTGGGGAAACCATCTTCGCAGAAGGAACTTAGGGCAAGCATCTACCTATAATATGATTGGTGGGGATAGCGTTTGTCTGACAAAATTGACGAAATTGGCGATACGTAGGAACTGGTTCGTTTGTCTGCTGCCCAGCAGGTTGGAGCCGCGATCGCCCACATCCGACACCTAAAAACCACATTTACCTATAGAATAGGATTTATTATTCGCGGAAACTGAGCCTGTCGAATCAATGATTTCTTCGGGTCTTTACCGCGGATTCCAATCGAGATTGTAGGTTTTGAAGTTGGATAAAAATCGCTTTCTTAGGTTGATTTTCCAACCACCCCCAATTGGTTGGAGATTTGCAAGTTCCTAAGCCAATAATTGTCCGAAAGCGGTTGCTATCGCACTTGATTGTCTCCTGCAATCGTTCTCAGTCCTAACTATAGGGAGCATGGTTTTTGTCCAAGCTTTGCGTGTTTCACTAAGTATTAGCTACTAGCAAGAACGGGCGAAGATGGTTGTTATTTTTGAAAAATGGTATCTATGCGATCGCCGGGATTAATTTCTTCGCGATCGCATAGAAAAAAAAATAGGATACAAGTATCTGGAAAGAATTTCAACGATCTTACTTACATAAAGTTGTTTTTTACGGATAGGATCCCAAGTATGCGTAATATTGCCGCTTTGCTAAACCGAATCGTTCTGTTTGGCACCGGATTGGGATTGCTGATTTGGGGAATTGCTTTGTTGTGGGGACGTATGGCCGCAGTAACGACAGCAGAAGCTTTTATTAACGGTCGGATTTCTACTGTTCGCTCTTCTATTGATGGGGTGGTAAAAAAGCTGTACGTTCCAGAAACTGGAACTTCTGTGGCCAACCAGCAAACCTTACTACAAGTGGAAGATCCCTTAGCTAATTCCCAAGACTTGCAACAGCGTCTATCTGAGTTAGAACTGGCACAAACGAAATTGCAAACGCTCAACCAGAAACTGCAAAAAGATATTCCTATTTACGATCCGCGCACAGCCGAACGGCTTTTAAATATCCAAGATCTTTCTTTAAGAACTCAGTTACAGCAATCCCAACTGGGTTTGGATGTTATACTGGCTCAAAACAAAGTAGAGCAAGCGCGGCTTGATGTAGAAATTGCCAAAGCAGAGGCAGAATTAGCCCGCTCTAAATACGAAAAATTCAAAACCCTAGCCGATGCGGGTGCAGTTGCTCGTTTGTCTTTGGAAGAAGCTCGCAATGAGTGGCAAGTTAAGTCTTTGCAAGTCAAACAAGCAGAAACGGCTTTGAATACGGCAGAATCGGAACTGAAAGCTAAGCAACAGTTGCGGCAAGAAGCTAGTGCGATCGCCCAAAGTCGCATTTCTTTATTGCGATCGAGCCGAGAATTGCCATCTGAAGTAGAACAAGAACGCCAACGTCGCCAACAAGATTTAAGCTCGGAAAGGCAAGAAATTCTGGCGCGGATTAGTACTTTGCGCCAGGAAATTCAACTGGCCAGACAGGTGGCTCGCAACCGCAATTTGGACCAGGTTAAGACACCCAAAAGCGGTGTGATTTGGGAGATTTTGGTACAAGAAGGGGAACGAGTTATTGCCAACCAACCTCTGGTAAAAGTATTGGATTGTTCTTCTTTATGGGTGGAGGCGTTTGTTACTGTTGATGATTTGAAACGCTTTGAAGTAGGTGCGCCTGTGGATATTCAGTTGCACTACCGCGATCGCCAACTGCAAGGAAAGGTGGAAACTATTCGTTCTTATTTAGGAAGTCGTTCGGATTTGGGGAAAGATATTGCCGTGCAACCTCCTGATTTTCAGCGCAAGCAACTCGTTCAAGTTCGGATTTCTTTGAAAGAAACGGAACCGTTGTTGGCGGAAAATCGGACATACGATGCTACCGAGCTGCCCAGATCTCCTAGATTTTGTAATGTGGGGCAGTTAGTACAAGTAGAAATTACGCCCACTCGTCAGTTAAAACAGCAGCAATCTCCCTGGTTTTCTCTATTTTAACAAATTATAACAATTATTTTCTCGGGGAAACTTTGCATATTAAGCGATCGCTGCTCCTATATAAATATAGCGAAAATGTATGTTTTTGAATTTGGACAATCGCATGGGGGAGCTTCTAAGAAGATATACGTATCTTTATCTAGGGGATAACCTACATCGATCGCTCGTTTTCGCGCATCTACCTTTATAGGATCTTTAAAGAGATTCTCGATATACTGAGCTATATTACCAATATAGATAGAACTTCCGTGTTTTTACAGTAGTACTTGCCCCGGCATGGAAAAATCTACGTAAAGACATGGAGAATCGAATGGGGTGAAAGTAGATTGTGCATCTATTTAAGGAGGGTGTAGCAACCATGTTTTTGAATATTTCTAGAGATCGTGTACTCATCAGGAGCTTTCGTAGCACTCTCGGGAAAACGAAGCCGTTGGCGTTGGTTTTGAGGAGTTTACCAACTAGCAGCCTTTTATCAATTGCTGCCATAGTTTTGTGGTCCAATGCCGCACAAGCTGCTTCGTTTAGCTACAATTTTGATACAGTACCCAGCGATTTAAACGTGACCAGCTTTTTTGCTCCTACTGGAAATCCTAACGATCCAATTAAAGACGACAACAATGGCGTTCGAGATGGTAAATTACGCTTAACTGGTAGTGGCAGACAATGGCAACGAACCTCTGCTTGGCAAGAAAACCAACAAGCGATCGCAAATGGTTTTGAAACGAGTTTCCGGTTTCAAATTTCCGATTTGCGAGAAACAGGAACGCCAGATAGCAGCGGTAATTTTGGCGGCGATGGCTTGGCTTTTGTGTTACAAAATAATAGTGTCGATGCTATTTCCGATTTTGGTGGTGGCGATCTTGGCTACGGCAGTATTAATAAAACACTGGCCGTGGAATTTGACACTTGGGATAATACAAGTGACTTTGAGCAATTTGGCAACGATCTCGATCCCCTTGCTCTGGAAACGAGCAACCACATAAGCGTACAAGGAATTTCCGCCGATGACGAACCGGGGTTTGGAGAATATCCTCGAAATTCGCTAGGATTTTCCGATGAAATTGACGATCTATCTAGTGGGGATATTTTTGAGGCGACAATTCGCTACGAATCTAACAATTTAGAAGTGTTTTTGAATGATACTTCTATTTTGACAGTAACAGACGTTAATTTAACGGAGATTTTGTCTGGAGACAATGCTTGGGTTGGATTTACAAGTGCTACAGGAGGTTCTTGGCAAAACAATGATATCTTAGATTGGTCTTTTCATACTTTAGATCCCAAAGAAGTAGATCCCAAAGAAGTTCCCGAAACAACTTCTTGGTTGGCGATCGCGGGAATTTTTAGTATGGGCATTGGTAGTTTTTGGTGGCGTCGTCGTTGGTGATGGCAGTTGCCCGAATATAGCACTTTCCCAATTTCTGAAGTATACATTTTATTTCAGTAGACTATGAAACGTTATAATGGTCGATAGGAAAAGGGACAGTGGCTTGCCTGCCAAAAAAAAGCCATTAAGTCCCTTTTTTTGAAAATCTATTATTTTCGTTCGGGGATTTATTGGCTGCTATATTTTTATAGAGAAAGAAATCTCTTCAGGGTCGCTATCTACGGCATATATGATAAACTTTTATAAGTAAGTTTGTGCATAAAAAACAAACAAACCAAAGCTTAACGCCTTGTTATTTCGACGTTTGCTTGCGAACAACAAAAATGCCAAACAACTTATTTTATATTGCTGCAAATAACGACCTTGAAATTCCTAAAAACAAGCCCAAAAAATAAAAAAAATTCGGCTAGTCCTAGGAATCAAAGTCATCAATCTAGCCAGCGTTTTTATCCGGAGTTTAGCTTTCGAGCATGGAATTTTTTTATTATCGCATTATTTACGAGTTTAAATATATGTAATTGGATTTTTTTTGAAGAAAGTTTAAACGGAATTATTAACAAACAATACATTTTTGTACCAGTAGCCATTTTAGTGGGAACAATCCTGGTTTTGCGTTCAACTTTTCCCAAGGTACCACCATTTTGGATACGGGTTGTTTTATTATTAGTAGGATCCTATTTAAATCTACGTTATTTGTGGTGGCGTGCTACCGAAACTTTAATTTTCGATTTTTACAATGGTCCCTTGAGTATAGGGGTATTTTGTATGGAGTTGGTAGCCATTACCAACATGACGTTGATTGCCTACCAAACTTTATATCCCACCAATCGAACTTCAGAAGCTGACATAGGTGCCGAACGCATTCAACAGGGTTATTATGCTCCGAACGTGGACATTTTAATTCCCACTTTGAACGAACCAATTTCTATCCTCAAACGTACTTTGGTGGGATGTCTTACCATTAACTATCCTCACAAACAAATTTGGTTGCTTGATGATGGCAAACGTCCGGAAGTCAAAAAATTGGCTAGGGAGTTACATTGTAACTATTTAACTCGAGAAGATCGAAGCTATTATAAAGCTGGCAATTTAAATTTTGGCCTCCAAGCCACGGAAGGGGAAATCATCGTTATTTTGGATGCTGATTTTATTCCGCTCAATCATTTTCTAGAACGAACGTTGGGTTTTTTTGAAGATCCAGAAGTGGCTTTGGTAGTGACGCCACAAAATTTTTACAATCCCGATCCACCAGAAATCAATTTAGGCGGACGCATTTTACCTCACGAACAGGCTGTTTTTTATAATATTATTCAGCCGGGACGCGATCGCACAAATAGTATCGTTTGTACGGGAACTTCTATCGTTATGCGGCGCAGTTCCTTGGAAGACATTGGTGGATTTCCTACAGGAACGATTGTAGAAGATTGGCTTGCTGGCATGCTGTTGCAGGCTTGCGGTTATAAAACCGTTTATCTCAACGAATTGTTAAGCATTGGTTCGGCCCCAGAAAGCCTTAGTGCTTATTTAGTACAGCGCATTCGTTGGGCAGAAGGAACCCTAAAAGTGTTATTTAGTCGCTACAATCCTCTATGGATATCGGGATTAACGATTGTACAACGAATTAATCATTTTTCTGGAATTTTATTTTGGATCGAACAAGGATTTTTAAGTATTTCCTACATAGCACCGTTATGTTTTTTATTTCTGGGAATGCGACCTTTGGAAACAAGCATTCCTGATATTATTTTATATTGGGTTCCCAATTATGTATTTGCCATGATTGGCATATCTTGGGTTATTGGAGCCCGCACAATTTTCGTTTCTTTTGTGTACAATGCGTTGCAAACTTTTGCAGTTATTAAAGTTATATTTCAAGTGTTTTTTATGCCAAAAATTCCTATTTATTTTGATGTAACTCCCAAAGGAGTTCTGCGCCGAGAGTCTTATATCGATATCGACTTAACCAAGCCTATTATTGTTTTAATTATTCTGAATTGGATTGCGCTTTTGTTTAATCTATTTCGGGTTCAGGATTTTAGTACTGCTTATACGATTAATTTGTTGTGGACCGAATTTAACGCTATTATTTTATGGCTGAGCCTTATGGCTTCTATTGATGGTATTGACGAACGCAAAACTCCGCGCGTTAGCTGTTCGCCTTTATGTAAAATAACCCTAATCGACCGAGATTATTTTAGTTTCTTTTCTCGGATTTTTGATGTTTCTGAATCGGGGGCTTCGTTTCGCAATAATAAACATATAGATTTTCAAACAGGCGAAAAAATACAAATAGAATTTATCGGCGATTTTATTGAAGTCGAGGCAGAACTAAAACGTATTGGAACAACGGTTGGTTGTCAGTTTTTACTGAAGGACTTGCAGCAAGAGTTACAAATTATGGAGTTTGTTTACTGCCGCCGGGAACACTGGCCACAGCCGCAAGTAGCCGATGAAATGCGTTCTTTAAAAGCTTTGCTAAAAAGCCTATTAATTGTTTCTCCATTACAACGAAGAAAATAATAGGAGCTAGCCTAGTCAATCCAAACGTATTTCAAGATTTGGATAATTTTTTTTGATTGTTTTTTATACGTGCTATAGCTGTTTGCAATTCAAGTGTTGGAATTATGAAACGTTGGGTCGTATTTGGTTTGGTGGTTCTATTGGCGATCGCAGTGATGAATGGTATCCACTCACTTTGGTTGGATGCGCAAGAGACGCTTCCCAGTAGCCAATACCTAGCCAATTTAGCCGATGCTGCCAAAACCAAACGAAACCAAAAATCGATTGGATTTTTGGTCAGCTATCAAACCAACCATCCACCGGAAATTCATTTCGATCGTACCTTCCAAAACGTCGCCTTTACCTACGACAACGCCGTTGCTGCAATCGCTTTTATAGCCACAGGCGATCGCCTGCGAGCCAAACAATTGCTAGACTCTTTGGTATACGCGCAAAACCACGATCGCTTCTATGAAGATGGACGTTTGCGCAATGCCTATCGGGGAGGGAAATTGGATGCCACGGCCAATCCTATTCCCTTACCAGGATGGTGGGATAGCGATCGCAATGAGTGGGTGGAAGATGCTTTTCAGGTAGGCAGCGATACGGGAAATATGGCTTGGGCCATGCTAGCCTGGTTGAGTTACTACGAACGTTATGGTAATCGCGTCTACCTGCAAGCCGCCACTCGCTTGGGAGAATGGATCGAAAGCAACTGCCGCGACACGCGAGGTAGTGGGGGATATACAGCAGGATTTCAAGGTTGGGAACCAGAACCAACGCCGCTGAGGTATAAATCCACCGAACACAACATCGATATTTACGCTGCCTTTTACCAACTGTACCAACATACCCACAGCAATATCTGGCGAGAACGCGCGATCGCTGCCAAACAATTCGTACGATCGATGTGGGATTCGCAAGCTGGCAAATTTTGGACCGGAACCACCTCAGACGGGGTTACCATTAACCGAGATGTGATTCCTCTAGATATCCATAGCTGGTCGTTGCTGGCATTTTCGGAAAAAGATCCTCCCCATCTCCAAGCCATCTTAGATTACGTAGAAACCCACCACCAAACCGATGGTGGATTTGATTTTAACCAAGACGGCGACGGCATTTGGTACGAAGGAACGGCACACATGGCTTTAGCCTATCGCATCCTTGGTAAAAAACGGCAGGCACAGCAACTGCTGACTTTTTTGCAAGCCAACCAAGACGAAAGTGGTGGTATGTTTGCCAGCAACAAAGAATCTGGTATCACCACGGGATTTTTTCTGCCGGATGGTTCTCCTTGGCTATATTTTCGCCGCCTCCACGTGGGAACCACCGCTTGGTACGTTTTAGCAGAAAAGGAAGTGAATCCTTTTTGGATAAAAAGAAATCCTGGTTTTTAGAGAAAACCAGGAGAAATGTTCTATTTTCTATACCATTTCTATACCTATTGGTGGTCAAATTTCATTAAACTCGTCGTTAATTCGAGTTTTGTGGGGCCAGCTTGACATTTTTGGCCAATCCCAAGATCTGGAGTAGTTTAATGGTCATCCAAGTAAGATCGATTTCCCACCATTGTAAACCGTGACGAGCCGAATATTGGAAAGCGTGGTGATTATTGTGCCAGCCTTCGCCGTAGGTAACCAATGCTACCCACCAGCAATTGCGGGATTCATCGTTAGCTTCGTAGGTTTGGTAACCAAATTTATGGGTGGCACTGTTGACAAACCAAGTGCAGTGAAAGACCACCACCAGACGTACAAAAATTCCCCAAACGACAAACGACCAACCGCCAATTAAATATAGCAAGCCTCCAAATACAACTTGGATGGGAATAAAATATTTGTGACAAAATTGATAAAAGCGATCGTTGGCAATATCTTTCGTGAAGCGGGGAACTTCTTGTTTGACGGGAATATCATATAGCATCCATCCCATGTGACTCCACCAGAAGCCTTGGTTGGAATCGTGGGGATCGTTCTCTTGGTCGGAGTGCAGGTGATGTAGGCGGTGGACGCCAACCCATTCAATGGGACTGCCTTCGCAGGCTAGGGTACCGCATAAAACGAAAAAATACTCCAACCATTTGGGGGTTTGGAAACTGCGGTGGGCAACCAAACGATGGTATCCCAAGGTAATCCCCAATCCACCGGTCACCCAGTGCAATACAATGGCAAGTGCCAAAGCCTGCCAGCTAAAGAATTGGGGGAAAAAAGCAAGTAAGGCTCCCACATGAATAAATCCTATGAAGAAAACCACGTACCAGTTAAGGGAAAGTTTTTGAGGAGAATTGGCAACAGTCATGTAATATCCTTGTCTCGTAGGTTTTGGTTACAACCCGCAAATTTTATCAAAATATGGGGACAAAAGCTTGCTACAGGTTCTGTACTGTAATTTTTTCAACTTTTTTTTGGATTTTTCCGCTCTCAAGCAGGCTGAAAAGTACAGCTAGTTCGGTATTATGTTTCCCATTTCGTTGCTGAAAATATCTTTAGACAAACGATTGCAGATAGGCTATGGACGCACAGCACTATATTGAAGAGGCACAACAAGCCTTACAACCTACATTTGCCGATCTTGATTTGCAAGTAAAATTCCACCTACAACGAATGTTGGATGTATTTCGCCATCACCGGGTTGGCGTTCGCCACTTTGCCAGCGTCAGCGGATACGGTCATGACGATTTGGGTCGGGAAACCCTCGATTGCGTGTTTGCCGATATGATGGCAGCAGAAGCGGCAGCGGTGCGCGTACAATTCGTTTCGGGAACCCACGCGATCGCTTGTGCTTTGTTTGGCGTTTTGCGTCCGGGAGATGAAATGCTTGCTGTAGCTGGCGCGCCTTACGACACCTTGGAAGAAACCATTGGATTGCGCGGCCAGGGATGGGGTTCTTTGCGGGAATTTGGCATTCAGTACCGACAGCTCGAACTAACGAAAAACGGACAAATTGATTGGGATAATTTACCAACTAGCATTAACCCTAACACACGTTTGGTTTTTGTGCAGCGTTCTTGCGGTTATTCTTGGCGGCAGAGCTTGTCTATATCAGATATTGAGCGCATTGTTAATACAGTTAAACAACAAAATCCCCATACAATTTGTTTTGTAGATAACTGTTACGGAGAATTCGTGGAATCGGTGGAACCGACGGCGGTGGGTGCGGATTTAATGGCTGGTTCGCTGATTAAAAATCCCGGCGGTACCATTGCTACTGCTGGCGGTTACGTAGCGGGAAAACAAGATTTAGTGGAGGCGGCTGCTTGTCGGCTGACGGCACCGGGAATTGGCAGCAGCGGTGGTGCTACCTTCGACCAAAATCGCTTGCTGTTTCAGGGATTGTTTTTGGCCCCTCAAATGGTGGCAGAGTCGCTGAAAGGCAATCATTTAACGGCGGTGGTGTTCGATAAGTTGGGATATACGGTGAATCCCCAACCGTGGGTTCCCCGCCGCGATACCATTCAAGCTATTAAGTTGGGGTCGCCGGAAAAACTAACCGCCTTTTGCCGTACCTTGCAAAAATATTCGCCAGTAGAATCTTATGTAGATCCGATTCCTGCCGCTATGCCGGGATACGAAAGCGATTTGGTGATGGCAGGGGGAACGTTTGTGGATGGCAGTACTTCGGAATTTTCGGCGGATGGACCTTTGCGGGAACCCTATATTGTTTTTTGTCAGGGAGGTACCCATTGGACCCACGTGGCGATCGCTTTAGAAGCTGCCATGGAAGCGATCGCGGATTTGTGAGGTTCTAGGGAAAGAGGGGGTAGAAATAGTTGTTACCTGTCAGCTAGCTACGCTACACCGAAACAAAATCGTTGGCGTCGATCTGTTCCACCTGCAAATTCGGCAAAATGGCTTGCAATTTTCCCTGAGACCAAACTTGGACCTCCGGTCGATTGTCGCGAACAAACTCATCGCGACCTTGGAAAAAACGCAATCCTTCAAACGAAAGGTTTCCCGGCAAGCCGATAACATCTTCCCCATCGACAAAATTCATAATGTCAAACTCGCCGCCTTGCAAAATATATAGGTCGTTACCAACACCACCAGTTAAGGTATCGGTTCCCGAACCACCTGCCAAAACGTCGTTCCCAGTTTCGCCGAGGATATCGTCGCTGCCGTCGCCGCCGTCGAGAATGTCGTTTCCCGACCCACCGACCATAGCATCTGGACCGAGATTTCCATTTATTACGTCGTCACCACTCCCCCCACTCAGAAAATCACCATCCCTGCCACCGGCGAGGAAATCGTTGCCTTCGTTACCAAATAGGGAATCGCTGCCCATGTTGCCAAATAGGGAGTCGTCGTCAAAGGCACCATCGATAAAATCGTTGCCATCCAAACCGACTATGGCATCCCGACCGGTGGTTCCCACCAATGTATCGTCGCCTTCACCGCCAAAGGTGGGTGGTGCTGGCAAGGCACCGGGGGAGGTATTTTCAAAGAAGCGGATGCTGCCGTCGGCGTTGCCAACAAATAGGTCTAAGTCGCTGTCAGCGTCAATGTCTGCTATAGCAGGAACGCTGCGAGAACCGACGTTGACATCGTTAAAGGGATTGTTGGCGCCGACAACTTCTACAAAGTTGGGTTGGTTGGGTGTTCCCACATTGCGGAACAAGTGGATGTTACCGCTGGCATCGCCGGCAATGACATCCAAATCCCCATCTTTATCCAAATCGCCGAATTCTGGGGTACTGAAACCGTCGCTTTCACCGCCGAGATTGACAAAGCTTAGGGGATTGCTTTCTGGAGGCAGTTCTGTGAAAAAGGCATCGTTGGGATTGCCTTCGTTGCGTAGCATGTAGATGCGACCGCTTCTGCCGCCAACGATCGCATCTGAGTCGCCATCGCCGTCGATATCTCCGAAGGCAGGCGTGCTATATTGGCGATCGCCGCTTTCGTAGCGATCGGCTGGATCGGCTGCACCAATGATGTTGGCAAAGCTAGCAATGGTGGGATTGCCGATGTTTTGGAAAAAATGCAGTTGACCTCCCCTCTCGCCGATAAAGCTATCTAAGTCGGCGTCGCCGTCTAAATCGGCAAAACTAGGTGCGGCGTTGGGAAAGTTTAAACCGCCAAACAGATTGTCGCTGGTACTGCGGCGGACAAAATTTGGCAGGTTGGCATCGCCGGTGTTTTCAAAAAATAGAATGGAATTGGTGGCGTTGGTGTCTCTACCTAGAAAGGCATCCAGGTCGCCATCGCTGTCAATATCTACAAAACTGGGATGGCTGAAGGTATCTACGTCAATTCCGTTGAGGGGATGGAAGTTGCCGGTGCGTTCGGTGAAGGTAACCATAGTGGCGATCGCTTTTTAGTTGCTTTTGGATGGTTGCAGTACTATGTCAATTAAATCATTTTTTTTACTCGCTTTATCTAGGGAAATGGTTTTATCGGCAAGGAAACGCCCATTTTCTTATGTATGGGAAAAATCATTTTTGGCAAACTCACTCCCCTATTGTTTTTTTTTTAGCATCAATTTTTTACATCAAAAATATGTTGTTTTCAGTGTTTTTAATAAAATATGCCATGGTTGGTTTAGGACAAATCCTGTTATTTGTTAATTGTATGCGTGCATCGCTCTCCCTACAACAAGATATTTTTGAAGTTTTTATTTGATACAAAAATAAATATATTACCGTACAAAATTGTTAATTTAAAAAATCACTACAAAACTTGCCGTTAAAATTTGCCGATCTTATGCTAAAAACAATTGCTGTTCGACCGTTTTTAAAATGGGCAGGTGGTAAGGGAAAATTGCTGCCACAATTGCAAACTTGTTTTCCTGCTGACTTAGAAAATGGTTCCGTTCGTAAATACGTAGAACCTTTTGTGGGTAGTGGTGCTGTTTTTTTCTATATTGCCCAAAATTACCATCATATCATTCAAAAATTCTGGATTTCCGATATTAATCCGGATTTAATCGTTACCTACAAGACAATTCAGCAAAAGGTGGAAGCTGTCATAAACCGACTCCATTCTATTCAAAAAGAATACTTACCAAAAAGCGAGGCAGCGAGAAAAGAATATTTTTATCAAATGCGATCGCTTTTTAACCAAAAGCGTTCCCTCCAGGCATTTGGCGAAGATATACAACCCAATGTGGAACGCACCGCTCAAATTATTTTCCTCAATCGGACTTGTTTTAACGGTTTATTTCGCGTCAATTCCAAAGGAGAATTTAACGTTCCCCACGGTCAGTATAAAAATCCCAAGATTTGCTATGAAGACAACCTCAGAAAAATTGCCGAAATTCTCCAAAAAACCCATATTCATTGTGGAGACTATACCACCAGCCAATCGTTTATTGACGAACGTAGTTTTGTCTATTTAGACCCTCCTTACCGACCCATCAACAAAACCTCTAGATTTACCTCTTATTCCCAATTTGCCTTTGGCGATGCCGAACAGCTTGCTTTAAGGGATTTTTGCCTGGATTTAGATAAAAAAGGAGCTAAATTCATGCTCAGCAATTCCGACCCCAAAAACGAAAACCCCGAAGATGATTTTTTCGAACAAGCCTATCAAGGATTTTCCCTCCATCGCCTGCAAGCTAGCCGCCATATCAATAGCAATAAATACAAACGCGGTAAAATTAACGAACTATTGATTGTTAATTATCCCATTGCCAATTTTCCCTAGCTTCCTTAATGGTGGTGGGTTAGGGAATGGGGAACTTCCAAACCGTGATTTTCCATTAAATCTCGATCTCCCATAATGGTTTTGGCATTTCCGTCGGCAACAATGCGACCTTCATCCAATAAAATGACGCGCGAGCATACTTCCAAAATCAATTCCAAATCGTGGGAAGATACAATAGAGGTTTCCTGGGAAGACTGTAAAAAATGAATCAACCGTCTCCTGGCACGCAAATCCAAATTTGCCGACGGTTCGTCGTAGATAATCAAACGGGGATGCATGGAAAGAACCGAAGCAATGGCCACCATGCGTTTTTGACCGCCTGATAGATGGTGGGGAGGTCGGTGAATGAGGGATTCCACTCCTGTTAAAGATAAAGCCTGGTAAACCCTTTTTTCCACATCTTCGGGGGAAAGTCCCATGTTTTCCGGTGCAAACGCCACATCATCCCATACGGAAGCGGAGAATAATTGGTCGCTGGGGTTTTGAAAGACCAATCCCACATCCGGTCGAAATTCTCCTACAGAAACTTTTTTGCCAAATAAGGAAACATCCCCATCTGTTGGTTTCATAACCCCACACAGCAATAAAAATAGGGTCGTTTTCCCAGCACCATTGGGACCAATGGCTCCCAAACGTTCTCCCGGTTCCACATGTAAATGGATATCATGCAAAACATGGGTTCCGTCTGGGTAAGCAAACGATAATCCATTCACCGCGATCGCTGGTTCGGTTGTTGGTGGCATGAGTAAAATTTTCCCTGGGCAACCTTTAGATATCAAACCTAACGGTCATTATTCAACACCAGATAGCTGCATTTGTGCAACCACAAAACCCAAAGCCACCAGCAAAGTCATAGCTAATGCGATCGCACTTCCCCAATTTCCTTGCTGGTGATGTTTTTTAGCCAACTTGCCTCCAGAGATACTCCCACCGGAACCGTATCCCCGCAAACGCATGGCTTTATAAACCTGTTCTGCCTGTTCGTAGCTGCGTACTAGCAACGTTCCTGCCAAAGAAGCCAAAGTACGCAGCTTTTTTGGATTTGGAAAAAATAAAAACGAACGGCTGTTGTAGCCAAACCCTCGCAAATGCATGGCACGGTTCATGGTATTTAAAGTATCTCCCAGTTCGTACAAGTATCGATAGGACAAAAGCATCATGTCTGCTAAAATAGCCGGTATCCCCAGCGATCGCAAGCTATTAATCGTTGTTAAAAAAGGTGTCGTTCCTAATAAAACAATAGAAGTAATGACAATGGCCAAAAAGCGACTGGCAATCAAAAGCAAACTCAAACATCCTTCCAAACGTAATTTCAAAAATCCCCACTGCCAGAGGACGGTGTCGCCAGCCACCCAAGGCAACAAAGCTACCATCCCCACCAATACCAAGCCAGGATAGCGCAATCGCCGCCAAATAAAGGACAGGGGAAGTTGGCTCAAAAATACCAAAATCCCCGTTACGAATAACATAGGAAGCACCAAGCGTATATCTTCTACAAAAGCGAAAGCAAAAATCAACGCCAGCAAAGCAATTAGTTTGTATCTCGGTTCCCATTGATGAACGGGAGAATTGAGAGAAGCGTATTCATCGAGGCCAAATTTCATGCACTATCTCAAATGGTTTCCAGCAGTTCCGGTTTCACCCGTTGTAAAAATGCTACCAACATAGTAGTAAACATACCTTCAATGGCCATCAAAGGAATATGAGCTAGCATTAAGCCATAAATGGCTGTTTTTTCAGCGTTGGCATCCAAATCAGCCGGCATGTTGGTAATTACCAAAGAAAAAAAGATAGCAGCAGATATTCCCAAACCAATAGCTCCTGCTAAAAAAGCAAAAAATGGCGTTGAAAAATTTTTACCTAAGCTTTTGGAGAAGAGATAGCGTTGGTGGAAAATATAACCAGCCAACAAAGCTGGCAGTCCCATCATGCAAGCATTCACACCTAATGTAGTTAAACCGCCATGTCCGAACATTACAGCTTGGAAAAACAAACCAATTAAAATAGCGGGAAAAGCGTAGTATCCCAAAACCGCTCCCAACATTCCGTTTAAAACCAGATGGACGCTGGCAGGGGGAATGGGAATGTGAATTAAAGAAGCAAGAAAAAAAGCAGCAATCAGCAAGGAGGCTTTGGGAACGTTTTCTTCAGGATTGCTGTAACGATGGATTTGTCGCAGGGAATACCAAGTAGCCAACGAAGCGATCGCATATCCGCCGATACTAATTTTTGCTGGCAGCAACCCATCGGGTACGTGCATTTTACCTCCTTCGACTCATAAAAAATAAAGCCGTTCCCACACATCCCCAAACCACAACGATTCCCATGACCGTTCGCTGTAAAGGTGTATATCCTGCAGAATTTCCTTGGACTTGGGCCAGTGGCAGTTGGGAATTGTTGCTACTAGCAGAAGTGGATGCTGTTGTGGTGTTGGTTTTTTCCACAGGAATGCTGGCAATATCCCCGTGACCAGCTTTTCGAATTTTTACTTCCCAATTGCCGGTAATTTCGGGATTGGGAACAAAAACGTAATATCCTTGTTTGTCTGTTGTACCAGTTTGCCAAGCTTCGGCAGGATTGTTAGGCGCATATACAGTGACTTGAGCTTCTTTCATGGGGTCGCCGGAGTCGTATTTGGCTTGCACGCGGATAGCTTGCGTCATTTGGTAGTTAATATTCGTACCGTGTCCCCAAGCTGAGGGAACGCCTATCCCCCAAGCCAGCAAAACTGGTAGCATCCATCGCCAGTTTCGATACCAGTTCATACTTCCTCCTTCATGGTGGTATCGTGGCAGTGACCCTCACCAACGTGACCGAGGTTAGGCAGAATTTTTTGGGTCAGTTTTTGGTAGTTCTCTTGGGAAAGTTGCGATTTCAAAGTAGCCATGTCAGCGTTTAGCTGGCCGTTTTCCGCTAAAGCTGCCAGAGGGTCAAAGCCTAAAGCACCTGTATTGATAGCATCGTCGGCTGGTGCCTCAGCATCTCCGAAAATATGGTCGAAGTGGAAGGTCGCTTCTAACTCTGCTGTCTTGTCAGCTTGGAGAATACCTTTGCGTTGTTCGCCTACGTATTGTCCGCAGCGATAGGCAAATTTGTTGTCCATTTGGATGTTGAAATCAATAGTACGCGAACCTTTGGTAGCGGTGCCTTCCATCATGATGGAACTACCGGCTGCCGGTTCTTCGGTTGCTGGCGACATGGTCCAACTTAAGGCATTGTAGCGACCCGCCGGTGCTTTGAGTTCTCCTAAAAGAATCGGATCGGCATTTTCGTCGCCGGCGGCTAG
This sequence comes from uncultured Geitlerinema sp., assembly GCA_964477525.1. Lineage (GTDB taxonomy): Bacteria > Cyanobacteriota > Cyanobacteriia > Cyanobacteriales > PCC-9228 > PCC-9228. Next base: position 887 of record CAYZHY010000031.1, on the reverse strand, counting down.
ATCTACGGTTTTTCCTGGGAGGGTGACTTCTTGTTTGGCGTTGATGGCTTTCCCGGTTTCGGCATCGTAGGGAGGATCGGTTTGATAGGCTTTAATTTGGTCGAAGTGTGCGTATACGCTATCGAAATTAATTTGCCAGCCATCTTTGGAGACAAATCCTTGACGTACGAAATCTTCCCCGTTGGCGTAAATTTGTAGGGTTCCTGTTTCGCCACTGGCTGTCTCAGTAGCGGTTTGCGATGCTGTTTCTGATTGCTGTTGGTCGGTTGGTTGCGTTGTTTGGTTTTGCCCTTGGCATCCCACAATTGTGCCTGCGACGACGGCAAATACAGGCATCCACAAGCAATTTTTCCGTTTCATGGCATCCCCTTTGTATTTCGATACATTTGTTTACATCTTCTCAGTTTTCATCTTTTTTGGGAATTCGACAATGCCCTCCTAGGGGATTTTGAGGAAAATAAAATATTAAGAATTAAAAAATGGGGGAAATGGAGATGCAACATGTAGTGTTTTTCCCAGTGCCCATACAACAGTTAACTTTTAGTCGCACTCAAAGAAAAATTCAACAGTATCAAAATGACGGCTTGTCCGAATCGCTATCTTTTATAAAAAAGAGGAAACGGTCGTTGCGATCTGGATCGTTCAACTCCAAAAGCAATCGCCCTTGGGTTTTTTCTAATACCAATTCTTTAATTTTCTGCAAGAGAAAACTGAGGCATTTTTGTGGGGAAACTAACGCGTTGCCCCCTTACCGGTATAATCGGAAAAATTCAAGACGATTGTTGTTTTCTAGAAATAATATAAGATTCTACGTGCGCTTCCCGCCAAGATCGTAATACCATTTCCTTAATAGTCTGCAAGAGATAATAGGGGCATTTTTGTAGGGG
>CAYZHY010000030.1:22402-35743 GCA_964477525.1 uncultured Geitlerinema sp. | reverse complement strand
CGCACCGATAGGGATTGGCATGTTGAGGTTGGAAACGAATATAGTATTTTTATATCAGATGTGTACAGATCCCCTTTTATATAGAGGGGGAGGAGGGGGAAGAGGGGGAAGAGGCAGGGCTGTTTCATTGTCAATTTTTTCAAATGCCAAATTCTAGCAGTGGCAGTAATTTTGTCCATTTTTCCTTGTTGGGAAATCTTTTCTGTAGAAAAAATGGCGAACTACAGACTTTAAAGGAGTTTCAGAACCTTCTTAAAAATTTTGGGGTTGAAAATGAAACGACCCTGGGGGAAGAGGCGGATGAAGACTGCAGGTGGTGAAGTGGGAGAATTTTTTGGGTCTTCGCAGTACGGATTTCGTATAAAATCTTTTAGCCATGCACTATTGACGTTTGATTTGGAAACCCTATATACCATCTAGCATCTTCAATTGGTATGGCTAAACAAATGTATTGGCTGGCGTATGAAATTTCCTGGAATTTTCCCTACATACATTGACATTTTGGTTTAAAAAACTCGGACAATCGCGGTTGTTTGCGATCGGGAAAAATTTCTAAAAAACGTCACTTTTCTATCTTCTGAGAAAAAAAACTTCATAATTTATGGGCAGCATCTTGAAAGATTTTGGTTTCCGCTAAAGCCGGGTTAATCCAGAACCAACGCCCTTGTTCGTCTCGGTATTCGTATAAAAACATGCTACGCAATAGAATTTGGTAGTCTTCATCACCGCGCACGTTTTTCTCTCGGAGAGCTTGAAACAGCAATTCCCATTCGTCATCGGTAATGGCTGCCACCAAATCGTCGCGATATTCGCGGATGACATTTTCGACCGATTCTTTTCCCAAAGGCGGGTCTTCTTGTTGCAAGCAACTGTACAACAATCCCAGTAAATTCCGCACGTGACCGCCACTCACATGACACAATCGATCGAGGGTTTCGGTACTGTCAAAAACTTTGTCTACCATTTGCAAGCGTTTTTCAGGATTGGCGTTAGGAAAAGCACGTGCCAAAATCATTTGTCGCAGCAAGCGAATGCCGCGATCGCAGGGTTCTCCCGAACGTTGGCGAACTGGAACCATGGGCAAAACCTTGGGTTTGACACCAAATCGATTGGTCAAACGGCTTAAATCGTTGGAAAAGATGAGCGATAGGGGAATGGTATACACCAAATGGCAGTTGAGTTTGGCTAGTTGTTCGCCGCGATCGACAAATAAATACTCCGGCTGCGGTCTGCCCCAAGGTTTCGGAGAATTATCTAGGCGATCGAGATTGTCTACAATCACCACCAGACCTTTTTTCCCTTGTTCCTTGAGTTTGTCGTTGGCGGTTTGCAGCAGTTCTTGATTGGTAATTTCTAAAATATTGTTGGTTCGCGGTTCTAGATACTGCCGCAATACCGAACGCATCCGGGGACTATCTTTGGTTTTGGCGGTAATTTTGCCAATTCCCATGGGCAAAGAGAGTTCGGCTTTTCCCTCAGAACTGACGTTGATATTACCTACCCCAGGAACCGAAGCTTCGCCGGTAATTTCAACAGAGGTTTGCAACAAATCGGCGGCTTCTTTCAGCATTTTTTTGAAGCCAGTGGGGTACAGGTGAACTTCTTGTTTTTCCAGGCTTTCGCTGACCTGACGGGCGATCGCGAGTAAAATGTCGGTAATATCTACATCTACCAGATCTAAATCTTGGCTGGATTCAAAATAAACAACGTGAAATCCTTGTGCCTCTAAATCGGCTTTTAAACGCAACAGTTCCGTTGATTTTCCACAACCGATATGTCCGGTAAATAGCTGACAGGTGGGTTCTTCCGGCGATAGCAAGCTAATGGTACGTCCCAACTGTCGAATAATATTGCCACCGCGAAGGTCGGAAAAATCAATGTAATACCTGCGGTCGGTTTCGTTGCCTATATAAAGGGGCTTACTGGGATTGCAAGCTTGATAAAATCTGGGTAAATCTAATTCCATAGCCGATGAGCAGGTTCTGGGCGTATCGCGAACAAATTCTATCTATTTTTACGTTTTTTTAGATAGAAATCCGTTTTGGATACCACGTGAAATGGGACCCCCTCTATGGGGACAACCCATCCCTACCGCGATCGCGATATTTTTACTATAATATGCATCAAAAATTTTTGTTCATCAAGATATTGACAATGGAAAGGAATCAAGAGCTAACCATCAATGACGACTGGCTGTCTTGTGGCAACAGTTTACAAAAATAAACCAAATTTTTGCAGCATGGTTTCTAAAACCACAGGCAAGGTTTTGGGAAGTTCCGAGGATTGGTCGAACCAAAGTTGCTGGTAGTTGGGCAGTTCAAAGGGAAATTGTCCTTCCCCGCGCTCGAAGCGTTGCTGGCCAGAGAGCAAAATTTGTTCGATACGTTTGCATTGCAAAGCATATCCCAGTTCCAAACAGACTTGGGGATTGGGAACCAGCGATCGCAATTCGTTTTGTAATTGGACAATCGGCGTCACATCTGCAATAAAAAGCAAACTTTTATGAATGCGACGCATGGTGGTTTTGTTCAAGCGGGTGGGAGCATTTTCGGCGCGGGGAGAAACTTCTAATTTTACAGGCAATCGCAACCGTTGGTTGAGTTCGTCCAAAGTTTCCGACAGCGTTTCCGACAAAGCCGTACTGGCATCGCTATATTCTTGTTGGTAGCTCAAAAAAACGGTGGGGTCTAAATGAGCCATGACATCCCGTTTGGTGAAATAAATTTCATGGCTGATTAAGTCAATATTGGAAATGGCATAACCACCACTGCCTTCAATATAAAATTCTACTTCCGCTCCTTCTAGATAGCGTTGAAACCAAGTAGCTTGTTTGACTTCTTCTATATCGTTCAAAAAATCGGCACGCAGGGCAGATTTTAAAAGGCTTTGCTTGCTCAAACGCAAGTCGTGGGGACGTTTTTCAATTTCTTGAATGGGTTCAAATTTGTCAATATACCAAGCTTTTAAAGAAATAATGGCCATAATGTATCTATCTCCCGAACGATTGTGGTAATTTCTAACAACTTAAAACCAAAAGAGCTACTTCCAATGTTGGTTTGTAAAACCATGAAGGGAAGCCAACAAAAACGCTATAAAAAAACAAGCAAAGGGGCATCTACCGAGGTAGTCGCCCCACCCTCACCAAAGCCACCTCACCAATCCCCCCAAATTCCTAGGCATTTCCCTTGCAGAAGGAAAAAATGGAGGGAAAGACTCCCTACAGGGTCTAGGGAGAATTGGGAATTTCTAGAGTACAGAACGGAACCAAACTTTGTCGTCCCCTATATCTGCCAAATTTTTCAAAAATTTGGAGCTGAGCCCGCACAAACGGTGTTTTCCAGCTAGCGATCGCCCATCTTAGCAGTTTCTAGCCAACCATGTTGGTCCCTAACTGGGGATCGGTGGGCGCAGTTGCACCAGAAATGGCTGTCTGGCAGTCCATGTTAATGTTGGAAAGCAATTTGATGGTATGCTAAAAGATAAATCCGTTACCAAAAACCGTACGAAATGGCAGCATAGACTGCTACGATTGGATGGTTGAAGCGTAGCTAGAAAGCTCGCTCCATCCAGCGAGGTAGGCACCACCTCGCCATTCATAGCGACTTGGAGCGCCCTCACCCAAGCAAACAGCACCGTACAATTGAGCAATCGGTGCCAAAAGCGTGTCACTTCATAGAAACAAAGGCACAAGCATGGTACAAGCAGCAGAAAAGACCAACGTTGGCTATATAACGCAAATTATCGGTCCCGTTGTGGACGTTAAATTTCCCGGTGGCCAAATGCCACGGATGTACAACGCCTTAACCATCGAAGGCACCAACGAAATCGGACAGCAAATCTCCTTAGTGTGCGAAGTACAGCAACTCCTTGGAGATAACCAACTGCGTTCCGTGGCTATGGGATCCACCAACGGTTTGACCCGCAACATGGAAGTGGTTGATACGGGCAAACCGATTAACGTTCCCGTGGGAACGCCGACCCTAGGACGTATTTTTAACGTCATCGGTCAGCCAGTAGACGAACGCGGTCCGGTAAACACTGAAGAAACCGCTCCCATTCACCGTCCAGCCCCCAAACTGACGGAGCTAGAAACCAAACCTTCCATCTTTGAAACCGGCATTAAGGTGATTGACCTGCTCGCACCCTACCGTCGTGGCGGTAAAGTGGGTCTGTTTGGCGGTGCTGGTGTGGGCAAAACCGTTTTGATTCAAGAGCTCATCAACAACGTTGCCAAAGCCCACGGTGGTGTATCGGTATTCGGCGGTGTCGGCGAACGCACCCGCGAAGGAAACGACCTTTATAACGAATTTATTGAATCTGGCGTTATTGACAACGATAACCTGAGTAACTCAAAAGTGGCTTTGGTGTACGGGCAAATGAACGAACCACCGGGTGCTCGCATGCGGGTTGGTTTGAGCGCCCTCACCATGGCCGAACACTTCCGGGATGTCAACAAGCAAGACGTACTGCTGTTTATCGACAACATTTTCCGTTTCGTCCAAGCTGGTTCCGAGGTATCGGCACTGTTGGGTCGTATGCCATCTGCGGTGGGATACCAACCGACCTTGGGAACGGAAATGGGCGAACTTCAGGAACGGATTACTTCTACCAAAGAAGGTTCGATTACCTCCATTCAAGCGGTTTACGTTCCTGCTGACGACTTGACCGACCCGGCACCGGCAACCACCTTCGCTCACTTGGATGCGACCACGGTGCTTTCGCGGAACTTGGCATCCAAAGGCATTTATCCGGCGGTGGATCCGTTGGATTCCACTTCTACCATGTTGCAGCCGGATGTTGTCGGTGAAGAACACTACAATACGGCTCGTGAGGTAGAAGAAACGTTGCAGCGTTACAAAGAGCTGCAAGATATTATCGCCATTTTGGGCTTAGACGAACTTTCGGAAGAAGACCGCCTGTCAGTATCGCGCGCCCGTAAAATCGAGCGTTTCCTATCTCAGCCTTTCTTTGTAGCGGAAGTATTTACCGGTATGCCTGGTAAGTACGTATCTATCGAGAAGACTATTGAAGGCTTCAAGAAAATCCTGTCTGGTGAAATGGATGAGCTACCAGAGCAGGCTTTCTACTTAGTAGGAGACATTGACGAAGCAGTTGAAAAGGCAGAAAAAATGAAGTCGGAAAGCTAACAGCCGACTCATGGAAATTGGACTAGGGACTGAGGATGGAGCAATTTCCTTGGTCCTTAGTCTTCGATTTTTCCTTTTTGTTCCTTTGGAACCACTGCCATTTTTTGTGGCTACAAATTCATTTATAGAATTAGAAACAGCACTATGAGTTTACAGGTACGCGTCATTGCCCCAGACAGAACGATTTGGGATTCGACGGCCGAAGAAATTGTTTTGCCCAGTACCACCGGGCAGTTGGGAATTTTGGGCGGTCACGCTCCTTTACTAACGGCTTTGGATACAGGTGTGATGCGGGTACGTCCAGGAAAACAAGACTGGATGTCGTTCGCAATTGTGGGTGGTTTTGCGGAAGTGGAAAACGACGATGTCACTATTTTGGTCAACGCCGCCGAACCCGGTAGCGAAATCGATGCCACGCAAGCGGAAACCGCCTACAAAGAAGCTCAAGCTCGGGTAGAAAAGGCAGAAAACAGCGGCACCAATCAGGAAAAAATTCAAGCCAAACAATCTTTGAAACGGGCGCGCGCTCGTTTGCAGGCAGCTACTGGAAAGGCTCCTGTTTAATTTTTTTTGATGGTTTGGCGATGGTTGGACGGCTTTGTCAAAGAAATGTAAAGGGGAGTATGTCAAACGCCAGCTTGCGATAGTAAAGGTTCCATGGTTTCCCAGGTTAACCCCCGTTGGATGTAGCGGGGGTTATTCGGTTCGTAGGGACTGGCGATGCGGTCGATGGAGACGATGGTAGCGTTTTCGGGAATGATGGGAACTTCCGGGTCGTGGGCAGTGGGACGCATTAAAGAACTGGAAAAGCCTTTGTAGACGGTGACTTGGTCTTGTTCCCCTTCAATGTCAAGGGTAACGAGCAAGACTTCTTGAGGATTTTGTTCGGTGTAGTCTTCTAGACGTTTTTCTGGCGTTACTGACATAGGAGCGCTCAATTAGGGATTGGTGGTGTATCGACCTTGTTTGGTAAGGCGGAATACCACAAAATAGACGAAATAGAGAAGGTAAATGGTTAGAGCGATGGTGCCAATAAAGCCTAAAAACTGAGGCGTGTTGGCATCGTGGAAGATTTCTCGATAGCGCCAGGGAACTTGTAACCAAACCGCACAGGAAGGGGTTTCCATAATTTGCTGGGTTTGCATGAAGCTACAGCGCAAAAAAGGTAGCACTGCCAGAGCCCCTAGCAAATTGTAGATGGTGGCTGCCCACCGCCACCAGGAAAATACCAACTTTAACGGTGAAGTTGGTTGGTCTTGAATTTCTTCGTTTAGATCGACCCAAAACCAGAGACTCAAGGGAATAAGCAACTGCGCGAAAAAAAGACTTAGAAAGGCAATGGGTAAAGCGCCAATGGCCAGGTACAGGCTAACGATCAGTAGGCTGGCAACGCGCCAGTAAATAGCGAAAAGACGCTGCATGGGTTCGTTGTTTTTAATTAGTGCCCACACGAAAAGGATGAGGGGGATCGCGGCGGCAAACAAAAGCGCCAAGCGAAAGTCCATCCATACGTAGGGGCGAAACCAAACTTCATTCATGAACTTCAGCTTTCAATGATGGCAAATTGCAGTTGGATGAACGTTGGAGGAAAGCCAATCAAAAATCGTAGAGATGACTTCCCTAGCTTTCCATACTACAAGCATATCGTGGCTGGTTGGCGATAGCAGGAAACCATCCCTATAAAAACAAGCAACGGCACCCGTAAACTCGGATGCCGGTTACCTGTTTCTGGACATTGGTGGTGAGGAGCATAGCCTATCTATGATACAGGATTTGGGGTCAAAAAGGAACCCCTAGCTTACTTTTCCCCCTCTCCTAGTATTACTCGTCGTATACGCGACACTCAGCGGCATCTGGATTTTCGTCGCAATATTTTTCAAAAGACGTTTTTTCAGATTTGCTCGACCGTTGGTGGGAGGCTTCGGCTTGCATTTCTTCAACCGCATCCCAAGCAGCGGCACATTCTTGGGAGGTATTGCCGGAAGTATCGCATACTTCGCGGGCTTGTTCTAATTCTTGTTCGATTTGTTGTTTGAAATCAGACATAGTGGCGCTTCGCTTGTAACAACTGCTTCTGTTTTCTAGTATAGGGAATTTATTTGGCTTCAGCAGAAAGGACCAGGGAGAAAATTCCCGATCCCAACATTCGGAAACCAACAACTGAGTCCCCTTAAGGGATAACGTATTTTGCCCAAAATCTGCAAATTTTTTGGAGAAACTTAAGCTTCGATTGGTGGGATGGGCGACATTGGCAGGATTAGCGAGTTTTTCGATGTCTTCCAGCAGAGGCGATCGCGTCTTGATAAACTTGCTGGGTAGATTGGGCGATCGCTTCCCAACTGTAATGTTGTCGCGCATACACTCGCCCTTTGGCACCGCGCCAATCGCATTCAGAAGGATTGGACAAAGCTTTTGCCAAAATATCGGTAGCCGTTACCACATCGCTGCCCGATACCCAACCCGCCTGGGCTTGTTCTACATCTTCCCAAATATAAACCCCTTGAGAAATGGCCACCGCCGTTCCAGCTGCCATGGCTTCCGCTACGGCAATCCCGAAATTTTCATAGTAGGAAAACAGCGCAAACACATCCGCCGCTTTCAACAAAGCCACTTTCAAATCCCCACGTACGAAACCAGGCATGGTGGTTCGCTCTGCCAGCACTGAATTTTGGATTTGCCGGCGAATATTGTCTTCGTACTTGGGATCTTGTGGATTGGACCCTGCCAAGACCCAATGAAAATCCATACCGCGCCGGCACAACTGTTCCAAAGCCGGAATCAAAATATCCAACCCTTTTTTGGGTTCGATACGGGATAAAAACAAAACCAACGGGCAACCCTTGGGAATTTGCAACTGTTGCTCTACAAAAACACGGGGATGGTCGGCAACATCCGGGTCAACCGGAGGCAACTCTACCCCCAACGGCACAATGGCATCGGTTGTTTTCGCACCGAACCGATGGGATACCCGCGCCTCCTGGGCACTTGTAAAATGAACCCTAGCAGCACCTGCTAAATTGCCACGTTCCAATCCCCAACCGTACAGTTGCTTGAGGACTTTTTTCTTACGCAGGTCTGCCGGATCCAACGTTCCCAACGGACGCAAAACATACGGCAGAGCGCGCCATCGAGCTACTTTAGCTGCCAGCGTACTAACCGGCGAAAACAGAGCGTGGATGTGGGCAACATCGAAATCGTCGGCATGCTGCCACAACCACCAAAGCAATTCCCGAGAAAATTTATAGCGACGCCAAGAGCAGGGAAAATACCAAACGGTATAGTCCCCTTCCGAAACCGGCACTCGCAAAGGAACATCAAGTGGTGGTTGACCGACATCCCCGTTGGCATTGGTGGTCAAAATCGTCACATTGACTCCCTGCTGTGCCAGAGCTGATGATAGCCCCAATACCATTTGACTGGGACCACCGTACACCAGGGCAATCGAAGGAACAACTTGAAGAACGCGCATGGCTGGGTGGAATGTAGGGTGGGCAAATCGACCCAGGGTTCCCACATTTTCGGTCAATCGGGCTATTCGCCTTTGCCTAATTCTTGGGAACGATGGCATGCAGCTTGTACGGCATCGATAACAGCTGCACGCAAACCGGCACGTTCTAGCTGGGCAATGCCGGTAATGGTGGTGCCGCCGGGGCTGGTGACTTGGTTTTTCAATTGGGAAGCATCCATGCCGGTTTCTTTTAGCAATTGGGCGGTTCCCAATACGGCTTGTACGGCTAGTTGGGAAGCAACCGAGCGTGGCAATCCTGCTGCCACGCCGCCGTCGGTGAGAGATTCAATAAAAACAGAGACGTATCCCGGTCCCGAACCAGATACGCCAGTGACCGCATCCATTTGATATTCCGGTACGGTGACTACCTGACCCACCGATTCTAAAATCCGGCGTGCCGTTTCTAGATGGTGGGATTGAACGGCCCGACCAGGTGCGATCGCAGTCATGCCAGCACCCACGGTGGCTGGGGTATTGGGCATGGCTCGAATCACCGGTTGGTCCGCAAACGCAGCTTCCAGGCGCGATAGGGGCATCCCTGCCAATACCGACAACACCAACTGGTTTTTATTGGAAAGCTCTCCCAACTGCCCCACCACTTGGTCGAAAATTTGCGGTTTCACCGCCAACAACAATACCTGTTGGGCTTGGGTGGTTTCCTGATTGTTTTTGGTAACGTGTACGCCGTAGCGAGATGTCAGTTGTTGCCGTTTTTCCGCTGACGGGTCGCTAACCACAATGTCTGTGGGAGCATACACCTGTTGGTCTACCAGGCGGGATAACAGGGCTTCTCCCATTACCCCGCCTCCAATAATGCCTAACTGCATTGGCAAAAATCGCCGTCCTTTTTACTTGTTTGTTCCATGAAGCAACGGTTCTATTGAACCATACGTACTTGTTGGGAAGACCAAGGACTGCTAACTGCTCTACTGCCAGCTTGCTGTGCCTGTTGCTGTTGTGCTTGATACTGTTGCATGGCTTCGTTGACCAATCCGGTCGGGGTACTGACCTGAACGCAACTGGGGGTAAACAAGAAAATGCTTTCGCCAATGCGTTCTTGATGGCCGTCGAGGGCATAGGTACCGCCGGCAATAAAGTCCACGGCTCGTTGGGCTTGGTCCGGATCCATCAAGGTCAAGTTCAGCACCACGGATTTCCGTTCCCGCAAGGCTTGAATGGCCTGGGGCATTTCTTCAAAAGAACGGGGTTCGAGAACCATCACCTCGGAAATCCCGTTGGTGGCACCAGGCATACCAATGACGTTGTTCATACTCGCTCCTCGTTGCGATTGAGACCGATCCATCCCGCTTTTGCCAGTTCCGGTTGCTTTTTCTCGCCAAGACTGACGCAAGTTGGGTTCCGAACTTGGCGGTGCCGGAGCTGTTTGTTCATCTGGAAATGTGTCTTCTAGGGATGAGACCTGGTTTTGGTAGCCCGGGTCCATTTCATCTTCGTACTCTTCCTCTTCGAGAGGTTCGTTGAGGCCGACAAAATCCCGTAGCCTGGTAAATACTGCTTTCACGGTTCTAACTCCATAACAACGAAACAGATATTGTTTGATTAACCCACCCTGTAACTACCAGAACACGCACCCTATGTTCTATCGTTTCCCATGCAATCTTAAGATATTAATTACAGGATATACGGTAGTTTTCAATAAATTTATCGAAAATATTTGCTTTTGACGAGTTGACAAGGGCAATTTTTCTGGAAAATGTCCTACTTCTAGAATACTGAATCGGCAAATAAAGTTTGTCCCAGGCGGACCATGGTAGCACCTGCTTCCACTGCTAAATGGTAATCGGCAGACATGCCCATAGACAAATGTTTCATGGTTAGGTGGGGGTGGTTTCTTTCACGAATGGTTTGGGCTAGTTCTGATAGCCGTTGAAACGATTCTCGGGTTTGTTGTTGGTCCAACCCCTGGGGGAGGATGGTCATCAATCCCAAAATTTGGAGAGAACGACACCGATCTAACTCTGGTAAATCGGCCAGCAATTCGTCAATTTCCCAGCCATATTTGTTGGGGTCCGGCTGGACTTTGACTTGCAAGCATACTTGTGGGGATCGTCCCACTTCGGCAGCAAGTTTGTTTAAACGCTGGGCTAATTTTAGACTATCAACGGAGTGAATCCAGTCAAAATGTTCTATAGCTTTTCTGGCTTTATTGCTTTGTAAATGCCCCACTAAATGCCAGGTAATATTGTTAAGATCCTGGAGGCTTTTCTGTTTTTGTAGGGCATCTTGGATGCGACTTTCCCCAAAATCTCGAATGCCAGCATCGTAAGCGGCGCGCATAGCCTGAGCGTCCACGTATTTGGTAACGGCGATTAACCGCACGTGGGGGGGAAGGGTTTGACGTACTTTTTCGATGCGTTCGGCTATAGAATGGCTCATAGAGTCGCGTTCCAGCATAACTAGGTCGTCTGGGTGATGCTCTTATTGAAAGGTTTGATTGTAGATCTGCTGCAGTTGCTCGTATTCTTCCATTTTGCCAAGCCGGCGAAGCATGCGCAGACGATTTTCTACCATAAAACGAGCATCACCACGGGTCACGGGTTCAAATGATACCCTTCGATCGAGTTTTCCAGAATTTCCCGTTACCACAAAAAACAAACGCTGGGCGTAAAGGCTGGCGAACAACTCTTGGTCTTCTCCTACTTTACAAATCATGTAAAGCAGTCCAAATGTGGGATGATTTAGATAGCTTTCCGTATTCATGAAGCTCGATTGCTCTTGAGTAAGGCTGAAAGCAGAAATCCAAAAAACGGAATCAATACGCTTTGGCTGCCAAATTTAAAGACATTGGCAAGAAGAAATTTTTTGTTCATAAGGGGGGAATTTTGTCAACCATTTTTTTAGGATATACCTGTCGGTGACAGTGGGGAAATTGATTCGACAATCGCGATCGCTGTTGGTAAAAAAACGCACCAGCGATCGCCGGCTTGAAAAAATGACGAGATTAGGGAAATTTTTTCCTTGGCCCCCCAGACAAACTTCCAGCGAAATAGCTAGCTAAGTAACTGCTGTATCAAATTTTACAAATTTCCCAACTTATTTCTAGGGTGGAATTTAGTTTAGCATGATTTGCTTTTGTTTCTAAAACAATGCTAAACCTTCACTGCTTCTAGACGAAATAGGCTCGTTCGAGCCCCTACATCAAGTCTTACTACGTAACGATTTCCCACCCACGATCCTATCACCTATGTCTGGTTGCTCCCATGTTTCCATGCTTTGTGGGGGAACCATCGCAAAGCTTGTAGTTGAGCTTGAGCTTTATGCAAACATTCTTGCCATTCTTGTTGGGGGTTGCTATCAGCCACAATACCTGCACCTACTTGACCCCAAACCGTTGCTAGTTGGTTGTTTTCCCCTGAGGCAGGCAACCACAATAAAGTCCGAATTAAAATATTGAGGTCCAAGTGCCCTCGCCAGTCTAAATAACCACAGGAACCGTAAAACAAATGGCGGCGAACGGGTTCCAACTCGGCGATAATTTCCATACAGCGAACTTTGGGGCATCCAGTAATGGTTCCTCCGGGAAATATAGCTGCGATCGCATCTACCGCATCGCGATCGCTGGCCAGAATTCCCCGAACGTTACTCACCAAATGCATGACGTGAGAGTAGCGTTCGATCGCCATCAGTTCGTCTACTTCCACCGATCCCCATTGACACACGCGCCCCAAATCGTTACGTTCCAAATCCACCAACATCACGTGTTCGGCGCGTTCTTTGACATTGTTGTATAGCTGTTGGGCGAGTTGTTCGTCTTCAGCTTGGGTTTGACCGCGCGAACGAGTGCCAGCAATGGGGCGGGTTTGCACGGAATTTCCTGTCACTTGCACCAACCGTTCCGGCGAACAGCTAATAATGGTTCCCCAGGGAGTTTGCCAGTAACTCGCAAAGGGAGAAGGATTGATTTGTTGCAAAGCTTGGTAGGTAGCCCAACTGGAAGCCGAGGTTTGCGTCTCGAAGCGTAAAGATAAATTGGTCTGAAAAATATCGCCAGCTTGGATATATTCTTTCGCACGTACCACCATGGCTTCGTACGCTTGCGGAGACATTTGCAAGGTCGGTTGGGCAGATGTAGCGGCAGAATCATCGTCAAAAAGCAACGACGTAGCTGATTCGGTGCGTTTTTGCATTTCATCCAAATCGCGATCGCTGGTTGCTGCCAACCAGAGATGTTGTTGGTGGTGGTCGGCAATGGCAAAACAATCGGGTTCGTACCAATACGCCACGGGAAACGGTGTATGTTCGCGATGCGGCGATGGCAACGATTCGATTTCCCAAGCCAAATCGTAACCCAACCAACCCAGCCATCCTCCGAAAAATGGTAGGGAACGATCGCTAGGTTCGCCAGCAGAGGTGGGCTGCCCGCTGGATAGCAAACGACGCAAAAACGGCAAAATTTCCCCTAATGGAGGAGTCCATAGTTGCCAACTGTTATTGACCAAACGCGGCGATCCCGCACAAATGGAATATCTGGATAAATGGAAGGGAAATTCTCCTTGATTGGCAGGACTTTCCAACAACGTCGCGATCGCCCTTGGCGACCCATCATTGGGACTTAAAAACAAGCGTTCAAAAATTTCCGAACCGGTTCGATTTTCCAAAGGCAGCGATCGCCAATACCAACCTTGCAATGCCATCATGAAGCTAACTTATTTGTTTTTGCTAAAT
>CAYZHY010000030.1:0-22302 GCA_964477525.1 uncultured Geitlerinema sp. | reverse complement strand
TGCCCCCATGCTCCTATGCTCGCTAAACCTCCCCACCAACGGCAAAACGCATGCCCCAAAAAGCAAGTAAAATCGCCAAAGCTACCCAATCACTACGACCCAACCGCAGTTGCGACCAATAGACGCGATGTTGGTCGGGACTGGTAAAACCACGTACTTGCATGGCACTGGCAATTTGTTCGGCGCGCATGAGTAAGTTCTCTAGCAGGCGTTCGGCGATGGTCAGCCATACTTGAGCGCTGCCTTTCAATCCTAATTTCCGCCAATCAATCGCCCTAGTTTGTACCGATCGCACCAAATTTTGTACTTCTTCCAAGACCAAAGGGATAAAGCGTAAGGAAAGAGTTAACGTTAAGTTGAGTTCGGTCACGGGAACTTTAAACCAACGCAAAGGACGCATTAAACTTTCCAAACCAGCCGTAATTTCTTCTGGTGCTGTGGTGAGCAAATATAAATTGGTGCTGTAAATGAGCGCGAACAACAAGCTACTCAGACGCAATCCCAGGTTGAGAGAACGGCGGGTAATGGTAACTGGTCCTTGCTGAAATAAGATATAACGATACTCCGTGGCCGGTGGCGGTTTTGATACTTCGCTGGTGGATTGGTTGAGTTGCCAAGCCACTTCGGCGTCGGGAAGGCGGGGTTGGTAGCTGATATTGAGACCATCGGGCGCGATCGCGCTAAATAGCATCACCAAAAAACCTAACACCAATAGCCATCCCATTTGCTGCTTCCACACCCGCATGGGAATGGTTGCCAGAACGGTCAGCACAATTAACAGCACCACCAAACTCAAACGCCATAGAGTGGAAGCTAAAACCGGGGCTAGCAAGAAGCTGGTCAGCCACCCCAGTTTGACTCTTGGGTCTAGTTGGTGCATCCAGGTGACGGGTTGTTCCAGATATAAACCGAGGGGAAGCGATCGCAGTAAATCCATTCGTTCGTTAAAGATGCTTTACAGTGAGCTGCGCCGAACTGTGGGCTAGACAGTGGTGGTTCGCCCTTGGTCGGCCAACCGGTTACGGTGAGCTTTGTCGAACCGTTCCACATCGCGGGGGCGTTTGGCGCGCCACAGCAGCCGAATGGGCGTACCGGCGAATCCCAATTGTAAGCGAAATTGTTTTTCCATGTAACGTTTGTAATTGTCTTTAAAGAGTTTCGGGTCGTTGACAAACAATACAATGGTTGGCGGTGCCGTACTTACTTGGGTACCGTAATAAATTTTGCCGGCTTTGCCTTGACGGTTGGTAGGAGGCGTTTGCCACAAAACCGCTTCTTCAATGACTTCGTTCACCACCGAGGTAGGTACGCGGCGGCTGTGTTCTGTGGCGGCATTATCCAGCAATTGCCAAATTTTGCCAACCCGTTTGCCGGTGAGGGCGCTAATGAAGATTTTTTCCGACCAGTCAATGAAGTACAGGCGATCGCTGAGGTAGCTAAGATATTTGTTAATCGTATGGCTGTCTTTTTCCAACGCATCCCATTTATTAACAGCCAAAATGCAAGCTTTGCCTTCGTCAATAATGCGATCGGCCAGTTTTTGGTCTTGTTCGGTGACCCCATCCACAGCATCCAGAACCAATACCACTACCTGACAGCGGCGAATGGCGCGGAAACTGCGATTGATGCTGAAAAATTCTACCCCGTACTCAACCTTGTTTTTCTTGCGAATGCCAGCGGTATCGATGAGGCGATAGATTTTGCCATCTCTTTTCAGCACCATATCCAAGCTATCGCGAGTGGTTCCGGAAATGGGACTGACAATGGCGCGGCTGCTTTGGCTGAGAGCGTTTAGCAAACTGGACTTGCCCACATTGGGGCGACCAACAATCGCCACCTTGGTTTCTTCTCGTTCTTCAATTTGGTTGGCTGGGGGCATATAGGGAATGACTGCATCTAGCAAATCCCCCGTACCAGTGCCATGCATACCGGAAACCGGATAGGGATAGCCCAAGCCTAGTTCCCAAAATTCCGCTGCTTGGGAAAAACCGGTGGTTACTGACTCGCATTTATTAACGGCAAGCAGAATAGGTACGTTTTGCTGGCGCAGCCAATTGGCAATTTCTAGATCGGCAGGGGTAGGGCCTTCTTGACCGTTGACCACAAAAATAGCAGCGCAAGCTTCGGTGAGGGCAATTTGGGCTTGTTCGCGAATGAAGGGTAAAAATTCGGTATCGTCGTCAAAAACCAAGCCGCCGGTGTCTACAATGAAAAAATCTCGGTCTTGCCAAAAAGCGGGTCGGTAGGTGCGATCGCGCGTAATCCCCGCTTCGTCATCGACAATGGCAAAATTATCGCTGGCGATGCGATTGACCAGGGTTGATTTACCCACGTTGGGGCGTCCAATAATAGCAACAATGGGAAGAGACATAAGAATATCGCGTTTCGAGCTATCGATTATCTATACAACACAACGTTCGCCAAAGTTCGGGTGTATGGGAAAGGAGCTGTTTCTAGCTTTGATGGTCCCGCTACACCCGAATTGTTTGGTTAGCCAGTTTTTAGAGCAAATTTCCCAAAATCATACCGGCAAGCAATACAAAGCCGATTTGGACGTTTTGAGTAAAAATTTTACCGTACAATTCTGGGGGTGGTGTGGGTTGGGCTAGCTGCCGGTATTGCGCTGCCCACAAAATGACAGCAACTCCCCATAGGGGCCAAAAAATCCAATGTAGCCCCATAGAAACGGCGAAAAACGCCATGCCAATAGCCGTTCCGGCAAAAAACACCCCAACCGCTTGTGGGGCATATTTCCCAAAAAAGATGGCACTGGAGCGAACGCCAAGGCGCAGGTCGTCTTCGCGATCGCTCATGGCATATACCGTATCAAACCCCAGTGTCCAGCATATCGTACTTCCCCACAAATACCAGGTAGGCGTTTCTAAAGTGCCGTTGGCAGCCGTCCAGCTAATCAACACGGCAAATCCCCAGGCAATGGCGAGAACCAGTTGGGGAACAGGAAAAACGCGCTTGGCGAGGGGATACAAAACAATGACGGGAACCGCAGCGACGCATAAAGCAAAACTGAGGGCGTTGAGATACGTTGCCAAAATCGCAGCGCATAGCATGCCCACCAAAGCTACAATAATACCTGTAGTTATGGAAAGGGCTTTAGAGGCAATAGGACGGGTTTTTGTCCGTTCTACGTAAGGATCGATATCGCGGTCCCACAAATCGTTGATGACGCAGCCAGTACCGCTGGTTGCGAGGGTACCTAAAACGATAACCCCCACCAGCGACTCATCTGGGGTCCCCCTGGCACCGGCAAAGACTCCCCAGAGGGCAGGAACGAGGAGAATCAAACGTCCGGTGGGTTTGTTCCACCGTAGCAGTCGTACGATTTGCAGCCAAGTTGGTTGGCTGGAGTACTGAGATGATGGAACCATAGAGCAGCATCCCGTTGTCAACTCTTTACCCTTTCTAAGATATCGTTATTGAGTGGGGAAAAGCTTCCCCTCAGCTAGCTTGGGAGTTGATTCCTCAGCCAGCTTGGGGATTTGCAGGAAGCAATTGGGCTTTCCGAACGAAAACTTTTCTCCCAGTTATGAAAGATCTAGTGTAGCTTTCGCAAACACATATTAGAATGGTAGAAACAATTGGGCTCGTGCAAGCGCCTACACCCGTCTGGAAGGAAAATCGCATGCTAGCAGCGATCGATTTGGGAACCAATTCCATTCATATGGTTTTAGCCCAAATCGAACCAACTTTACCGAGTTTTTCGATTGTAGCGCGGGAAAAAGAAACTGTACGCCTTGGCGATCGCTGTTGGGAAACAGGGAAATTGCGGCCGGAGGTTATAGAAAGAGCGATCGCTTGTTTGGCACGCTTTCAAGAAATTGCTAGAAGTTATAATGCCGATCGTATGGTAGCTGTGGCAACAAGTGCCGTTCGCGAAGCCCCCAACGGTCGGGAATTTCTCCGCCAAGTTGACAAGCAACTGGATTTAAAGGTCAGTCTGATTTCCGGTCAGGAAGAAGCCCGCCGCATCTATTTAGGAGTTTTATCGGGGCTTGAGTTGAACCAACAATCCCACGTAGTGATTGACATTGGTGGGGGTTCTACGGAGTTGGTTTTGGGAGACGGCGGCGAACCTAAAGTTCTCAACAGTACCAAAATTGGGGCTGTACGTCTAACTTCGCAATTTGTCAGTACCGACCCCATTAGCGATGAGGAGTTTCACTACCTACGGGCATACATTCGTGGGATGTTGGAACGACCGGTGGAAGAAATTCAGGCCCATCTCAATCCAGAAGAAGAAGAGTTGCGGATGGTGGGAACCTCGGGAACCATTGAAGCCGTAGCTGCTTTACACGCCAATCAAGTATACGGCAGTGCCCCCAATCCTCTCAATGGATATTCTATGGGATTTAAGGGCATACAAGATATTGTCGATCGCTTGCGCAAGCTTTCGGTCAAACAGCGATCGGATCTTCCTGGCATGTCAGACCGCCGGGCAGAAATTATTTTAGCCGGTGCTTTAATTTTAAAAGAGGCCATGCAAATGTTGGGGGTGGAAAAACTAACAATTTGCGATCGCGCTTTGCGGGAAGGCTTAATTGTGGATTGGATGCTGACCCACGGTTTTATTTCCGACCAACTACGCTATCACAGTTCGGTACGCACCCGCAGCGTCTACAAAATTGCCAAAAAATACAACGTCAATCTCAATGCTAGCGAACGCATGGCTGAGTTTGCCCTGCGTTTGTTCGATAGTACTCAGGGAAAATTACATCAGTGGGATGTAGAAGAACGAGAACTGCTTTGGGCGGCCGCAATTTTACACAATTGCGGTCTTTATATTAGCCACAACGCACACCACAAACATTCTTACTATTTAATTCGCAATAGCGAATTGTTTGGCTATACCGAAACCGAACTAGAAATTATTGCCAATTTAGCCCGCTATCACCGCAAAAGCGCCCCCAAAAAGAAACACGATAATTTCCGCAACCTCACCTCCAAAAAATACCGCCGTTTGGTTAGCCAGTTGTCGGCTTTGCTGCGGTTGGCAATTGCCCTAGACCGCCGTCAGTTGGGCGCAATTCGCGAAGTAACCTGCGAATTCGACGACAAAAACCAAATTCTGTATTTGCATCTCGAACCGACCCACCCTGACGATGACTGCGAGTTGGAAATTTGGAGTCTTAATTACAAGAAAAGCGTGTTTGAAGATGAATTTGGTTGGAAATTAGTTCCCCAATTGGTTGAAGCCCCTACCTCCGTTGGTTCCACTAGCGGATGAACTGGGTATGTAGGGAATTCAGATTAAGTGCAAACGGTTAAACAATATAGGGGCGAACCTCAGTTCGCCCTTCTCCTACAACGCTATCTCGTTCCTAAAGATTTTTGAAAAATCTCTGCAAGTAGTTATAGGTTTCTCCTAAAATCAAAGAAAAAATGTCACTTGTTACCAGAATTTCTCCCATTAAAAAAGCCATTACTCCATGCTAACGCTCTTATAGAGGTTTTATGAAACGCGGAATTTATATTTTAGGAAACGACCGAGTTCAGGAAAATGCGATCGCACTTTTGAACAGCATTCGCCTCTACGACCCAGATGTTCCTGTTTATCTGGTACCTTTCAACGACCAATACCAACAATTATTAGCCAGTTTGCAACCAAAAGGTGTAGAACTATTTCCCAATTTAGATAAAATTGAAGAACTTTCCCAAAACATGGCAAATTGGTTTCCCGAAGATTTTTTTCCAGTTAAACGCAGCCTCAATAAACTACGTAAATTTAATTTTTGGCTAGGTCCATTGGATGAGTTTCTGTATATAGATACCGATATTGTGGTTTTTGATACGATTTCCGATATTTTAGACTATTTATCAGAATACGAATTTGTCTGCTGCGATTACCAACATAAAAGAGGTTTGAAAGATGTTTTTAATCCCATCGTACGGGAAAAAGGAATTTTTACAGACAGTGATTTACAAGATATTTTTAACAGTGGCTTGTTTGCATCCAGAAAAGATGCGATTTCCGAATCTCAAATAGCAGAAGTCTTGCAAGAATGTGGCAGCCATCGGGAGTATTTTGATTTTACCAACGGAATTGTAGACCAACCCATTTTAAATTATATGGTCCTTCGCTGTACTTCCAAACGTCTGAATATGGTGGGTATTCCCGGTTACGATGCTGGAAGTTGGGCGGGTTCTTCTCATTTTCAACAGTTAGAACCAGGGGTTCTTTACGACGGAGAACAGCGTTTAACCTATTTACATTGGGCGGGAAGAAAACCAGAAGTTGCTTACAAGGAAATTTGGGAATATTATCGTTATATGTACGAACCCAAACCAGAACCGGTTAAAGTTCCGTTTTGGAAGCAAATGTGGTCAAGTACGAAGCAAACAATTAAGAGTATATTTAGAAGATAGCACGAATTCATTGGGTAGCCTTCTGGCTAGAAATTGCCTTGCGAAATTTATCTAAATCGGATTCCCATAGTTCTTCGTAGGGGCAAAATTCTAAAGTAATGCGTACTTTCCATTTTTGCCAAGCCCTTCTTTGCATCCAATTCCTTCTATCACTTACTTATTCGGATTATATTTTACCTCATTATTATTTGTTAATGCTTCCATAAACTCGCTTTTTTTAGGTAGGGTTTGGAATCAGAGTGTGATGTTTTCAATTTATACAAAGAACATCTTCTGGCTTGATTGTTTGCCAATAAGCTATTTTTATTTCCCTCAATAAATGAAATTTATATCATACGTCCCCATCTTTTATGGAGTAGGGGGAACATTGCCTACCCTACACTATGTTAACTGGATGTTTGATTGCGAAATTCATCGAGAGAATCTTCCGAAGGTTGAGATTCGGTGGGTTGGGGTTGGGGGTTATTGGATTTAAATTCTAGATTAATCCTTACCTGACCTTGCTCCCATTCACCGTTTTTTAGGTTAAGGAATTCACAATAAACACCATCTCGCCAGAAACGTACATTTCCTGTCTTGATATTTTCTGCCTCTAGGGCAACTTTTAATTTATTAAATAGTTTGTCTAGAAATTCACTATTTTTAAAAGTGGGATTGGGAGCTAAATCCAGCAGTGAGTTTCCACTAGAAGAGGAAATTGAAATAACATCTTTCGGTTCCAGGGGTTTCCAATGTTGATTTTGCATCCCTATTCTCCCGATCTAATGACAGTATCATAGTTTTCATCGACTTATATCGTATCATTTCTGGGGTTTTCCGGCAAGCGCGATCGCTGTTTTCGAGGGAAAACCAAGCCATCGATAAAATTATGCTAGGCGATCGCGGAACCAATAGGGTACCGTAAAAAGAAGCAGCCATTTTCAGAATATCCAACCCTTTTTGTACTTGCAATCCGGACAATCCATGAACAACCTTGACATTGTATTTTTGGTCCTCGATACCCAACGCTTCGATCGTCTTTCCTGCTACGGCTACCCCCTAGAAACCTCCCCCGAACTCGACAAACTTGCCAGCCAAGGAACGCAATTTCAAAACGCCGTAGCGCCAGCGCAGTGGACCATTCCTTCCCACGCCTCCATGTTTACCGGGGTTTACCCTTCCATCCACAACACCGTCCAATCTTACTCAGTTTTACCAGAAAGCTTACCCACCCTAGCCGAAAGACTGCAATCCGGAGGCTACTATACAGCTGCCTTTTGTAACAATCCCCTAGTCGGTGTCATCAACAACGGCTTGCGGCGAGGATTTTATAGCTTCCTCAACTACAGCGGTTGGCTAACCTCACATCCCAACCAAGCCGGCGTAGGTTCTAACTTGATCGATCGCTACCGCCAAGGATTCAAACGGTTGCTTACCGGTACGCTTAACAAAGTGCAAGATACCTTTGCGCGATCGGAAACCATGTTAGCGCTGTCGTTTACACCGATTATGGTTCCGTTGTGGCAAACGGCGCTAAGTTTCAAAGGCAACACCAAAAAATCCCTCGCCGATGCGGCGCGTTTGTTAGTGGAACGGCCAGGAATTGGTGAGGAACGACCCATTTTTACCTTTATTAATTTGATGGGAACCCACATGCCCTACCATCCGCCGCGCCAGTATGTGGAAAAATTTGCCCCCCACGTGCTACAAGATAAGCAAGCACAGCGGTATTTGCGTCAGTTCAACAGCGACGTATATGGATGGCTAGCGCCTTTGGCTGACCCGCTAGACGATCGCCGCAAAGCGACCCTTGATGGCATGTACAATGCGGAAGTAGCGGCACAAGACGAACAGGTGGGACGTTTTTTACAAAAGCTGCAAGCAAGCGGTAGGCTGGATAAAACCATGGTGGTGGTTTGTTCCGACCACGGCGAACATTTGGGTGAAAAGCAGTTGGTGGGTCATACCAATGCTTTGTACAATGAGTTGGCGCGGGTACCGTTAATTATCCACGACCCTAGAGGAAATTTTGCGGTTGGCAAGCGGTATGACGTGGTGTCTACCCGCCGTTTGTTCCATACGGTCTTGACAGCAGCTGGTTTGGCAAACGAGTATGAAGAGGCGTTGCATTTGGCTTCGGCGACGAATTCGGAAGGGGATGCCGTGTTTGCAGAAGCAGTTCCACCGCAAAATGCTGTCAATTTGCTGTTGAGGCGACAGCCGCAGTTGGTATGCGATCGCGGTTACGATGTTACCACCCGCGCGATTTGGCAAGGAAAATACAAACTGCTAGCCAACGGCGAAGATGGGTTAAAACGGCGGGAACTGTACAATATTGCTGACGATCCGGCGGAAAAAACCAATTTGCACGATATTTTCCCGGAAACGGTAGAATCTTTGTGCGATCGCTTGCAATCCTTTATGGGGGAAATCCCAGCCACGGCAGCCGCCAGCGACCGAACCGCCGACAATTACGACGACCCGGAAGTTTACCGTCGCCTGCGCGACCTCGGATATTTAGAGTGAACGATAGTCCATCATGTATCCACCTGTCGATCCGATCATTTTTGAGTTTGGACCCTTGGCCCTGCGCTGGTATGGTTTGTTAATGGTCAGCGCGATTTTAATAGGTGCTTACGTTGCTAGCACCAGAGTTCAAAAACGTGGCGAAGATAGCGAAAATCTCTGGGATATGTTGATTTGGATTTTAATTCCAGGGATTATTGGCGCGCGGCTGTACTACGTTTTTATTCAATCGCCACGCGACGAAACTGGCATTGGTCGCTATTTGTCAAATCCCATCGAAATTTTGCAAATTTGGGATGGCGGCATCCATATTTTTGGTGCGTTTATTTTTGGTGGCATTGCCCTGTGGTTGTATACCAAACTCAATCGACTGCCAACGTTCATTTATCTCGATGCGATCGCGCTGGCATTACCCCTTGCCCAAGCGATCGGTCGTTGGGGCAATTTCATCAATCAAGAACTGTACGGACCTCCTACCAATTTACCGTGGGGATTGCGCATCGATCCACCCCACCGCATTCCCCCCTATAACAATTTAGCGGAATATCCCGAAAGTACCCGTTTCCATCCTTTGTTTTTGTACGAATCTTTGTGGAATTTCCTGGGATTTTTCTTGATTTTTTGGATTTCCCGACGGTTTGCCGCGCAACTCAAAGATGGGGATATCTTGTTACTGTATCTAATTTGGTATCCTGGCGGTCGGTTTTTTATTGAGTTTCTCCGAACGGATTCTTGGTTTTTCCCAGGAACGCCGTTTAATGTGGTTCACGTTCTTTGTTTTGCGGCAGTGGTAACTGCGGCAGTTCTGTTAGTTCGCCGCCACGGGGGAAATCGCGATCGCAAAACCACCTAATACAATTTCTTTACAATTTTTCAAGAGATAATCGGGGCACTTTTGTAGGGGCGTTTCGCGAAACGCCTCTACCGGGGAAATAGAAAATTCAAAACGATCGTTATTTTTTAGAAATGCTAGAATAGCACGATTTTATGGGTAACTCTCCCCGACTGGTCATTATTGGTTTGGATTGTGCGGAACCTTCCCTGGTGTTCCATCAATTTCGCGAGGATTTGCCGAATCTCTCTCGTTTGATGCAACAGGGAAGCTACGGCAAGTTGGAAAGCTGCATTCCGGCGATTACGGTTCCGGCTTGGAGTTGCATGACCAGCGGTCGCGACCCGGGAGAGTTGGGGATTTACGGGTTTCGCAATCGGATCGATCGCAGCTACCAAAATTTAGCGATCGCCAATAGCAATGCAGTCAAAGTTCCCCGGTTGTGGGATATCCTGGGGGCAGCGGATTGGAAAGTAGCCGTTTTAGGGGTTCCGGGAACCTATCCGCCGCAACTGGTCAACGGCGCTTTGGTTTCTTGCTTTCTCACGCCCAATACCGACAGCCAATATACTTATCCCCTCAGCCTCGGCAGTCAAATCCGCGCTTGGGTAGACAAATATATGTTCGACGTTCCCAATTTTCGTTCCGATGATAAAGGGCGCATTCTGCAGGATATTTACCACCTCTGCAACCAAACGTTTACTATGGCGTCGCATCTTTTGGAAAGTTACCAGCCGGATTTGTTAATGTTAGTGGAAATGGGGGTCGATCGCCTCCACCACGCTTTTTGGAAACATATGGACGATCGCCATCCCCTCCATATTCCCAATTCTCCTTATCAAAATGCGATTTACGATTATTACCGCCACGTGGATAGCTGCATTGGCAAGTTTCTCGACCGCTGCGATGACAATACAGCTGTTTTGGTGGTTTCCGACCACGGGGCACAACCGCTGATGGGTGGCTTTTGCTTGAATCAGTGGTTGATGGAAAATGGTTATTTAACGTTAAAGGAAAATCCCGATACGCCAGTTCCTTTGGAAAAAGCGAGTGTGGATTGGTCGCGTACGAAAGCTTGGGGGTCTGGTGGCTATTACGGGCGTATCTTTTTGAATGTAGAAGGCAGGGAACCCCAGGGTACCATTCCAGTAACAGCTTATCATGAAGAACGGCAAAAATTAATCGAACAATTGGAATCTCTCTGCGACCCTTGGGGAAATTCGTTGGGGGTGAAAGCCTATACGCCGCAGGAACTTTACCAGCGGGTTCGCGGGATTGCGCCGGATTTGATTGTTTATTTTCAAGATATGGCTTGGCGATCGCTAGGAACCATTGGCGGCGATTCCCTTTACCAGTGGGAAAACGATACCGGTCCTGACGATGCCAATCACGCGCAAAACGGAATTTTGATATTCTACGACCCGCAACATCCCCAAGGCGGTCAGTATATCGAAGATGCCCAAATTTACGATATTTTACCAACTTTGCTTGCTCGTTATGGGATTGCTGCGCCGAAAGGGTTACGGGGTAAGGTTTTGCCGATTTAAGATGTAGTGGTTATGTTTGTATTTTGTACTAACAGTATATTATTTTGGCGCTGCCTAGATGTTTGAGCGAAGGAGTCCCAGCGAAACCTTCCCCGAACGCCAGCCTCTAGGAAAAAATTTTTCTTTTCTCTTTTTTCCTTTGAACCGGCATTAATTTTTTATTATTTTAATTATAGCATCTTTTTCTTCAATTGTCAAGCTACTATCGCATATTGTAAATAAATCTAAATTTTATCTATCGAACGGCTCGCAAAAATGCAATTTATTAATAAATCAAGAGATTTTGCAAAATTTCTTCCCTACGAAGAGCGATCGCTAGAATGGAAAATTGCTATTTTTTTATTTATAAGTTCCAAATGTTTGATTGTTAAATATAAGTTTACAAAAAAACGGTCCTTCTATTCAATCGAACAAAATTACGCAACATTTCTTACTATCCTCAATTCCATTTCCCTAGAGTAGGCTTTCAGGCATACAATAGAAACGGACTCTGCGAACTTCGAGCCTTATGTCAACGTCAAACGCCAACCAAAATGCTTGGGCAAAAGCTGTTCTGCCGCCAGGTGTGGAATTTCCCCCCACCGAACTGACCGTACTGTCGGGTTCGGTTCCTCCCGGCATTCGCGGTTGTCTGTACCGCAACGGACCAGCGCGTTTGCAGCGGGGAGAACGCCGCGTTGGTCATTGGTTTGACGGCGACGGGGCAGTGTTGGGCGTTCGTTTTACCTCAGAAAAAGTCATAGGAACTTATCGCTTCGTACAAACCGCTGGCTATCGCCACGAAGAACAAGCGGGAACGCTGCTATACGGCGGTTACGGTATGTATCCTCCGGGAAGTTGGTGGAATCGCTTTCGCTATCCGGTGAAAAATGCTGCCAATACTTCGGTTCTGGCGCTGCCGGATAAAGTGTTGGCGTTGTGGGAAGGCGGTCATCCCCATGCTTTGGACCCTCAAACGTTAGAAACGCGGGGGACGGACGATTTGGACGGTTTGGCAGCTGAAATGCCGTTTTCTGCCCATCCCAAACGCGATCCCAAGACGGGAGAAATTTATAACTTTGGGGTTGTGTTTGGCAGAAAGCCCTCTCTCAACATTTATCGCTGCAATCCCATGGGGAAAATCGTCAAGCAAAATGCCATTCCTTTGAGTGGGATGTCGTTGATTCACGATTTTGTTTTGGCAGGTCGGTATTTGGTATTTTGCATTCCCCCAGTACGCCTCAAAGTTTTGCCGGCTTTATTAAAATTTATGACGTTCTCCCAGGCTATGACTTGGCAGCCGGCTTTGGGAACGGAGATTTTGGTGGTAGACAGGGAAACGCTACAGGAAACCTGTCGCTTGCAGGCAGAACCTTGGTATCAGTGGCATTTTGGCAACGGCTGCGAAGACGAAGCGGGCAATATTGTTTTGGATATGGTTCGTTATGAAGATTTCCAAAGCAATCGTTATTTGCAAGAGGTAGCGACGGGAAATCCCAAAACCAAGGCGCGGGGAAACTTATGGCAATTGCGGTTGTCTGTCCAAAAGGGTAAAGTCACGGAATTAACTCCCCTGTACGATCGCACCTGCGAGTTTCCCAGTGTTCTTGCCTCTCAGGTGGGTCAACCGTGGCGGTTTACATATTTATCGGTGTTGCGGAACGAAACGGATTTGGGGACAGAATTGGTAGGTGGTGCGATCGCGCGGGTAGACCGTCGGGAAGGAAAATCGGTGACGGTGGCGCTACCGGCGGGTTGTTATGCCAGCGAACCTATTTGCATTCGCGATCGCGCGCGCCCAGAACAAACGTGGCTGTTGTTGGTTGTTTACCGCAGCAGTAGCCACAGCAGCGAATTGTGGATTTTGGATGCCAATCATCTTGATGGCGATCCGGTGTGTCGCTTGCAGTTACCACAAGTAATTCCCATGGGATTTCACGGTACTTGGCAACCTAGTTAAAAGCTAGAAATGCCTGGAAACACTGCTTGGTTTGGTTTTGGTAATGGTTGGACTTCGTAGAGGTTACAAAATTTAAGAGTCCGAGTTCTAAAACTCGGAAAGTTTTTACAAATTGTAATAAAATTTTAAAAAATTAACTTTTGTAAATAATTTTCGATATTTTGTTATATTGGCAACAAAAAATGTCACGATAAAGATAGATAGCCAATGAAAAAAAATTAGAGTTCCTCGGCTATCAGGTGACTCCACATCCAATTTTATACCATTTCTGAAAGAGATCTATTGATGGAGGTCACCAAACTCCCTGTTTTAAGGGAATCTAACTTCAATGTATTACAGAATTTTCAGGAAATGGTATTAATGAGGACTTATATCGATCGTCGATTGGTTGTTTTTTACGGGGACCTTCATTACATTTGCAAGTAGAGGGCAAAGAAAGCGTAGGAAGAACTAGGAAAACGTCAACACAAACACGAGTATAAGCTGTTATGTCCGTTTTGTAAAAGTTTTCAAATCGTCTAAAAATCAGGGTGTATTTTTGAGGATTGTTTGAGCGGCGGATAAGGAGTTTCAATGAAAAACACCACGGCCGGTTTTGGCAAAAATCAAGCCAACCATCCCAATATGAATATGTCTCCAGAAAATCATTTAGCCCATGAGGTTCGTACCGAGCGCTTTCCATCGCTTCCAAGTTTATCCGAAATTTTGGAGGAAACCGTTCGAGAAGCTGCTGCTTACTTGGGAGTCGATCGCGTTCTTATTTATCACCTGCCAGAAAATCGTTCCAGTAAGGTGGTAGCGGAAGCTTGCCAACAACAACGATTGTCTTCTTTGTTGGGGCAGACTTTACCAACAGCATTGCTACCCCAACAAGTTCGCCAACCTTCGCCTCAATTTTGTCGGTGGGAAATTGTGGATGTAGATGCCCAGCAAAAAACCCTGTTGGGGATAGACTCAATAGGGGAAATTCCCCACCAAGGTAACGGCAACGATGGTTTGACCAGAGAAGCGATGTACCGCGCCCCAGTGGATCCAGAGCGCTTGCAGGTGTTGCTGGAATACAACATCCAAACTTCCCTGACCATTCCGATTTGGCAGCAAAACCAGTTGTGGGGAATGCTGTTCGTTCACCACAGCAAGTCCTACTTCTGTTCCCAACACCAACTGCAACTGTTGCAAATGTTGGTCGATCGCATATCAGCAGCGATCGCCCAACAAGATCGGTGTCAAATCGGTAAGGTTGTAGCCATAAAAAATACAAATGAGTGTAACGATGGCGATCGCCACGATCTATCACCAATGAGTACAAGTCCAGAAACAGACCCCGATGGAAAACAGTTGCTGCTAGAATCGCAACTACGTCAAGCGATCGCGCGTGAAGAATTTGTCCTCTACTACCAACCGCAAATCGACTTCAAAACCGGCGAA
Source organism: uncultured Geitlerinema sp. (assembly GCA_964477525.1). Taxonomy (GTDB): domain Bacteria; phylum Cyanobacteriota; class Cyanobacteriia; order Cyanobacteriales; family PCC-9228; genus PCC-9228. The sequence continues at coordinate 7,670 of CAYZHY010000030.1, read as the reverse complement.
ATTTCCGGTATGGAATCGCTTATTCGCTGGCAGCATCCCCAACGGGGATTAAGACTCCCCAAAGATTTTATTCCCATTGCCGAAGAAACAGGTCTCATTTGCCAAATTGGCGAGTGGGTATTGCGTACTGCTTGCCAGCAACACCAGGATTGGGTCTCTCAAGGGATAGCACCAGTTAAAATGGCAGTGAATTTGTCGGCGCGACAGTTTCAACGTCCGAATTTGGTGGACAATATTTTAGAAATTCTGGCAGATACCCAGATGGACCCCCAATATCTGGAAATTGAAATCACCGAAAGTACCGCCGTTCAGGATGTTCCCTTGACCATTCAGATCTTGCAACGGCTGCAACAAGCCGGCATTCAAATTGCTATTGATGATTTTGGAACTGGGTATTCTTCTCTCAACGCCATCAAGCATTTTCCCGTGGATACCTTAAAAATCGATCGCTGCTTTGTACGGGATTTGATGAGCGATTCCACGGATGTCGCGATCGCCAAAACCATTATTGCCTTGGGTCAAGGACTCAATATGCGGGTGTTGGCAGAAGGGGTGGAAACTCCAGAACAGCTAGAACTGCTGCGATCGCTACAATGCGACTTCGTTCAAGGGTATTTGTTTGGCAAACCCATGAGTCGAGAGGCCGCCGCTTCCCTGTTGCAAAGACAGCTATTTGTTGACAACAATTGGCAGGGAACTCTGGCATCCTTCACAAGTTCCCATGCCGAACTCGATATGGAATTCGATGGCAAGGGGTCTTACCCACCAACATCTACCAACTACCTAGCCAACGGCCATCTTCCCTTTCACTGCGACCCGATCGTACAGCATCAGGTACGTTTGCTGTATCGCAAAAACCAAAAACTGCAAGAACAACTGCAAAGATATCAAGAATTAGAAGCCTCTTGGAAACAACAATTTCAACGGGAACAACTGGTGGCGCAAATGACCCAAAAAATTCACCAGTCCCTGAATTTAAAAGAGATTCTCAACACTACCGTGACGGAAGTGCGGGAGTTTTTGCAAGCCGATCGGGTAATGGTATATCGTTTCCAACCTGACTGGCGGGGAAAAGTAGTGGTGGAATCCACGGCCGATGGTGTCCAGTCCCTATTAGGAATGATTATTAACGATAATTGTTTCCAGGAAAAATATTTGTCTGCCTACCAGCAAGGCAAAGTTCTGGCCGTTGATGATATTTACGATTCCCATTTTTCAGCTTGCCATATAGAATTTTTGGAACAGTTTCAAATCAAAGCCAACTTAATTTTGCCCATTATTCACGAGGACAACCTGTGGGGGTTGCTTTTTGTCCACCAATGTCACCAACCCCGTCACTGGAAAGAATCGGAAATTCAACTGCTCTCCATATTAGCCAACCAAACCGCGATCGCCATTCACCAAGCACAACTGTACCAACAATTGCAAGCCGCCAACCAACAACTACACCACTTGGCCATTGTGGACGGACTCACCGGGGTTGCCAATCGTCGTTATTTTGACGAATACATGTACCAACAGTGGCAGAATCTCTGCGAACGAAATGCTCCCCTCTCCTTAATTTTATGTGACTTGGACCGCTTCAAAGAATATAACGATACCTTCGGACATCAAGCGGGTGACACAGCCTTGAAACAGGTTGCCGATGCCATGGAACGGTCTGTGAAACATTCTACAGAAATGGTGGCGCGTTACGGCGGCGAAGAATTTGCTATTATTCTGCCGGATACCGACGGAACGGCAGCTACCAGAATTGCCCAAGAAATCCGGGTTCGGGTTAGAGCTTTGGATTTTTCACCACCAGACGACAACGCGGAACACAGCCTCACCTTAAGTTTGGGGGTCGCCACCGTGGTTCCCGATACGCTATCTTCGCCAGAAGATTTGGTGGCTTCTGCCGACAAAGCTTTGTATCTGGCAAAATCGGAAGGGCGCGATCGCGTCGTGTGGCAAGACAGCTGGTCGCCAGCCCACAATCCCGACCAATCCTGCAATGGAACCATTGAAATTCCCGATCGAGCTGCTTCTTAGTTGGTTGCACAAAGTATAGTAGGATAGCAACGCCGGCACGACAAACCATTAAGAAGTTTTAAATCAATGAATGCTCAGCTAAATGCCCAGTCTGTATTCGCTACCCTACAAACTGTTCGCCAAAACCAACCCCTGATTCACAACATTACCAACTTGGTGGTGATGAATTCCTCTGCCAACGCCTTGCTTGCTTTGGGGGCATCTCCCGTCATGGCCCACGCCTTGCGGGAAGTTAAGGATATGGTGAAAATTTCTTCAGCATTGGTCGCCAACATCGGTACCTTGAGTGCCGACTGGGTAGAAGCCATGGATCTGGCCATGCAGCAAGCCAGAGACAGCAACAAACCCATTGTACTCGATCCGGTAGGTGCGGGTGCTACCTCCTATCGAACCCAAGTGACTCGCCGGCTGCTACAAAGCAACCCCATTACCGTCATTCGTGGCAATGTTTCCGAAATTGCAGCCATTGTCAGCGATGAAAGCACCACCAAAGGGGTAGACGCGACCCAATCTACACAAACGGCCCAGGAAGCTATCCGTATTTTGGTGAAACAATACAATTGTACGGTGGTGGTTAGCGGTGAGGTGGATACCATTTGCGATGCCCATCAAACCCTTCACGTCGCCAACGGCCATCCTTTAATGGCCAAAGTTACTGGTATGGGATGCAATACCTCGGCTTTGATTGCGGCTTGCTTGACGTCAAAGGCTACTCCCGTTGTTGCTGCTGCTGAAGCCATGGCCATTGCTGGAATTGCCGGGGAAATGGCTGCCGAAAAAGCTGACGGACCGGGAAGTTTGGCAGTACATTTTTTGGATGTTTTGTACAATTTAGATGAGGCGGATATTCGCCAACGACTCAACTGCTATTAGAAATGCCCTGGCATGATTTCGGTGGTGTGGATACCATGGAACTTAGCGATCGCACCCATACAAACAACCAATGACTTTTTTAGATTACCAACCAGAGACGCTTCTCAACCAGCGAGATCCGGAACTGATTCAATCTTTTTTACCTGTCTGGGAACTGGTTTATCATTTATATTTTCGCGTAGAAACAGACGGCTGGCATAACATTCCCGAAAAAGGTAGTGTCTTATTTGTCGGTTCCCACAATGGCGGTTTAGCTGCCCCCGATGTGCCTATGTTTTTGGTGGATTGGTTTCGCCGCTTCGGGGTTCACCGACGCGCTTACGGTTTGATGCAACGGGAAGCTTTGAGGTCTCCAGAAGCTGTAGAATCAGTCGCTAAAATGGGCGTTTTGCCTACAGACGCCAGAATCGCTGCAGCAGCCTTGCGCAGCGGGGCACCGGTTTTGGTGTATCCTGGTGGTATTGACGATGTGTTTCGTCCTTACAGCCAGCGCCATCGCATTGAGTTAGCAGGACGCAAGGGATTTATCAAACTGGCTTTGCGAGAAAACGTTCCCATTATTCCTTTGGTCTCCCTCGGGGCTCACGATACGTTTGTGGTGCTGACGGATTGCAAGGATTTGATGCAATTTTTGCGCCAACGAGGTATTATTGATGCCAGTACGCCGATTACCCGCGTGTTTCCAATTTATTTCGGTCTGCCTTGGGGATTGGCTATGGGTGCAGCTCCCCATATTCCCCTGCCCACCAAAATCTATACCCGCGTTTGTTCTCCAATTCGCTTCGAGCGGTCTGGCAGGAAAGCCGCACGCGATCGCGAGTATGTAGATGCTTGTTACGAACAAGTTCGCCAACACATGCAAGCTTCCCTGGATGATTTGGTCGTTCGTTCTCAGAAGCAGGGATAGGGAGCTTGGGAGATCGAATTTTTAGCCAGTTTGTTATTGACAACCTGAGGGGATGGTTGTATAATAAACAGAATAACTCTTATAGAGATAGAAATGAAATAATAAATTGCAGGTAGATGGAATCATTTTTCCTGGGGCTTGCGGTAGGGGAAAGTTTCTTTAGGATTCTTTCGCTCAAACATCTAGGCAGCACAAAAATATCGTTTTGTTCGTACAAAATACATACAATTACAGGCGTTTGGCGAAGCGCCTGTAACTATCTACGATCTATTATTTATTTGAAAAACACTGATGGCAATTGCCAGAGCTGGTGTTGTCGATGTTTGAAGGTAATTTGTTCTTCATAAACCAACTCAAAATAATAGTTGCGATGTTTTTCGTAAGCAGCTCTTAACGGTGATAGAGGAGGTTTGGTTTCCCACAACAAAACATTGGTTGCCGTTGGGGGAATATCGAGCATCATCTCTTTAGGAATGCCTTGTTCGCGAATCAGGTCGCGAGGAGGTCTTTCTACCAATTTTAAACGCACATCTTTATCAAGAGCGTGACTAAGCGATAAAACGCGATTGATTTGATTGTCGCTTAATACCAAAGGTTGCTCAAATTGATTGATGGCTTGGGCGAGGAAAATATTGGGAAAATCGCTATATTTGGTCCACCAAGTTTCTGCTTTGGAAATTGCAATTCCCGATAAAATACCTCCCGAAATGAGAAAAACCGTTACCAATTTCCAGAATCGTTGGGTACGCAATTTAGCCGAAAAATTGGTAATTTGCGATGAAAGCAAATAGGTGATGGTGAGTTGAATAGCAATATAGGCAGGAAACTGATAGCGAGCAATAATCGAACGCCTGCCTTCCGATATGACATCGGTTCCTGCCATAGGTAAGGTGGTAGACATAACCAAAAATAGCAACAACAACCAAGTGTCGCGGGAAGTATGGCGAACCAAATAATAGCTAGCGTAGACGAATAACAATCCCAACGGAACAATTAAATAAACCACGGGATTGTCGGGGCGAAACATGACATTAAACGGGTCTTTGTAGGCAAGTTCTAGGTCAAAAAATGCCCGTACGAAATTGGTTGCCCACTTTTTCAATAGCGTGGGATACGACAAATCTTTAATTACCCATGCCCAACCTTTATTAAGTTGGAGCTGTCTTTCTAAAAAGACGAACAACCAGGGAAGAAAAGCCAAAGTAGCGATCGCACTTCCTAGAAAATATCCCAATACATTTTTGGTGGCTCGTTGGCCTATTTTTTTTGATACGCGAGTCTCGATCCAAGATGACAACCAATATTGAATAGCTCGTACCCCTTCTGTGCCCAATACATAAAGACCGTAAGCAATGACCACAAAACCGGAAAACAAATGGGAATAAAACGAAGCGGCGAGAGATAAACTATAAAGCGCCCATCCCGATAAATTGTGTTTGCGCAAAGCATACAATAGGGAAGCTGCTGATAAAATTGTCGTTACAATCCATAAAGGATATTCCCGTACTTCTTGGGCGTATAAAATATGAATGGGAGATACAGCCAATAAAGCGATCGCAACCCATCCAGCCGCCGCCGAACCCAACAATTCCCAAGCCAACCAATACATGGCTGGAAACGCAAACAAGCTAACAACAACAGAAAAACAACGCTGCCACCAAACGCTATCGCCCAACCATTCCTGCCACAAACGGGACATGACATAGTATAAAGGAGGATGGTGGGGAGCTTCCGTTTTCATCACATGCATCATGTCATCCCAACCGCGATCGGGACTGATATGTTGAAATTTTAAAATATCGTCCACAGCAAGCAGTTTGCCGCTGTACAATTCCTCCACAATCTCCGATTTTTCATATCCCGCAATACGATGGGCACTGTAGGCTTCGTCGCTCCAATATACTTTATCCTCTAGGTTGGCAAAACGAAAGCAAATGCCAATTGCTACTACCACCACGCATAGCAGGGGTAGCCAGTTTTTAGAGTATTTTTGTTTGCGAAACCACTTTGATAGCATGGTAAATTTTTGGCGAATTAACGAAAGAGCCAAGCACTTTAGATTACCAGATAGCAGTAACCTATATGCCTAGCCTACGAAAATTTTTTACCGGTTCGGTTTCCAGTTTTTGGCATCCCTCTAGCATTTTTTGGTTTAGCTTCGCCATGACCATGGCGACTGTATACGCACTTTTGGCGATGCAGGTGGCGTTTGACGGCGAGTATGTGGTTCAGGATGATGCCAGGCAGCATGTGTTTTGGATGCAGCGATTTGTTGATTCTGAGTTATTTCCCAACGATCGCATTGCCGATTATTTTCAATCCGTTGCTCCTAAAGGATACGCTACCTTATACCGTGGGGCAAGTTGGTTGGGAATTTCGCCTTTATTGCTGCACAAACTGCTGCCTTGGGCGTTGGGTTTGGTGACGACGGCATACGGTTTTGGTGTATCCATGCAAATTTTGCCGGTTCCTTTTGCCGGATTTGCGTCGATGTTGCTGCTGAATCAGTGTCTTTGGCTGCAAGATGGCATAGTTTCGGCGACGCCAAAGGCTTTTGTGTATCCGGTGTTTTTGGCTTTTTTGTATTATTGGTTGCGGCGAAATTTGTGGTTGATGGCAGTAGCGATCGCTGGTTTGGGGTTATTTTATCCGTTATATGTATTGATTGCCGATGGTGTGCTATTGTTGTCGCTGTTCCGCTTGCATAACTTCCAATGGCAGTGGATGGGAACCCGCGATCGCTATTGGTTGGTAGGAGTAGGATGGTTGGTTTCGTTTTTGATTTTGCTTCCTTACGCAATGGCTACTTCAGAATTCGGTCCCACGGTGTCTTTTGAAACTGCCAAAACCATGCCAGAATTTCAACCAGAAGGCAGAACGGTTTTTTTTCACAATGACTTGGGAAGATTTTGGATGACAGGTCGCGGTGGTTTGCGTTTGTCGCTAGAACCCCTTTTGTTGTGTTTGGGATTGTTGCTACCTTGGTTTTTGCAGCTTCGCCGTGGGTTGCCTTTAACCAACCAAGTTCGGGAAAATGTCCATGTAATTACACACTTACTTTTAGCAGCGTTGGGCATGTTTTTTATTGCCCATATATTTTTATTTTCGTTGCACCTTCCCAGCCGCTATACCCAACACAGTTTTCGCATCGCGATCGCGTTAGCCGCCGGATGTGCGATCGCCTTGCTGTTAGATGGAATCTTGAATTGGCTATCTCAGCGTAAACAGGCATGGTTGGCTACCAGCAGTCAGCTTAGTGCCATCGTGTTATTTGCTGGTTCTATCCTGTTTTATCCAGTAACTTTGGATGATTTTCCCTGGACTGGCTATGTTGTCGGCAAGAACCCGCAACTATACGAGTTTCTCCAGCAAACGCCGAAAGATACGTTGGTGGCTTCTGTGAGTGTTGCTGCCAATAACATTCCCACATTTGCCCGTCGTTCCACATTGGTAGCCAGCGAGTATGCCATTCCCTACCATTTAGGGTACTACCGTCCATTTCGCCAGCGTACGGAAGATTTAATTCGTGCCCAGTATAGCCGCAATCGCGCTGAGGTGAAAGATTTTGTTCGGACCTACGATATTGACTTTTGGTTGCTAGACCGGGTGGCATTTATTCGAGAATACGTCTCGCAAAATCGCTGGTTGCGTCAGTATGAAAAGGCTAGCGAGGATGCGTTGGATTCTTTAGAAAAATCAAAACCTCCCTTTTTAGCTAAGTGGGTGGTTCCGGAAATTCCTCTATCGAAAAGCGATCGCTCTTGTATGGCCTTTGAAAATAATACGCTGGTTTTGTTAGATACGAGCTGTATTTTTACGAATACGCCTACGAGTTCGAGTCGACAGAGTGTTGTTTGGT
>CAYZHY010000029.1:12624-35779 GCA_964477525.1 uncultured Geitlerinema sp. | reverse complement strand
TTTCTCCCGACCATACTACGAAAATTGTCTTTTTGGATTGGTTTCTCCAGAACCAGCTTATGTATTTTATCCCCCTCTCTACAACATTCTTTCAACAACCCACCCTAACCGTTGCGCCAGAATTGCTGGGAAAATATTTAACGCGGCAGATGCCGGATGGGGATGTGGTAGCATTGCTGATGCTTCGACAAGCTCAGCACAAGTTCGAGAAGTGGAAGCTTACGATGGATTTCGCGATCGCGCTTCTGGTTTCGTCAAATCGCTTACCAGTTATAGATGATGGAAAAGCAGGAGTATTTTTTTATAAAAGCTTAATAAATTTTAATATGCAAATTTTCTAATTTTATATCAAAATTATTATTTTTTGAAAAATTTTAGAAAAATATATAGCATTTTCCCAACTTGTGAAGTACACTCGATCCGGTTAAAAGCCTCAGTTGGAGCAAGCTTATTGTGCCTCGATAGACTGTAAAATGCTATAATACGGGATTTTGACAAAAACTTTTCTTCAATCACATTCAACTTCTTATACGAATGGAATGCAATCTCGATCGAGCAAATTTCCGAACGTGACAAATGCAACATTTATGATAGGGTCATGCCAAAGCAATTTTAAGGGAGGAAGCAACTTGGATACCGTACAGGTTAATAATACGAACAATGTACCGGAAAACTTCCAAAATTTTGTTGATACTGCGGTTACCTCTTTACGAAACTTTCTAGGCGAGGTAGAGCTTCCTTCAGCTTTAGAGGGAGACCTACAAAGTATCCTAGACATGGTTGATAATTCGAGTATCGAGAATATCGATTACGTCGAATTGGGCGATCGGGCGGTCGATCTAGCACAAGATTTCTTGCCAAAAAATTCTATAGCAGACCTAATTCCACAAAATGCCGATATTGATGTCGATGGAGTATTAAATACTCTCAGTAGAGATAATGTTATCGAAGGTGGCAGTGGCAACAATGAGTTTGAAGGATATGCTGGCAACGATGCGATCGCTGGATTTAGTGGGAACGACACCATAAATGGTGGTGTGGGTAACGACACCATAAATGGTGGTGTGGGTAACGACCAACTTACTGGCGAGAAGGGAAACGACTTCGTTTTAGGAGGGCAAGGCCAAGACAACCTCAATGGCGACTATAGCGAAAATTTTTCGCTGCTTGATGGCACAGATCCCGATGGTAACGATTTGCTTTACGGTAACCTAGACAGGGATACTCTCAACGGTGAGGGGGGCAACGATACGATTTTTGGCGGTCAAAAAGCAGATGTCCTCAATGGTAACGCTGGTGACGATCTCTTAAGTGGCGATCTCGGAAATGATACGCTCACTGGAGCTAGCGGGAGCGATCGCTTTTTATTACGAGATGTATCTGGAACCAATACCATCACTGACTTTGCAGATGGTGTGGATTCTCTGGTACTTCCCACCAGCAATTTCCCCTTGTCATCGAACGGTCTAACCTTTGAAGATTTGAACATTACCCAAACAGAAGGTGGTACGGTCATTTCATTCAATGGGAACGAGCTTGCTACTCTTGATGGCGTTGATGCCAATAACATCACTGGAGAAGACTTTCAGCAGATTTCCAACATTTAAAAGCTAGTAAATTTTAGGTTTTTATAGAGGGGAAATTGTAGATAGGGGCATTTCGCACAATGTCCCTACATTAATATCATGGTTGTTCCATGAACCTGTGGAATGTGGGATCGAAAAACCCGCAGGGGTGAAATCTTCGGGGGAACGTTTCGGCGACGCTCACTGTAAAGAACGATCGCATTAACCGTGGCGATTTGTTTGGCAGGAAGGCTAGCTGAGTCCTAGTTGACCGCGATATCCGGTAATAATTCTGGTGCCATCTTTGAGAATGTGAATTTCCATTTGGTCGCTCGCCCAGTTAATTTGGTCTTGGAATTTAGGATTCAAAATACGCACCCGTTGGTTGGCCGAAGAAACCGGGGAATCTGCGGTATTGACAGCTTGGGATTCTACGTAAGGTCCGTCGATTAAAATATCCAGTTGGGCTAGCAAATCCGAGGCAGCTGGTGGTGCTTGATCCGATTGCAGTTCGGTGAGGGTAAAACCGCTAAAAGACATTACGCTCAAACCACTGGCTTTCAGGCGTTTGGCTAAATCGGTTAACGCTGGTGCTTGCCAAAATGGTTCGCCGCCCGAGAAGGTAACGCCTTCGTTTTCGGGATTGCTAAGAATTTTTTCGGCGAGTTCCTCAACGGAAATGAGTTGGTTGATTTCGAAGGACCAGGAGTCGGGGTTGAAACAACCGGGGCAATGGCGATCGCATCCTTGAACCCAAACAACGGCGCGTTTTCCTGGTCCGTTTACTTGGGATTCGTCTACATATCCCATGATGTTGAGGTAGCCTGTGGGAATTTTGGTTTCAGAAGAGGTGGTAGGCTGAGCTGGCTGCGTCATGGCGAATCTCCAATTTTCCTCCCCATTATAAAAAATCAATCGTTTTATTGACATGCATTTATATATTCTCAAAATGCGATCGCTTCCCCACAGCATGGTGTTCTCTAAAAAACTTCTTTCGATCGAATCCGCTTCAAGGAACCCTTATAATCAATATGTTCGCGATCGCCTGAAAACTTATTTATTCTGTAGTTTTGATAAAACGGATTATTCCTCTATGGCGATATGACAAAACCCCATTTTAGGGGAAAGCAGTGAGGCTAGCCGTGGCTTTCCCCTAAATGAAGCGGAAAATTAAAAATTAGATACTGCCCATGACCGAAAAGGTCTTGATAAAGGGTCCAGCCATGCGCGGATCTTTAATCATCGCGCCATAATCTCCTTTCAAAAACTTGAGTTTTCCTTGCATATAGGCAGAACCCAAGCCCATCATGTTGAGACCTTTATCAAACCATTTTTGCCAGTCTTCTTTACTAGCGCGCAAGTCCCAATTTAGTTCTTGCCCTTCATAAGCACCAGCATGTACGGCTTCCCCGTTTTCTACGACCAAAATACCTTTAGGGTTGTCTTCACCTTTGAAACCGTAGCCGATTTTAGAAGTGAAGTTAATTTTCGCCAATGCATCTTTCAGTTCTGGTTCGGCATTCCACTTGTCTTTGTAAGCTTGCATCCATTCAGGAGAAAACATTTCTGGCATTCGTACCTCCGATTATCGATATTCTACTTTGCCCGTGCAGCTAGCACTGACTTGTGGTTTTAATGTCTATAAATCATTATATAGCTAATTAGTAATTAAAAGTCAATAGGGTCTTGGAAAATCCTAGGGAAATTTTGTTCACCTACAAAACTAGAACAACGACATGATGGGAGATATAGGGAAGATAGAAAAAAATTAATTTATGCACCCATGCACCCATACGCTCAAACGCTAACTCTTGGCCTCCCCATCATCTTGCCCCTGAATGGGAATTTCGATAACAAACTCCGTTCCTTCTCCTGGCCTCGAGTGAAAGTGAAGCTTCCCTTGATGTTTTTGGCTGATAATTTGGTGGCTGATGGACATTCCTAGCCCAGTTCCTTTGCCCATGGGTTTGGTAGTGAACATTGGTTCAAAGAGATGTTGTTGCACGTCTTCTGGCATTCCCGGTCCGTTATCCGAGATGCGGATGGTAACGCAGGGAATTTTCTCCTGGGAATCGCTCAGAGTTCCGACGCCCGTTTGAATGGTAATGGTAGGTTGCTTGTTTAAATTATATTCTTGTTCGTAAACTTCGTCTGCTAAAGCATCTACAGCATTGGCTAGAATATTGGTAAATACTTGATTGAGCTGTCCTGGGTAGCAACATACTTGCGGGAGATCGCCATATTCTTTCTCGATGTGAATCCCTGGAAATTTTCCTTTGGCTTTGAGGCGGTGTTGGAGAATCAGCAGCGTACTTTCCAAGCCTTCGTGGATATCTACAAACATGCGAGAGGTGTCGTCGGAACGGGAGAAATTGCGCAGGGACAAGCTAATTTTGCGAATTCTCTCCATGCCGACTTTTAAAGACTCCAGAATATTGGGCATATCTTCTACTAAATATTCTAGATCGATATCTTCTTGATGTTCTTGAATTTCTTTCGGCGGTTCTGGATAGTGATTTTGATATAATTTGATATGCTCTAACAGATCGTTGCAATATTCTTCTAAGTATTTAATATTTCCCACCACAAAGCCAACTGGATTATTGATTTCATGGGCAACTCCTGCTACTAATTGACCGAGGGTAGATAGTTTTTCCCTTTGCACCAACTGGACCTGCGCTGTTTGCAGTTCATCTAGGGCATCTTGAAGTTCTTTAGTACGCTCGGATACCCGTTCTTCCAAATTTTGAGTCATTTGTTGCAATTGCTCTTCGGCTGTTTTGCGTTCTTGAACTTCTTTACTTAACTGATGGTTTTGTTGTTCCAATCTTTTTGTTAAATGGCTTAGCTGTAAATGTAGCCGAACGCGAGCGAGAACTTCTTCTTGGTGAAAAGGTTTGGTGACGTAATCGACGGCCCCCAATTTCAATCCTTTGATTTTATCTTGGTTGTCTGTCAGGGCAGTCATGAAAATAATAGGGATATCTTGGGTACGAGGCTGAGATTTCCACTTTTTGCAAAGCTCAAACCCATCCATTCCCGGAAGCAGAACATCTAATAAAATGAGATCCGGTAAAGAAGCTTCTACTTCCTGAATGGCACTGTCTCCATTATGGGCGCTAGCAACCTGCATGCCTTCTTGTTCCAAGACTTGACAAAGGAGTGTGGCATTGGCCTTACTATCTTCCACGACCAAGATTTTTGGTGGTTCTGACTTATTACTCATCTTAGCAGCCTCTTATCTGGTACGTAGCCGGAAAACAAATTCCCAAGATTGTACTGTTCTGGCGTTTCCCATATATGCAGATGCGAAACCTTTGGGGTTGGTTCGGGATAGGGGTCGGTTCGCTTACTTGACCGTTCGGCGATCGCAGAATTCCCCATAGCCAATCCTATAGGAATAGAGTTCCCGACCCATAGCCGAACGATAACTTTTAGCAAAGGAAAAGAGGTAACGCTAGTCTTGGCTTTCTGAGATCGAAAAATTGGTCTAATTGGTATTTGGTGATTGTTTCCATATACAAGACACATACTCTTTATAGTGGGTTTTCATAGCCGCCAGTTCGAACGAACTGCCTACGCGCACTGAATTCGCCTTTGGATACCAGGCGAACATCAACACCTTCAAGATATCAAAGGGTTATTTTATTTATTATCTTCAATTTCAGACCCTTTTGCTGTGAGCCGGATCGCAGTCTGTTATTTTTTCCACTGTCAAAATTTCTTTGGGGCAGTCTGGCAAACCCTCAAGTTTTGGCAAGTTCTTGGCGGCAGCGTTCTAAATAAATTTGGGCAACCCGGTCTTGTGGCGTCAGACGCACGCAGGCTTGGAACAAATCGGCCGCTTCCTGCCAGGCGTAGCGGTAATAGGCAAACAATCCTTGCTCGAAAATTCCCACAGTGGCGAGTTTGCCAGCTTTCACCGTCGGGTCGTCGCCATCAAAAACTTCAAATACAGCCACGGGTTCGGTTTTGCCACGAACTTTCAACCGTTCGATAATGCGGATGCTATATTCCCCGGGATTTTGCAAGTGGGCAAAGGTTTGGTGGGAAATGACTAGGGAGACCCCATAAATTTTGGTTAAACCTTCGAGACGGGAAGCCAAATTCACCGCATCGCCGATGACCGTACTATCCATACGATTGTGACCGCCGACGGTTCCCAACATCAAAGAACCAGTATTGATGCCAATACCAACTTGAATGGGTTGATAGCCAGCACGTTGGCGACCTTGATTGTATTCGGAAAGGCGATTTAGCATAGCGATCGCGGCATTAACGGAATCGTCGGCATTGTTGGTACTGCCAAACAAAGCCATAATGGCATCGCCAATAAACTTATCCACCACCCCTTGATTTTCAATAATGGATGGTTCCATGGAACTGAGATAGGAATTGATGAAGCGGAAATTCTCCTCTGGGGTCATGGTTTCCGAAAGGGTGGTGAAATCGCGAATATCCGCAAACAAAACCGACATTTCTCGCTGAATTTGATCGCCTAACTGTACGTCAACAATACTTTCTTTGTTTAGAAACTCCAAAAACCGGTCGGGAACAAACCGTTCGTAAGCTTCGTTGAGGCGGCAGAGTTCTTGGGTAAATTGGGCACGGTCGGCTTCCGCGCGAGTACGTTCGCTGATATCCTGAAATACAGCGATCGCGTAGCTAACATCGCCGCGATCGTCAAAAATGGGAATACCGCGTACCTCTAAAGGAATGGTTTGGTCTTGCCGACGCACTTCCATATCGGTGACCGAAGTGGCTTCCCCTGCCAAAGCACGTATCAAGGGCATGCGATGGGAAGGATAGAGCTTATCGGTTCCTGCCAAATAAATCCCACAGGTCTGCGACATATCTTGTAGCGACAAGTCTTCCACAATCCCTTTGCCTAAAATTTGCTGGGCAGCGTAGTTGGCTAAATAGGGGGTTCCTTCACCATCAACCACAAAAACCCCCAGAGGCATAGCCTCTAAAAATTGGGTAAGTCGAGTTTGGCTTTCGTGCAACTGCGAATAAAGCATGGCATTGTCCAAAGCCACGGCTGCTTGGGAAGAAAGCAGGTGCAGCATTTCCACCTGTTGCGATTGAAAAGCACTTACCATTTGGTTGTTTTCCAAATAAATCACGCCAATGGGTCTTCCCTGGTTAAGAAGTGGCAGGCACAACACCGATTTGGGTTGCTGTTTTTGCATGTAGGGGTCTTGGCGAATGCCGGTCGGTCCGGTATGGTTGTCCGTAAAATCGTCCGTATCGGCAGCTAGCCCCAGTTCTTCACTAGCATTGCTATACCAAATAAGTTCGTGGCTGTGATAAACCTGGGATGCTAAGGATAAAGGCAGCGTGTTCTCGTCCGGGGAAATGGGAGGATAAATGACTTCGTTGTCGCCGTCTGAGTTGGTACGTACGGCTAGTTGCAAATTGTTGTTTTCATCAGCAAGAAGCAAACAACCGGTTTGGGCTCCTACGTTGTCCAGCAGCATTTGCATCAGTTTCCCCAGCAACTTTTCCAGAACAATTTCCCCCGAAATGGCCCGAGAAGCGTTCATGATCGTGGTTAAATCCCAATCTTGGTGACAAGCGTTTTGCAATTGCCAGGAATTTTCGGAAGTTTGTAGCGTTGCTGCTGGTTTTAGCAAATGGGCATACTGTCTTTCTAAATGGTCTAGTTTGGCTGTCGATCCCCATTGTTGGTAATATTGGTAAGCTTCTTGCAAGTAAACGCGAGCAATTTTGGGTTTTTGCCGTGCTAGCCAAAATTTAGTAGCGCACTCTGCTGCTAGTCCGGCTTGGAAAAATAAGTTGGATTCTGTGGCTGAGGCGATCGCTTCGTCGTAGCGATCGACCGCTGTTTCGCGATCGCCAGTTTGTCGTGCCTTTTCTGCAGCTATCAATAAATGCTGGCACTGGTAAGTTGGCGCGTCATTTTCCAACCAAACCTGCATTTGCTGTTGGTTAGCGGCAATTTCTTCCATGTGAACTCTTTGCTGTTCTGGGGACATATGGGGATACCAAGCCAGTAGAATTAATGAGTGATAAAAGGTCCATTCCCGTTCCAAAAGCGTATCGTTGCTATAAGTTAAAAATTGACCCGCTTCTTGAATAGCTGATAAAGCTTCCTGGAACTGTCCGTAGAGATAAAGCAGTTGCGCTTTGAGAAGTTGGTAAGCAAAAATACTTATATGACTGTTTTGTTGGTAGCAGCGTTGGAGGTATTCTGACTCGCTCATTCCTTTTAAAATCTCAGGCAGACGCTGGGGGGTCATTTCTTGCAGTTGTTTGACACTGAGGCGAATTCCCAAAATTGTATCGATCGCCCATTCTTCTTGGGAGTTGGGCGAAAGCGTTGGCGGCTGGGATTCTTTAGAAAGATAGTGCATAGGTGGATGGCGAAGCGTCTTGCAATTGAAAAATCGTCTGCTTAAGAATCAAAAGGTGGTTGTTCAAAAACAATATTCCCAGGATAGCTGGCTGTGAATGTTGTTCCTATTTGTGGGAAGTTTTTGAAAATTCTGAATTGGCAAGAGCCATGCTTGCAAAAAAAAACAACACGGTTAGCTTTCCCACTCTCCCCTCAAAACACAGTCATCGTCGAGACGTTTCCCTAAATAAAAATATTTCTTAAAGACAAAAAGGTTCGATTTCAAACGACAATTGGCCATTGGTTTGGTGAAACCATCTATTTTCGAGAGCCGGCAACAATAGAAGATACCTCCTCAATTGGCATAAATTCCGATTGGACAATACACAATTGTAATATTTCTGTCCTACATTCTTCGATCGGGACCATCTCTCAAAAATCCGGATAGGTATTGGAAATCTTAAACGATAGATGCAACGGTAGCGATCGCCTACAGACCTTAGCGAACGGTTTCTTAAACCCCCAGTAGATGTTTGCCCCATTCAGATGGCAGCAAGACCCAGTCGCGCGCTGGATACTAAAACCCTTGCACCAAGGCAGGATAAATCCTATTCCACTATAGCGAATAGAAGGGCAATTCAGACAACTATGCAATTGCTGCGCTTGAAATTGGTTGTCGCTAACGATAGTACCGGAGGTACCAGTCCTTGGGACGATCGCAAAAAAACAAGCAGTTGGTTTTATAAATGGCCGTAAAACCAGCCCTGCTTGCTTGGTATAAATGAATTCAAATTAAATTTAGCGACCACCCACTACAACATTTTTAATCCGTAGGTGAGGTCCACCCACGCTAACGGGCAGCGGTGCTTGGCCGCCTTTACCGCAACCACCATTCGTATAAATCGTATCGTTGCCAATGGCTTCAATATCTTTGAGGGTTTGAAACACGTTGCCGGTCAAGTTCACATCGCTAACCGGTTCTGCAATTTCGCCATTACGAATCATATAACCTTGGGCTGCGGCAAAGGTAAACATTTCGCCATTGGTTTGCCCGCCAATCATGCGACCGGCATATACGCCTTCGTCAATACCACTAAGAATCTCTTCAAAGGAACTATCTCCCGGTTCGATGGCGGTATTGGTCATCCGTACCAGCGGCGGATAGGTGGCGCTGAGTGCCCTAGCGTTGCCGGTCGGGGCTTCGTTCATTTTGCCAGCAGTTTCCCGACTGTGCAGGCGTTGGTGCAAAATGCCGTCTTTAATCAAATACTTGCGTTGGGTGGGAACACCTTCATCGTCGTATTGGAGGGTTCCGGGCAAGCCATCCAACCTACCGTCGTCAATGACATTCAGTTGGTCAATGGCAACGGGTTTGCCTAGCTGCAGCAACTCTTGCATGCGGGGATTTTCATAGACGAAATCGGCTTCTGAAAGATGCCCAAAGGCTTCGTGGATAAAGACGCCGGCTAGGTAAGGGTCGAGAACCACGGTGTATTGACCGCCTTTGACCGATCGGGCATCGAGTTGGGTAATGGCGCGTTTGGCGGCCCCCAAAACTCGTTCGTCCACATCTACTAAGGCGTTATAATCCGAACGGGATTGAATGGTTTCTACGCCCTGGCGAACGACACCTTCTTCACCCCGTGCGATCGCACCAAAACGACCGGAGACATCCATGCGTTCTTGTACGATGTTGCTGCCGATGGAGTTGACAAAATAAACGGTACGAAAGCGATCGCGATAGCTGGCGATAGTGGTTTGAATGCGGGGATCGTAGTCTAGCAGTTGTTGGTTGTAGCGTTCGACCAAATCCCGTTTTTCGGCGAGGGAAATACCTCTGGGATCCCGTTGCAGTTCCAGGGAAACGTAGTCTTCGATGGGGGTTACATCGGCAAGATACGTGCTGTCGCCGGCAACCAAGTAAGCTTGGGAAATGGCTTCGTCAATGCGACCTTCCAGTTCCGTCAAGCCGTTGAAGGTAACGAAACTCCAACCACCGCGATGGCAGGCGCGAATGCCTCCAGCGAGCGAAAAACTGCGATCGACGGCATCGAGGCGTTTCCCACGAAAGGAAACCAGGCTGGATTCGCTTTTTTCCAAACGGATTTCTAAATAATCAACGCGCGAGGAGGCTTTGGCGATCGCGCTTTGCAAATGTTCTCGAATGGAAGTATCAATGCGGTTGTCAAGCATATAGTTTTTTTCCACAAAATGGATGTTCTGTTGCTACCATGGGCATTACAGCCAAAGCATGGAACGGGATTGTTTTGGGTTGTCTGGCTGGCGGCGCAACTCTCCTAATTCCGAGTCTACAACAGGATTGTTTTGTTGGCAGGGGAAGGGGAAGATTTATCAGTGGCTTGAGTGTCTCAGACCGAATTCGGAACTGGCTGGCGATATTTTCTGGATGGTGTTTCTTTTGGCCAGGAAAAGATTCTAGAGATGAAATTATGCAAATCAAGGAAAGTTGGGAAATTTGGCTGGTATAAAATTATTATTGACCACGAAATATGGAGATTGACGATGGACAAACAATCAATTGTGGGAACGGGTCTGGTTTTCAGCAATTCAACAGCCAAGGCGGCTGCCAATCGTTTCGGCGTGGCAAAAACAGGACACGCGATCGCCTCACTCCACGGTGCCGCCCATGCCAGGGCTACTGCTGCTTGGGTTGGTTTTGGGAATATGAAATTGGGCATGTTTGTGATGGGCGTTTCCCCTCTCATTGGCAGTGTCTTACTTTTGGATCGGTTGTGTGGTAGGGAATACGGTCAACCTTTAATCGATTGGTACGAAGAAGCTTGGAAAAGCTATGAATGTCAGTGCGAGTTAGAAGATATGAAAGAAACTGTAGAAATCGACGAGAACCACCAACTTCGTGCCACCACAGTAGCGGCTGGCTTAGCCCAACTAGACCGTCAATTTCGTGCCCTCGAAGTGGAAAACGAACTCTATCGCATGAAAAAACCAGTTCCTGGAGAAAAATCCCCAACTTCCCAGCAGAGTCAAGCTACCGAACCCCAACCATCAGAAGAAAGTTCTTACGATTCTTCAGAAAAAGAGCTGCTTCTGGTTAAAAAAGCAATTCGCCTGGCTGTATCTTCCAAGAAAATTAGTAAAGTTTTGGTGAATTGGAAAGGAGAAAAAAGAGTTGCTTTGACTTCAGGACTGTCGATCCAAGAGAAAGGCAACGATATTCATGTTTTTGGCTCTCAATTCGCCAAGATGTTAATTTTTTCAGGGAATTCGGCAGAAAGCATCAGACAGGAAATTCAACAAATTCCGCAAGTGTAGGTGGCGATTTCTAGATGCCCCCAGTGTTTTTATTTGGATTGTATAAAATAAGTTATTGTAGGGGCGAACAGTTGCCCCTACAGTTTTTTTTCCATTTCAGAAGAAAGCTCCATTTATATGGAATGTCAATTGCTATCCAGCCGCGATCGCTGCTGGTAAAAAAAGTAGGGTGCGCTACAGCCAAAGCAAACGCACCCTATCAAACGTAGAATTTTATTGGTTATCTAGTTGGCGGCGTAGATCTTCTAGTTCGGAGTCTACAACGCCCTCATCTTGCTTGGATTTTTGCTGGGATTGTTGCTGGGAGGCTTGCTCTTGTTCGCCTTCAGGAAGTTCGCCAGCAGATTCGCTGCCCGTCATTTGGGCTTTCATCATGGACAGCTCGTCATCAACGTCGCTACCGGATTCCAGCTGCGAAAACTGCTGTTCTAGGTCGGCTTGACCCAGTTCGGCACTGGCTTGAGAACGAGCTTCCTGTTCCGTGACTTTCTCTTCCATGCGCTCAAAAGCCGCCATGGCACTACCGCTATTCATGGAGCTGGTTGCCTGCGAAAGCTGCTCGTTGGCTTTGGCAGCAGTGGCACGCGACTTCAGCATGTCTTTCTTGGTCTTGGCTTCGGAGATTTTGCTTTCCAGTTGGGTCAGCTGGCGTTTGAGCTGCTGTACCTGCTGGTTTTGCTGGTCGAGCTGCTGTTTCATCTGAGCGGCCGTATCGGCAAAACCTTTTTTGCGCTCTAGCGCCTGCCTGGCCAACTCTTCATCTCCTTTCTGGAGAGCCAGTTGTGCCCGTTGTTGCCATTGGTTGGCTTGGGACTGGTTTTGATTGTACTGTTGTTCGGTACGCTTTTGAGCAGCGATCGCTTTGGCTACAGCCTGGCGCATTTGCACCAGGTCTTCCTGCATGTCACTAATAGACTGTTCGAGGATCTTTTCCGGATCCTCAGCTTTGCTAACCATGTCGTTGAGGTTAGACCGAACCACTCGGCTGATGCGATCGAATAATCCCATAAGATGTTGTCCTCTCGATATTTACCAGTTTAACAGGGGCAAGTAGGTAGAAACCTTACCGACTCTGCTTAAAAATATGCCAAATGTTTTTAGGTTCTGGTGCTTTCTAGGATGGACTATTGCCTAAAAACCAGCTTGCAAACTTCTCGATACCTTTTCTGTTCGGGCAGACCGGCGTTGGTTTCGCGTAAACTTTTGTTAAGAAGCCAGGCCGCTGGTTTTTTTTCCCAGTCGATCGACTACTACAGTTTTAGCACCTATTACCATCTTGCCACGTTCCACACCAACTAGCTTTCCTTCTCTTTTTCTTCCGACGAAGTACGCATTTGCTTCAACTGTGCTTCAATATCCCCATTGTTTCCTTCTTGAGAAGTGCCGGATAGCTGTTGTTGGGAACGACCGCTCATTTGGGCTTTCATCGCCGCCAACTCGTCATCCACATTGCTCGACTCCAACGAAGAGAATTGTTTTTCCAACTGGTCGCCTCCCATTTCCTCGATGGCTTCCGAACGCGCTTCCAACTCCATAACTTGCTCTTCCATACGCTCGAACGCTTCTAAAGCACTACCGGTTTGATTGCGATTGAGCATTTGATTGAGCTGTTCGGAGGCTTTCGCCGTACGGGCACGAGCAATATACATATCTTTTTTGGTTTTTGCCTCAGAAATTTTATTTTCTAGAGTACGCAGTTTTTTCTTTAAATCGTCTACCACTTGATTTTGTTGGTTTAGTTGGTTGCGCAAATCGGTGGCTGTTTCCTGATAAGATTTTTTACGCACTAGTGCTTCCCGCGCTAAATTTTCATCTCCCTTGTTTAAAGCGAGTTGAGCGCGACGCTGCCATTCAGAAGCATTGGATTCTGCCTGGGAAGCTTGACGTTCGGTACGTTTTTGCGTTGCGATCGCTTGAGCAACAGCTTGGCGCATTTGCACCAACTCCTCCTGCATATCCGCCACCGCCTGTTCCAAAATTTTCTCTGGGTCTTCCGCCCTGCCAATCAAACTATTAATATTGGCCCGAATAATCCGCATAATCCGTGCAAGAAATTCCATAAAAACCTCCCATGTAAGTAAACGATGAAATCTGAGGTTGTGACAGAAGCTGGCAGCCGGAACCATGGTTGCCATTCCCCCAACTCCCACGATCGATTTAAGGTTGGTATACCTGGGTTTCTATCCCCTGCTGGCTTAGCCGTTCTACCATCTCCTTCGCCGTGGCCATGTCGTCGAAAGCACCAAGTTGAATTGTCTTTCCTATAGGAAATTCTCGCACATAGGCATCGGCGATCGCTTCTCGGGCGCGTTCCACACTTGATGGACCGTTGTAAGGCATCACCACATAAAAATAGCCATCTCCACCGGAAATAGTGACTTTTCCAGCAAAAGATGGTTCGTTGGCCATTTGCTCGGAGTTGGCTGGTGATTCGCTTTGGTTTTCAATTGTTTCTGGCGAAGCATTGCTTTGTTCCGATGGCGGTTCTCCCATTAATGCTGATGGCAGATTGTCCAAACGATTGTCGCCGTCTTTGGGGGGAATGGGATTGGTGTTGGTAGATGGCGATGGTGAGGTTCGATCGTTGCCAGAAGCAGCTTGCTGGGAAGCGGGCGATTTCGGCACTTGTACGGTTTGCGGGTTGGGATTGACTGTACTTAGGTTATCCAAGTCTAACTCAATAAACTCTTTTTTAGCCAAGTTAGGTGCCAAATCCCTCGGTTGGTCGAAGTTGGCATCTGTGCCAGACTCTTCTGGATTGCTGGCATTGGTGGTTGGCTGCGAAGTGTTGGAGAAGAACCGTCGCACTTGCAAACGAGCTGCCAGTTGGGGATGTTGCCAGAGATAGGCGATGGCG
Source organism: uncultured Geitlerinema sp. (assembly GCA_964477525.1). Taxonomy (GTDB): domain Bacteria; phylum Cyanobacteriota; class Cyanobacteriia; order Cyanobacteriales; family PCC-9228; genus PCC-9228. Next base: position 21,705 of record CAYZHY010000029.1, on the reverse strand, counting down.
CCACCAGTTAGCAACAGCAATAACAGCAAAATGCTGCCCCAGGGCTTATAGGATTTTCTTCGACGGCGCCTTTTTCTACCAGAAAAACCATCGGCACGCTTGATGGGTTCCTTTTGAGAATAGGAATCCTCTGTATGTTTTGGTTCTACATCCTGCAGTAGGGCTTGAGAAGATTCTAAATAATCTTTCGGTCCTAAGTCATTTTCTTGGTAAGCAAAGTCATCGTTGCTTCCAGAGCTTACATTAAGATCGAAAGACCAACGTTCGCCATGGTCGGTTTTTCCTTCTTCTTGCCAACGTTCGGAACTCAAAGAAAGGGCTGACAGAGAATTTGGGGCTGGTTCTGTGGATTCGCGATCGCTTTCTTCTGGTGTTTCTGAACGATCTGCCTCTTCGATCGCATTGGCCGGTTCTTTACTTGCCGCGGTGAGGACTTCCTGAAACGAATCTGTCATTTCTGTCATTTCCTGAGAATCATCGGCAGATGCTGCCAAAGACTCGGAAGGGTTGGCAGGAGTTGAAATGCCAATAGCGGGAGGCGATGACGACTGGTAAGTTCCCAAACTGCGAACTGTAGGAAGTGGTTTGCCAGCTTGGTAGCGGCGATAGCGTTTGAGTTCCTTTTCCAAATCGATATCCAAACTCTCTAACACAGCGTCGAGAGCAGGATGTAATTGGGAATTGCCAGAATGGGAGGGTGTGTTTGTTTGGTGAGTCATACAAAATGGCTTCCAGACACTTCTAGATAACAGCAGTTTGCAAACGGAAAAGTACAGCTAGGGGATTTGCTACGAATTTGTTGTTATCTATTGAAACACTAACAAGCTGTACTAGAGAGCGTTGCAAGAACAAATTTATATTTATCCAGTAGAAATTCGGGGCAACTGCCAATTTTCTGGATGCTGGAAAATCGTTTCTGGATCGGTCTGTTGCAAAAAAGATAACATCTCGGTGCTATCCGCCAACAGACTATCGACATCAATCCCTTCGTAGCTAGGTTCGTAATTTTCTAGCCGCTTAATACTTTCTCCCAACAAAATAGCAGCGCCGCGTAAATTTTCATTGTGCAAGTGATATAAAGAAACCGATAGTTGCAAAATTCCCTGATAGAAAGTTTTTTTGGGTTCGGTAGCTTCCATCCACAACTCTTCCAGGGTATCGTGGCAAGCGTAATATTCCCCGTGGTTAAATTCTTGCACACCTTGCCAAAAAGCTTCGGGAAGAGAAGATTGGTTGTTCATAGAGATAGCTATAGAATAAAGTTCGATCGACTAAATTGATAAAGATAATTGTAATTGCTTTTCTAGAGACGTTGTAGGCGTCATTTGTTTTCCAGGTAGTTCCACACGAACGGGAGTATCGCTAACAGAAGCAGACGGCCACAACAACCAACGGCTACCTGTGGGTAAATTAGCAAGGCTGTGGGGATTGGCAGTTAACCAAACCACTGGCATCGAAGGAAAAGCACCATCGCTTTTGGTTTCGCGAAAATCGGTAGCTGCCAAAGTTTCCAAAACTGCGCGATCGCCGCGTACAATTCCTGTAGAAGCAGTCCACAAACCAATACCCATTTGGTGGTGACGTGCGTAAAAATAGAGAGAAGCAGCAGCAATTACTGCCTGTTCGAAATCTTCTCCCTGCCAGCGATCGCTGTTCGTATCCAAACAAACCAACGTATCCTGACCGCTAGTAAACGTTTCCAACTCCCGAACTCGCAATTCCCCATAACGCGCACTACTGCGCCAATGTACCAAACGAATCGGGTCTCCCCAACGGTAAGGTCGCAAGGTACGAGTGGTTCCCATAGACGTATGGCTGTAGCTGCGACGTTCGTATTGATTGCGCTGCGGTTGGTCTTCGACTCCCAGTTCGTCAAGGAGGGGGCAGCGTTGGAGCGGTAAAACCGTCGGATACACCACTGCCATCGCTTTCGCAGAACGAGAGCGACAACACCAAAACAACCCCAAAGGTGTGGCCGTTCTTAGCTGTACTTCAGACCAGCGATAAACGCCGCGTCGGTGGGTAGGATAGGAATATTGCCAGCGATGGGAACCTTGAGAGGGAATCCATTCCACCACCGTTGCTGTAGATTGGCCCAAAACCTGGGGCAACATATCGCGAACCAGCAACAAAGTTTGGGTGGCATTACCTGTATTGAGAATATCCAAACTTACCGTTAGATTCTCTCCCGCAGCCACGGGATCCACAGGCAAACGGCGTACTTGTAGGTGTTTGAGCGATCGCCATGGCAGCCAAGCCGCGATCGCGCATAAAGACAAGCTAACGCCACTAATTACGTAAAGCCAGCCTACCATGGTATTGCTAGCGGCAGCTAAGAAAAACAGCGCCAAAATCAGCAGCAAACCACCAGCAAACGCTGGCATCACCCAATGGGTTTCCAACCAGGTAGCGATCTGTTGACCAAGTTTTTGCCATGGAAATTTTGATTTGGATGGCACAGAAATTTCTCCCAAATTGGCAGTTCTAGGTTGACATTTTTGATAAGGAAGTTCAAGAAGAAATTTTTTAGGATGGAAACAAATATATGGATCAAAACTATCCAATTGTTTGTCAAGATACATTGAGAGTAGCAGCAACTCTCGTAGCTGCTACTTATTGTAACTAACCTTTTCGAGGAGGACGACAACAATGGAAAATTCCAACAATTCACCCAAGCCTGAATCCCAAAACCAAAATGCCCAATCTCCGCCACCGCCCAAAGCTCCACCACCACCGCCACCTATGAGAAACAAGCAGTTTCAACAGAAAGATTCCGAGAAAACGGTGGCACGAAAACAGTATGTCAAAGGAGAAGAGCAAGAAGACAGTAGCCTAGAGAGTGCTACCTCTATCAAACACATGGTTAGGGATGCTTTCAAACACAAAGCATCCGACATCCACATTCGGGTGGGAGAAGTTCCTCGCTTTCGAATTCAAGGTCAAATTCATCCAGCCAAAGGTTACGAAAAAACCACCCCAGAAGTGTTTGAAAAGTATATCCAAGAAAGCCTCGATCCCAGACAACAAAAAGAATTTCGGGAAAATAAAGAACTAGACACGGCGCTTTACTATCCAGGATTTATCCGCTGTCGTTTAAACTGCTTTGAAACCATCAACGGCGGCGCTATGGTCTTGCGCCTGATTAGTTTAAAAGTACCTTCCATTGATGAGTTAAAACTGCCCCAGGTTCTCAAAGACATTATCCAGAAAACCCAAGGATTGGTTTTGGTGACAGGGCCAACTGGTTCTGGGAAATCAACCACCCTAGCCGCTATGATTCGCCACCTCAACGAAATGGCGTGCAGGCATATTATTACCATTGAAGATCCCATTGAGTACGTTCACGCTTCCCAAAAATGCTTGGTTAGCCAACGGGAACTGGGATTGCATACCTATGACTTTCACGCTAGCTTGCGGGGTGCCCTGCGGGAAGATCCAGACGTAATTTTGATTGGGGAAATGCGCGATCGCGCTACGGTCAATATTGCCTTGCAAGCCGCACAAACCGGGCATTTGGTTTTAGGAACCCTCCACACCCGCAGTGCTGTGAACTCGGTCAATCGATTGCTGAACCTATTTGACCCAGAGGAACAGCATGCGATGCGAATACAAATTTCTGAATCCCTTGCTGCTGTTGTCTCTCAAATGCTATTACCCACCATAGATGGCGGTCGAACGGGGGTTCACGATATCTTGATCAATACCCCAGCTATGCAAGATTACTTGTACAAAGGTGATGAAGACGGTGCTTTCCATCTTATGCGCCTTGGTAGCATGGACGGCATGCAGATTATGAACCAAGCCATATACGAACAGATTAATCTCAATCGCATCGATGTTGAAGAAGCCAAAAAACATTCTCCCGACCCCAGCGAATTGGATCGCTTCATGCGTACGGGTGGATTCGATGCTTCTTCCTCTCCTCGTGACTGGGCATGAGGTAGGATATTAAAGGTTCTTGAGTGGGAAATTTTGAAACTTGGATTTATGTCTATTGAAAGTGCAACTCAATTTTTAAAAGATGTTAGTTGGAGTTGGGATTTGCGAGAAAAATTCCAGGAAGTAGCTACCCCAGAAGAATTTCTCGATGTAGCGACTCAGCTTGGTTACAAGTTCACCACCGAAGAACTGGAACAAGTCGTTCGTGAATACAGCGAAGGAACGAAAGTAAGGCGTGGGTATGGTGTTTGGGCTTGGTTGCGAACTGTAAATTGGATTCATAGGGACCAACCTCAGAAGGCTGGTGGCGACGAGTCATAGAAAGAGGGAGATGGGGGAAATAGGAGAAAGATTTATTGGATCTTCCTTAGCTTCCCCGTTTCCCTTTTCTCTAACTCCCATGCTATTGTTTTTTGGCAACTAAATGTTCCTGTAGGGTATCCCTCATGGTCGTCACTGGTACATCTTGCTGCAGCCAACGTCGCAAGGCGGAAGCACCTTGTTGTACCAACATTTCTAACCCGTCAATGGTAGCAATGCCGTGGGAGGTAGCTATTTGTAAAAATTTTGTGGGTCTGGGCGTATAAATTAAATCATAGGCGATCGCGTCGCTCGGCAACCACTGCATCTGCGTCGCATCTATAGGAGAAGCATCCGTATTGGGAGCCATTCCCATAGGTGTTGTATTTACCAGCAACCCCGTATAGGGTAACAATTCCGGTAGTTCTTCCCAAAGATGGATTTGTATATCTACTGGTGTCGCTGCGGTTTGCCAGCTGTGTTGGAACTGCTGTAATTTTTCCCAATTGCGACCAATGGTATGAATTTTTCGACATTTTAACTGGGAACAACCCGCTACCACAGCTCTGGCTGACCCGCCATTGCCTAAAATAACCGCTTCTGTTTCCTGCCAGTTTTGTTTTTTTGCAATTAGCGGTGCCAAAAAACCTTCTACGTCTGTATTCGTACCGTACCACCCTTTTTCCGTCTGCCAAACCGTATTGACAGCACCGACCGATTGTGCTATATCCGACTGGTCTGTAAGGAGGGGAATAATGGTTTGTTTGTGGGGAATAGTAATGTTAAAACCGCGTACGCCAATGGCATGCAATCCTGCGATCGCCGTTTCCAAGTTCTCAGCTTTGACAGGAAATGGCAAATAAACAAAATCAACACCAATTTGCGCAATCGCGGCATTTTGCATCAAAGGCGATAGGGAATGTTCCACCGGATCGCCAATAACTCCTAGCAGTTGTGTCGTTCCAGTAATTACAGACATAATTTTTGCAAGTTGAAGGTGGGAAGAGGGTGGAAAAGGAGCATCGGAGCTTCGGAGCGTCGGGGCATGGTCGAAAAAAATCGATCGTACTTTTCCATCTCCCAATTTCCCACGCACTCACGCACCCATGCACTCAAGCTCAGTTGCTGCCGTGCATCCTACCACACGTGCCGGATGGCTATGAAGATGTTTTCGGCAAAATGGCTAGGTGGATGACAGCATCCCCTTGGTTGGCGATGGGATTCTGGGTATGACCGATGACCAAACCGCGACTGGGTGCTAGCAGTTCGGCACTGGTGTCGCCAAACACGTCTACAATAGTTCCCAGAATTTGTTTGCTGCGCACGCGATCGCCTAGAGTGACATTTAAACGCAAAATGCCGCTTTGTGGCGATCGGACCCATTGGGTTTTTTTAACTACAGCCGAGGTAGACGGTGCGATCGCAGACTGTAAAGCATACATTTGCAACATATCCATCACCCGCAAAATTCCTGCCACACCAACTTGAATCGCGTGGGAATCAAAACGCAAAGCTTCTCCGCCCTCATAAAGCAAAATCGGAATTCCCTGTTTGGTAGCCGCCTGTCGTAAAGAACCATCGCGGGTAGTGGCATGAATCATTACTTCAGCGCCAAAAGCTTCCGCACACTTGTAGGTTTGTGGGTCGTGAAGGTTAGCACGAATTTGCGGCAAGTTGATGCGGTGGTCGGAAGCCGTATGCAAATCGATGCCGTGGGTGGCATGTTTGACAATTTCTTCCATGAATAGATTCGCCAGTCGCGAGGCTAAAGAACCTTTGGCAGAACCAGGAAAAGAACGGTTTAAGTCTCGGCGGTCGGGAAGGTAGCGAGATTGTTCGATAAAGCCAAAAATATTAACAATGGGAACGGCAATAATACTTCCTTTGAGTTCTGCAGGAGAAATTCGCTGCAAAACCTGTCGAATAATTTCTACGCCGTTCAATTCGTCGCCATGAATGGCAGCACTTAGCCACAATCTCGCACCTGGTTCGCTACCGTTGACGACGGTAACTGGTAGCGATAGTTCTGTCTGGGTCGCCAAACGCGCTACGGGAATTTCTAAACGCCGCCGGGAGGCAGGAGGAATCGTTGTACCGGCAATTTCTAGCATTCTGTTCGTCGATATTTCATTCAATTGGCAATTCAAACAAAGGTTCTAAATCTGGTGGTGATAGAAGGTATCCTTTATTTTCTACTTGCAATCGTACCATGTTTTTTTCTGGAAAGTTTGCTGTTGCTCTGGGCTATATCGGTGAAATTCTGTTAGTAGCAAGGTGTTCTGTTGTTTTTAAACAAGTAGCAATGCTGCTAGAGACAGAAAATTTTTCTCCTGGCGATAATTTTGTATAAAAAATACGTATTTTTACAGTGGTTTTGAAAGCGATCGCTCTTTAGGCTTTGTAAAAATGTTGAAACTTTTAGTTTTATATTAAAATATAGTATTTTATATGATTTTATGATTTTTTTACCATATGTTTTTGTAAAAGCGATCGCGCGTTGCATCTCACCGGGATAATCGAATAAATTCAAGACGATTGTTGTTTCTTTTCAAAAATTGTATTATTCATTTCTAAAAAACGAAAATTGTTCGGCAATTTCTTATAAATTGCCATTAGCCTAAAAAAATATCTTACCAAAATTCTATTTTTAATATCAGATAAATCCAAATTGGAAAATAACAAAAAACTTGACAAGTTTTCTTTAGAGAGCGATCGAGCCTGGCAGGTTTGTTTTATCTATAGAAAACGAACAAATCAAAATCGCTGAAATTTCCTGAGGCGATGCTTTGGGAGGAGGATTGTGGATTGGCGAAACCACACCGACCACAATTGCCAGTAGCACATGGCTCTTCCGAACTTACTGTGTCAAAAACCGCTAAATCCCCCACTATAAGGCACTTTCAATCTAAACTGTCAAGAACTGGTAGGAAATCGCTAAATCCATTGTCATATCTAGATCGTAGTTTGATTCCCTACACCACAAGTTCGGAAGACCCTAGCACATTTTCTGCCAATCAAGCAAAAAGCAACGATGGCAGCAGCGGCTTGGGAGATGTCATGATGGTGAATACCTCTGAAGATGTGGAAATTATCAATTCCACCGTTGCTTCAATCAAGCGGGATTCCAGGGAGGTGCCTTTTGGGGAAATTACAGAAAAGGGAGCAAAGCCCACGTCTTTTAAGCGTGGGATGTGGCGTTAAACTTTTAAGTTTCGATGCTACAATCCCGACTGAGGGACAGGTAGCTAACCTCACCAAAAACCTGGCATCGAAAGATGAGAACCTTGAAAACTGAAGTTATGGGGTTCTACGCGGAAAATAGCTCGTGTGGGTAAAAACTTCAAGCGTCAAGTACGGAAACTCAGGATTTTGAACGCCACTGTACGGTAGGGCATACCGAAACAGGCTCTCTGAAATGGGGGCGAACGCTTAGGGAGATATCGACCTCTGGGCATTTGGCTTCCGAGTCGAATGCGTAAGTCGGATCGTTGAACCAAGAATCCCACGAATAGAATTCGTGGGAGTGTCAAGAAAACACAACCACCACCAATTCCATTTATCATGAAAATGCCGGTGACAACCCTTGGAATATCAAGCAGCACACTGGTGACAATTTGCGAGATGGTGGCGAAAATATTCAGTTCCCTGCCAAAAATCCCAACAATAGTAGCGATTTTAACGTTACGCAGAAAATTACCATTCCGGAGCCGCAATTAGGTCCGTTGCAAGATAATGGTGACGGCGTTCGTTCCCACGATTGCTTGATGGAAGTCCGGCGATTAATGCGGGAACCAGCGTTGCTTCTATAACAGAAGACCAACGGGGTGCAGAACGCACCGATGGCAAAATAGATGTTGGTGCTTTTGAATTTGGTGTGACTGTCGGTAGCGATTCTGACAATGATTCTAACAACGATTCTGATAGTAGTTCTGGAGATAGTACCGGTAGTGATTCTGGAAGCAGTTCTGGAGACGGCTCTGGAGACCGTACCGGAGATACTACCAACGACAGCAACTCATACAGTTCTGGAAACGATACCGACAGAGATTCCGCAGATTGCTCTGGAGACAATACCAGCAATGCTGGAGATGGTACTAGCAGCCATACCGACGGCGATACCAGCTGTGGTTCTGGAGATGGTTCTGGAAGCAATACCGGAAGTGATGCCGGAAGCGATTCTGGAAGTGAGTCTGGAAGTGGGTCTGACAGCAGTACCGACGACGATTCCTCAGAATCTGCTGGAAGTGATTCTGGAAGTGATTCTGGAAGTGATTTTGCTGTTGGTACCGGCCGTGGTACTGACGATGGCAGTACCGAGTATGAGGAAACGAAATTAAATTTCGGTAATCCTTCTGGAGACGATATCGGAAGCGATTCTGAAAGCTATGCTGCTGGTACCGGCAGCGATGTTGGTGATGGCGGTACCAACTGTGAGGAAATGAAATTCGGTGTCGATATTGAACCAACAGCTAGGTTTACAGTTGGCGACGATATCGGCATGTTCTACCAAATCCGACATCCGAGATGGGAAAACTACATTTTCCATAGAAGGAGGTGGAAGAGGAGAAAATGGGGAAGAAGGGGAAACAACGATCGCGAATTTCTCCCATTTTTTTGGGTCTTTGCACGGCGGATTCCGTCTTAGATGGGGAAAACGATCTGGCAGAAGCCTTGTTTGGCAACGATGCGATCGCTGCTATGAGGGGAAACGATACCCTTTACAGCAATAGTGGCTATGGTATCGGCGATTGGCTGTTTGGCAGTCAGCATCAAGATTGGCTGGAGGGAGAAGATGGCAGCGATGTATTGGTTGGGAATTTAGACAGGGATACCTTGGAGGGA
>CAYZHY010000029.1:10239-12524 GCA_964477525.1 uncultured Geitlerinema sp. | reverse complement strand
AGAAGATGGCAGCGATGTATTGGTTGGGAATTTAGACAGGGATACCTTGGAGGGATACCTTGGTGGGAGGCGAAGCGAGAGATTTGCTGTTTGGCAACCAAGGCGATGATTCTCTGGCTGGCGAAATTGGCAACGATACTCTGTTTGGCGATTAAAATCGGGATATATTGCTTGGTGGCGATGGCAACGATTGGCTGAGTGGCGATTGGGGGAACGATACCATAACTGGTGGCGAAGGAAGCGATCGCTTTCGTTTGTTTGCCGGTAGCGGCAAAGATATAGTTACCGATTTTACCGATGGGGAAGATATGCTTTTGCTGGATGGCGGATTGACTTTCCCACAATTAAGGATTTCCCAACAAGGAAATACCACTGCCATTGAAATCGACGATACGGGAGAAACCTTGGCTTCTTTGATTGCTGTGGATGCCCATACAATCGATGGTAGCAATTTTGCAACTGCCAATCTATAAAGGAAAAACCAGCTCTATTGGCAAATTCCATCAAAAAATCTAGAGAGGGTAGGTGGAATCCCCTCTCTAAACTGTATCTTCAGCAATTTAATGGCAAAATCTTGCTAAACCAACTATTTAGCAGCTTGCTGAACGCATTTTTCCACTAAGGCTTTGACTTCTTGCATGCCTTTCCAACCTAGAATTTCGGTTTTCTTGTTTTCTAGGTTTTTGTAAGTGCGGAAAAACTCAGAAATTTCTTCCAAACGGTGGGAAGAAATCTGTTTTAGTTCGTTAATTTCTGCATAGCGAGGATCTTTGACGGGAACGCAGAGTAATTTCTCATCGCGATCGCCGTCATCGATCATTTCCAACATCCCAATGGGTCTGGCTGCAATGACACAACCCGGAAAACTAGGCTGGTCCATTAAAACCAACCCATCCAAAGGATCGCCGTCGTCGGCTAGCGTATTGGGAACAAAACCGTAATCGTAGGGATACTGTACCGAAGAGTACAACACCCGATCCAAAGAAAAGGCTTGCAAATCTTTATCGTATTCGTATTTGTTTTTGCTGCCGCCAGGAATTTCAATTAAAACATTGACAATGCCGGGTTTTGGTTCTGCTGGAATTTGCGATAAGTCCAAATCAGGTTTTCTCCAAAAACAACCACACTACACAAGATAAGTGAAAACAGGAGACAGATAGCAGGAAGCTGAGCGTGAAAGTTTGCTCGGAATCGTCCGCAAACTTCTCCAGCTACATAGTCCTACATATCCACTCCCAGTAGCATTTTAGGGGAAGTTGGTCACAACATCCGGTGCTTCCTCTACTTTTGCCGAAAAAATTTGTCTTTATAGCGATGGTATCTTCTCTCATCCTCCAAGAACCATCGCGATTTGAGCGAATCAATCCGCTTTGCTAGGTGTCACAACCACAACGGAATTGTGCCATTATTCTGAGATCCGAACAATCGGGTAGGTAGTGGTGATATTTTTCTCTAAACTACTTCCAGAGTAGCGAGCAATGATAAAAAGTGGCAAAGTTAAGGTAAGAACAGCGATCGCAATCCCCAAAATTTCCGAGAATTTTTGGTGAGGCTGTTCTGAAAGACTACCAGATGTACTATCTGCATCCATAAGAGTTGGTTACGGTAATGACCCAGTATATTGAATTTCTATCTATATCATAATCAATTTTGCAAAGCACTGGTATGCTTTTCCAGGCAATATTCGCAAGTATTCTGTGCTAGAGCCAATTTTGTAACCGGAAACCAGCCTGTTAAAATCAAGTTACGATCGATGTACGTTGGCAAAAGACTGTTGTAGGCGAGGCTTTGAAAGGACCAGTACCGCTGGTAGCATCGCACCGCCTGCCTAGTTGTGTTAAAAGTTTTTCTAAAATAAAGGAATTTGTATTTGTTGGATGGCGGTAGAAAATAACAGTCAGCCCAATTATCAATCGGATTCGATCTACGAGGTAAACGATGAGCGATCGCAAAAATAAAACACCTCTTATTGTCGGTGGCATTTCTGCTGCTGCTGCTGCTGTTGTAGGTGGTACGTATGCTATTATTCAATCTCCCCAAACTCCTGAAAGTCCCAATCAAACAGCTACTTCTTCTCCCACAACAGAAGTAGAACCTAACTCAGAAGAATCTCCTTCTCCCACTCCAGAACCAGAAGCCACTTCAGAACCAGAAACCACTCCAGAACCAGAAACCACTTCAGAACCAGAAGCCACTCCAGAACCAGAACCTACACCGGAACCCACCCCAGAACCGAAACCGACCCCAGAAACAGAACCTGCACCGGAATCCATTACCAACGCCGT
>CAYZHY010000029.1:8954-10139 GCA_964477525.1 uncultured Geitlerinema sp. | reverse complement strand
AACCGAAACCGACCCCAGAAACAGAACCTGCACCGGAATCCATTACCAACGCCGTCAAACCTATAGCAATGGAACCGGAAGTTTGTCGGGTTACCCAAGGAGTTATTTCCGATGCCAATCCGCCAACCAACGTTCGTTCGTCGCCAGAAGTCAAAGAAGGCAACATCGTGGCAACTTTAGACAATGGTAGTTTTGTTTCCATTAAAAAACGAGAACAGGGATGGTTCCAAATTCAGCACGATGGCAATGAACCCATTCAAGGTTGGATTTCCCAAAACTTAACGGACACTTCTTGTTCTCAAAAAGTACAGCGGTTGAAATTTCCTCCTGGATCTGTTGCCATTCAGATTGGCGATCGCTTTATTGGCACGGGCGTTCATAAATATTTATTAAGCGCTCGGAGCAATCAGGTCATGACTCTTGTCAGTAAAGAAGGTCCGCTTCCCAGGGTATTTCCTCCCAATGACCCCAACCAACAACGGGAACTAACCGGTGATGCTGCCACCAAAGAACAACAGCAAGTGCAGTTTGAGCTACCAACGACAGGAGACTACACCCTGGAATACAATTCCAATTTTCGCGGCTACGAATACGAAACCATCGTTCAAGTAAACTAATTCAATAATGACTGGTTTCAAGTACCACCAATGCCCCGTGCCATTAAAGCCCCTAACAAGGGAATAATGGCAAATCCAACCAATTCTACTTTGATAATCGCAGAGATCCAGTTGGCTTGTGCCTTGCTAACTTGAGGAGCTTGGTTGCGACGCAAGCTGCCGATCCAAGATAAAAAAGAGAATGTAGGGTATAAAGATAGAAAGGCGATGAAGAAAAATAAGCCCACTTTCGTCCAAAATACCGGATTGCTAGCGTAAAATCCCGATCCCTTGCCAAAATAAAAGACTCTCAATATACCTGTAATCAAGACGGTGGTTGCTGACAGGCCGTATATACCATCTGCGATCGCCACTTTCCAGGCTGCGGGGAGGCTTAGTTCTTGTTTGAAGGTTTGATTCTCCACAGCCAAAGCGGCATACATCACCATGAAACTCAAATAATGCAAATAAGCAACGACAGCATTTTCCCACATAATATTTTTCTACCTTTGCTAGACGTTTAGAAGAACCACAGTGTAACGAAACTTCACGAACTATTTTATAGTATTTTGACTATATAGTTAATTTT
>CAYZHY010000029.1:0-8854 GCA_964477525.1 uncultured Geitlerinema sp. | reverse complement strand
GCTCCCATACTCGCTAGGTTCGGTACGTTCCAACCAAAAGCCCAGGGAAATCTCCCCAGGCCCTTAGTTTAAATTCCCAAACGCTGGTAAATTGTTTCTAGATGCTGTAAGTGATGTTTGGGGTCAAAACAGGCTTCAATCTCTTCACCAGATAGATAGCTAGTGACTTGGGGGTCTTGGGAAATCAATTGGTAAAAGTTCCCTTCTGGTTGATTCCAAGCCTGGTGCGCGCAAGCCTGCACGCTGCTATAAGCATCTTCGCGACTCATTCCTTTATCAATCAAAGCCAGCAATACCCGTTGGCTGAAAATGACCCCGCCATAGACATTGAGATTGCGTTCCATGTTTTGGGGATATACCAACAGATGCTTGACCAGATCGGTCATTTCCACCAACATAAAGTGCGTGGCCGTGCAGGCATCTGGCAAAATTACTCGTTCGGTGGAACTGTGGGAAATATCCCGTTCGTGCCACAAAGCTACGTTTTCTAAGCCAGTAGTGGCGTAACCACGTAGCAATCTTGCCAATCCTGTCAAACGTTCCGAACGGATGGGATTGCGTTTGTGGGGCATAGCCGAAGAGCCTTTTTGCCCTTTGGCGAAAAATTCCTCCACTTCCAAAACATCGGTACGCTGCAAGTTGCGAATTTCCACAGCAAACCTTTCTATGGAAGACCCCATCAGCGCCAACTGTTGTAAAAATTCCGCATGTCGATCGCGGGATACGACCTGAGTAGAAGCCATATCCGGTTCTAGTTCTAATTTTTGACAAGCGATCGCTTCGACGCGGGGATCGATATTGGCATAAGTTCCCACAGCACCGGAAATTTTACCCGTGGCGATGCAGGGGCGCAAATGTACCAAGCGATCGCGGTGGCGTAGCATTTCCGACATCCAACCAGCTAGTTTAAAGCCAAAAGTAATCGGTTCGGCGTGGATGCCGTGGGAACGACCGACCATGACCGTGTAGCGGTGTTGCTGGGCCTGATAGCGAATGGCTTGGATCAGGTTTTCCAGCCGTTCTAAAATAGCATTTAAACTCGCCACCAACTGCAATGCCAAGGCCGTATCGAGCATATCGGAACTGGTCATTCCCAAGTGAATGTAACGCCCAGCCTCGCCTACATATTCGTTTACGTTGGTGAGAAAGGCAATGACATCGTGATGAACTTCTGCTTCGATCTCCTGGACTCGTTGAATATCAAACTTGGCTTTTTGTTTGATTTCTTGGACGGCCGCAGCAGGAATATATCCTAGTTCTGCCTGGGCTTCACAAACAGCAATCTCTACTTGCAACCAAGTTTTGAGTTTGTATTCTTCTGTCCATAATTCGCCCATTTCGGGCAAGGTATAACGCTCTATCAACGCCTAACTTCCACAAATACTCCTGAGATATTTTACAATTTCCTGGCTCCAGCGTGCGTTCGAGACATGGAAAGGTAGGCTAGGGAAAACGCCCAGCATTGAGGTGGCCTATCTAGCCTATTTCCCAACAAATTATGAAAATTAAACATTAATATAGGGGCGAACGCCCTTGACAAGTTCGGGGATACCGTTCGCCCTCCGTGCAATATGTTTTCCTTTTTATGGAAATCGCGATCGCAAGTTTGGCAATCAGCAGCAAATGCTTGAGTTTTCTCCTGCAAATAACTATGTTTGGCGATGGTCGCTCTCTGGCACGAAAGTACCATTGCTCTCTGGTTTTCCTGCCATCGCTACAAATATTATAAATATTTATTTTTTATTAAAATGAAATTAAACGAACTTAAATTACGAAGTCATTCGATCGGGTTGGCGGGGTTGAATGGAATATCCACAACGATGTTCGCCATCAATTTGCCAGTGAGTGCGTTCCACCGTGCAATCGGGCAAAATTTGGGCAAACATTTCTAGTTCGTGTTTGCAAACAGAAGGGAATGACGCGGCGACGCTAGAAATGGCACAATTATACTCTGTGACCATATAATGGTTGGATTCTTCCTCGTTATCGCTGTCTAAGGGATAGTATTCCGCCATAAAGCCTTCTTGGCGGCGCAGCTCTACCAATCGGCGCAATCGTTCTGGTAGAGACGCATTTCCCAACTGTTGGCGATAGTTTTGAGCTTTGCGTTCCCACTGCTTCCGTAGCAACCAACCAACTTGGTCCGGTCCGACCGTGTCCGCTAAAGTGTCTAACAAGGAAACAGCAAAACCATCGTAATTGTGGGGAAAGCGATCGCGCCCTTGAGACGTTAGTTCGTAAACATGCTGGGGACGACCCATTCCCGACTGTACCAATTGGTGTTGGATTAAATTTTCGTCTTCCAAGTCTTTCAGGTGCCGCCGAATGGCTTGCTGGCTAATTTCTAAAGAACTAGCCAATTCCCTAGCATTGGCACGATCTTGTTTGAGAAGATATTGGAGGATATCTGTTTTTGTAGAACTCTGTTCGGCCTGCTTTTGATTGCCTTCGGGTGGCACTTTGGTACTCATGTTGTTATTCCTCCTGGATGGTGTCCCACTGATACTGTAAAAAATTTTCCTTGACTTTGACAACATGCTTGTTGCTAAACTACGCTACAAATAGAGTTAAACAACAAACATGTTGTTTAAATTATAGGTCATCGACTTGGGCTGCGATCGAACGCCGATTGAGCTTTACTCCAAACAGATAGGGATGTTCGCTAATCGCGATTTCCCGATCGAAGGAAAAAGGAGGAAAAAAAACTACGAAAAAATTGTAACCAGCCAACGCCGCCGTCCAAGTCCCTAATAAACTGAAGATCGACAACTTTATAGAGAGTTTAGTTATGACACAACAAAACGATGGCCCCAAACAAGCTAGTGAAAAAAGCTTGGAAGCCATGCGCAAGTTTTCCGAAACGTATGCCAAGCGTAGTGGCACCTACTTCTGCGCCGATCCCAGCATCACCGCTGTGGTCATTGAAGGCTTAGCCAAGCACAAGGAAGAACTTGGGGCCCCCTTGTGCCCTTGCCGTCACTATGAAGACAAGGAAGCAGAAGTAGCGGCGGCCTATTGGAACTGTCCTTGCGTCCCCATGCGCGAACGTAAGGAATGCCACTGCATGTTATTCTTAACACCCGATAACGATTTTGCCGGCGATCGCCAGGATATTACCACTGAAGAAATTCGCGGTACCACCAACCAATACGCCGCCCAATAAACCACCCTTCCCTCGGGAAATTCCCAAATTGTTTCGTCTACCCTAACAGCACCAGAGAACTTATGACTGCAACGGTACAAAATCTAGTCAATCAACCTTACAAATACGGTTTCGTAACCGATATCGAAGCGGAAACCGTTCCCAAAGGACTAAACGAAGACATCATCCGCGCCATTTCCGCCAAGAAAAACGAACCCCAGTTCATGCTGGACTTTCGGTTGAAAGCCTATCGGAAATGGTTGCAAATGGAAGAACCCGATTGGTCGAAGATTCGCCATCGTCCCATCGACTTCCAGGAGATCGTTTACTATTCCGCACCCAAGAAAAAAGAACAAAAAGAAAGTCTAGACGAAGTCGACCCAGAACTGCTGGACACCTTTGAAAAACTGGGAATTCCGCTTTCAGAACAAAAGCGTCTCAGCAACGTAGCTGTAGATGCGATTTTTGACAGCGTTTCCGTTGCTACTACATTTCGGGAAAAACTAGCCGAACACGGGGTGATCTTCTGCTCAATTTCCGAGGCGTTACAGGAATATCCCGAGTTGGTGGAAAAATACATAGGCAGCGTGGTTCCCACCGGAGATAACTTCTTTGCGGCTTTGAACTCCGCTGTCTTTAGCGACGGTTCCTTCGTCTACGTACCCAAAGGGGTCACGTGCCCCATGGAACTGTCCACCTATTTCCGCATGAACAACGACGAGTCCGGACAGTTCGAACGAACCTTGATTGTAGCCGAAGAAGGTAGCTCCGTCAGCTACCTAGAAGGTTGCACGGCCCCCATGTTCGACACCAACCAGTTGCACGCTGCCATTGTGGAACTGGTGGCTCTGGACAATGCGGAAATCAAATATTCCACCGTCCAAAACTGGTTTGCTGGTGACGAAAATGGTCAAGGTGGCATCTACAACTTTGTCACCAAACGGGGACTGTGCCAAGGAAAAAATTCTAAAATTTCTTGGACTCAAGTAGAAACCGGTTCCGCTGCTACTTGGAAATATCCCAGCTGCGTGTTGGTCGGCGATAATTCCGTGGGTGAATTTTACTCGGTCGCCCTCACTAACAACTACCAACAAGCCGACACCGGCACCAAGATGATCCATGTGGGCAAAAACACCCGCAGTACGATTATTTCCAAAGGCATTTCTGCCGGAAAGTCGGAAAACAGCTATCGCGGTTTGGTGAAGGTGTTGCCCAAAGCCGAAAATGCTCGCAACTACACCCAATGCGATTCTATGCTAATCGGCGATACCACCCAAGCCAATACCTTTCCCTACATTGACGTACAAAACGAAACCGCCAATGTAGAACACGAAGCCTCTACTTCGAAAATCAGCGAGGAACAACTGTTTTACCTGCAACAGCGGGGCATTTCCGCAGAAGATGCCGTTTCTATGGTTGTCAGCGGCTTTTGCAAAGACGTGTTTAACCAACTACCCATGGAATTTGCTTCCGAAGCCGACAATCTCCTCGGTCTGAAGCTAGAAGGTACGGTAGGATAGTTCCTCCCAAGTGGTGGTTATGTAGATAAACCGTAAATAAATATGGAAGGGTCTGTTGCCACTTCCAGGCCCTTCCCCTTTAGACAAATCCATCACCAAGATTTGTAAAAAAGACCCGTAAAAAAATTCGTTTCGTACAGGAAATTTGCCCGCAATGAGTCAAGAAAACAATCAAGTCATTTTATCGGTACGCAATCTCACCGCCCAAGTCGAAGGCACTCAAATCCTCAATGGTGTGAATTTAGAAATTAAGGCTGGAGAAATTCACGCCATCATGGGAACCAACGGTTCCGGCAAAAGCACCTTATCCAAAGTTCTAGCCGGGCATCCCGATTACGAAATTACCGGTGGCGAGGTTTTATATCGAGGTAAAAATCTGCTGGAAATGGAAGCCGACGAACGTTCGTTGGCGGGAATTTTCATGGCATTTCAATACCCGGTGGAAATTCCTGGGGTGAGCAATTTAGATTTTCTGCGTGCTGCCTACAATTCGCAACGAAAGGCACAGGGATTGGAAGAAATTGATGCTTTCGATTTTGAAGATTTGGTGGAAGAAAAGCTGGATTTGGTGAAAATGGATTCCAGCTTTTTGGACCGCAACCTCAACGAAGGATTTTCTGGCGGTGAGAAAAAACGCAACGAAATTCTGCAAATGGCTTTGCTCGAACCCAGCTTGGCCATCCTCGACGAAACCGACTCGGGATTGGACATTGATGCTTTGAAAACGGTGGCTCATGGGATCAATCAACTGAGTGGTCCTGACAAAGCCATCTTGTTGATTACCCACTACCAACGCTTGCTCAATCATATCGTGCCGGATTACGTGCATGTCATGGCCAACGGAGAGATTCTTGCCACCGGTAACAAAGAACTGGCTGAGGAACTGGAAGAGAAAGGATACGATTGGATTAAAGAACAAAAGGCAGGTGCGGGGGTATAACAGATGAACGTGCAGGTACCAACCAATAATTTAAAAACTGATGCCAAAGGGCAGGCGTATTTAAAACAACTTCTCAAACGCACTCAGATCGCTTCTGATGAGGGTTGGTTGCGAGAAGTGCGCGATCGCGCCACGGCCATGGTTCAGGAGTTGGGGATTCCCTCCAGCAAAGATGAAGAGTGGCGGTTTACCGATTTAAAACCCCTACGGGAAACGGAGTTTTATCCATCCCAGATTTCCCAACTTTCCCTCACCACTTCTTTAGACAATCTCGGCTTAACCCTACCAGAAGCCCAACAAAGCCGTTTGGTGTTTGTAAACGGTCGCTACGCACCAGAACTGTCATCAACAGCGGCGGTTCCTGAGGGGGTTTGGGTTGGTCATTTGGCAGACTTTCCCAATTCCGAACAGCTGCGGCCTTATTTATCCCAACAACCAGGCGATCGCGAAGTCTTTACCGCTCTCAACACCACCAGTTTTCCCGATGCGGCTGTGGTGTGGATTCCCAAAAATACGGAAGTAGAAACCCCCCTGCACTTACTGTTTCTTGCCACCGGCGAACAGCAACCAACCATATCCCATCCTCGCTGTTTGGTCGTTGCCGAACGCAGCAGTGCTTGCACCCTGATAGAAGAATACGTCGTTGCCGAACGAGAATGGTGCGAACAGCCGGTTGCAGAATCTCCTTACTTTACCAACACCGTCGCTGAATTCTGGCTGCAAGAAAATGCCCAAATGAAACATGCCAGAGTTCAACGGGAAGGTACCAATGCTTTTCATATTGGCAAAAACGCCGTCACTCAGGCCCAAGACAGTCGCTATAGCTGCGTCACCATTAGTGCCGGTGCCAGACTTGCACGCCAACATTTAGAGGTCTTCCAAACCGGAACCGGTACGGAAACCACCCTCGATGGTCTGAGCATGGTCTGCGACCAACAGCTATCAGATTTGCATAGCTTGATTTCCCTCAACCATCCCAACGGCAAAGCCAATCAATTGCACAAATGCATCATTGACGACAGCGCTCATTCCGTTTTTAACGGCAAAATTCTGGTACCGCAAGCCGCACAGCAAACCAATGCTAGCCAGCTAAACCGCAACTTGCTGCTGTCGCGCCAAGGCAAGGTTAATACCAAACCCCAACTAGAAATTACTGCCGATGATGTCCAATGCGCTCACGGTGCTACAGTGAGCCAGCTAGAATCGGAAGAACTGTTTTATTTGCAAAGTCGCGGGTTGGATTTAGAAACCAGCCGTAATTTGCTTCTAGATAGCTTCTGTCGGGAAATTTTAGAAAAATTACCCCTACCTTCTCTCACCACAAGACTAGCTCGCTGCTTTGCCTGCCGTACCAGCGAAACCTTATTTTCCTAGTTGGCGGTTTAGTAGCCGGTTTTGACCAACCTTTTCCATGGTTTCTATAGCAATCTGATGCTCCTTGACAAAAAACGTAGGTTGCTATGGAAAATTCCCTTCTTTTTACGTCTGCTCGCTGGACATTATATCTATGACTCTAGCTCAAGAACCTAGCCTGGCCCATCGAGTTCGCACTGATTTCCCAATTCTAAACCAAGAAATTGAGGGAAATCCTTTAGTGTATCTCGACAATGCTGCTACTTCCCAAAAACCCAAGGCAGTCATCCAAGCACTGCAAAATTACTACGAAAAGGATAACGCCAACGTTCATCGGGGCATCCACGAATTAAGTGCCAGGGCTACCGAAGCTTTTGAAGGTACGCGGGATAAAGTTGCGCAGTTTATTAATGCTGCTCACCGCGAAGAAATTGTCTATACCCGTAATGCCACGGAAGCTGTCAATTTGGTGGCCTACAGTTGGGGGATGAATACCCTACAACCGGGGGATGAAATTATCCTTACGGTAATGGAACACCACAGCAATTTGGTTCCCTGGCAGTTTGTGGCCCAAAAAACCGGTGCCACCTTGAAATTTGTCGAACCTACCGAAACCGGAGAGTTCAACCTCGACCAATTTCAGTCGTTAATTTCCAATCGCACCAAGCTGGTGGGGATGGTTCACGTTTCCAATATGCTGGGATGTATTTCCCCAGTGGTGGAAATTACAGATATTGCTCATCGCTATGGTGCCAAAGTATTGGTGGATGCCTGCCAAAGCGTTCCCCACATGCCAGTAGACGTACAAAAAATTGACTGCGACTGGCTGGTGGCTTCCGGGCATAAAATGTGTGCCCCCAGTGGTATTGGCTTTTTGTACGGTAAGCTGGATTTGTTGCGGGGAATGCCTCCCTTTTTAGGCGGCGGGGAAATGATTGGTGAGGTCTTTTTGGACCATTCTACCTATGCCGATTTACCCCACAAGTTTGAAGCGGGAACCCCGGCGATTGGCGAAGCCATTGCGTTGGGGGCAGCGGTTGATTACCTTAGCAGCATTGGCATGGAAACCATCTATGCCTACGAAAAGCAACTCAACCAATATTTGTTCAAACGCCTGGAAGAAGTTCCCGGCATGAGCTATTACGGTCCGTTGCCAAAACCCGATGGCAGCGGTAGAGCTTCCCTGGTGACGTTTACCAACGAAAAAGTTCATCCCCAAGACTTGGCGACCCTGTTAGACCGCGAAGGCATTGCCATTCGTTCCGGACACCACTGCACGCAACCTTTGCACCGTCATTATGGGATTCAATCAACAGCCAGGGCAAGCGTGTATTTTTACAATACCCGCGAGGAAATCGATCGCTTTATCGCTGCCTTACAAGAAACGATTGAATTCTTTAGCAGTATTATGGAATAGAAGGTTCTACCTAGCAGCCGCTGAAGAAGACTCACCAATTTTTCCCTACTGTCGCTACCTTCCATGCTTTCCATATTTACCTGTTTAGCCCGCAAGTTGCGGGCTTTGTTTTTGTAGGGGAGATGATGGTTGATTTTAACTCTCTGGACACTAAAGCGATGGAGATTCGGGAATAAGCCAAATGGCTCTCACAGGCACAGTCAAATCGCCCCTATAGGTTCCCTGAAGGCTTCCCTTTACGTTTGTTTTTACCTTGTACCTATCGCCGCTTGCCCTGAGTTTTGTCGAAAGGATGGAACTACTTTGCTACCGACATTTGGTGCGCTTGCATTCTGGCTACGCACGTTTGCCCTCACGGGATATTAAGTCCCTTCTAGTCGGGTTTTAGAGAAAGGAACATTAAATTGTAACTTAAGGAACATTAAGTTGTAACTTTAAGTTGAGATCGTTCAGTAGGATAGCTAAAAGCTTCCCATATAATA
>CAYZHY010000028.1:0-36797 GCA_964477525.1 uncultured Geitlerinema sp. | reverse complement strand
CCCTCCTCCCCATATAAAAGGCGATCTGTACACATCTCATATAAAAATACTATATTAATAGTATCAATTGTTAGATTTATAAACTCGAATAACTATCAAAAAAAATTGTAGGGGGAAAAATCCCCCTACCCCAGTTCAAAAATTCGACGAACATTTCTAGATTCCACATATAATCCCAATCAAAAACAAACTGCAAGTATCTGAAACAAGCTGGAACATGCGTTTGCATTTTCAGTTTGTACTTTTTGAAATTGGTAAACCTTTAACTAGGTTGAGAAGTCTTTGTTGCTAAAGAAGTCAGGATTTTAGCGGTAGCGCGACCTTCTCCCTGACCAATAGCATGGCTAAAAATGGAAACAGATTGCCAAAATCGAGCGCCAACTTTCCTTCTTACAGAAGGAGATAATTGTTGGGTAGCTTGGTTCAGTTGACCGCTGCGCAACCAGTTAATACAAAATTGGTTTAACGCCTTGCGTTCAACCGGCGATAGCCATTGCAAGCGATCGCCACAAAGACATAATAGCAACCGACAGCTACGATTGTGGTTAAAAGTAGAAACCCTTTCTTTGCTAGTGTTCAACATGGCCGTATCCTTAATTCACAAGTTTGTTGTTTGTTCGATCGTAGGCCAAACTTTTCCTAAATGCTACTGCCTAGCATCTCTAGCAATTATTTTTCCCAAAACAGTTTCTCGTTTAACACGGCCATAAATACATTTTGAACATAAACATTGCAATTTCTTTACAAACGAGCGTCCAATTCTGTATTTTTTCGGTGTTGGTGTTTGCCGTATAAATCCCGACCCCTAAATTATACTGAAAAATGCCCCCAAGCATATCAAAATGTAAAAAAACTACAATAATGTAATAACGATAACACCAACTAACATAATGGTGGCCCCTGTCATACGCTCTTTAATGCCAGGTTCTTGTAGAAATAAATGTCCAAATAAAGCCGAAAAGAGAATGCTGGTTCTTTTTACAGAAACGACCTCTGCCACCAAGGTTAATTGGACCGCTTGCATAAAACACAAAACCGTCAATCCCTGAAAAAGTCCAATGGTAAATAAATAGACAATATTTTGGGGAATTAATTTTAACTTTCCCTGGGATTTATACAGCATAATCGGTGTCATCGCCGTTGCTAAAACTGTAGAATTTAAAGCAGCCCAAAAAATTGGTGAAGACTGTTGGACACCCAATTTATTTAACGTCGAAAGAAAACTCCAGAAAACAGCTACCGCCAACATGAAACGCGGTCCATCTTCTCGAAATAAAGCCTGTAAAGGAGCCAAATAGCCTTTATATTGGTTTTTTATTCTTAAAATATACGAACCAAAGACAATAAGTAACATGCCCACAATATCCCATTTTCCCGGAAATTCTCCAACAATCAGCGGAGAAGTTACCAACAAAAATAAAGGGGTAAAGGAAATCATGGGAACGGTAATTGATAAATCGGATAATTTAATGGCACGGAAATACAAGATATTGGAAATAACTTGTAAAACCAAAACGACAAAAATTGTGCCGGCTAAAGGTGCATCCCAAGTTGGCGGTTGTTGGGAAAACTGATAAAATAATAAAGGCAAAAAGAAAGGCAACGCTAAAAAACGCGAAGACCAGGTAATAATATACTCGTCGCCAATTTGTTGTAATACTTGTTTGCTAACTAGATCTCGCAGGGAAGCAAAAATAGCAGTTAGTAAGGCAAAAACAAACCACAGCATAACAAAATATTAAGGACTCTGAAGCCAGAGTCCCTTGTTCGTTTTCTTTAGCAATCTATCTTAACATTTTCTTACGTTTTGTAATGTTGCCCAGATAGCAACAAACAGCCGATTTGGTTTTTGCCTAGTGTCAGCAGCAATGGAAAAATACTATAAATAACTACGAATTTCTCAGGAACGGGGTGGAGAGACAAGTTGGTTCGATATCACATCTTGGGAAACGGAGGCCGACATTTGCGTACTTTTCGATGAGAATACCGACGACGACTCAGAAGAGTAGACGATTTCCGTAGATAGGTCAGAGACTACTGTTAGCCTACCACGGACGAGTGCCCACAAAAGTCGGTTAACCGCGCAACGCTCTTCGTAACTGAGCTTTTCCTCTAAAATGGCTGCCATTAAACCGTAACGGTCAGCTAAAGTGATTTTCCCGGTTCTAGCTGCTTGAGCGGACATTTCACTAATAGCAGAAGGGAGCAAGCAGACACTGTATAGATACATAAATCTGGCAACGTACGACAAAATCAGTATCTACGATATATCCCCTCCCCTACAGCGATCTAAATCCGACGAACATGCGATCGCGATCGCAACCGACCCTGCTAAAATAAATTCAGGCAGAAAAAGCACCTTTTTGGACCTTCTCCCAAATATCCAAAAACTCCCGTTCAAAGGCAACTTGAGCGCGGTTGGTTCTGCCTCCTAAATAAAAGTTATTGCCTTGTTGCAACCCCCAAATTTGCGAGTGGGAAACGTAACTCATCACCACGCCCACCATCAGCAAAGCAAAACCACCGTAAACCAGAGGAATTCCCGGGTCGGTTTTCACCTGCAAGCCAGTACTGCCAATCAAATCCAAAACCTTCACCGTGACCCCATTCACCTCAATCGATTGACCAACCCGTACGCTACCAGCCAATTTTCCTTGGGTATTGTATACCACCAGCGTTCCTTGCAAATCCCGCGCCAGCATAGAAACGCCTTTACTTAAATCGGGGTTAACAGGAATCCAAGTTCCCCAAATTCTACCGTCATCTTGCTGGTTGAGTTTGGCCATGGGAAGCTTGAAGACCGGACTGTTGTTGACCCGAACTCGAACCCCAGCAATGGACCAATCCGTCTGATAAACCGTAAATCCAGCATAGCGCAGCGGGTCGTTTACCTTAATTGTTTTGCTGGCAACCGATTCTCCATCCTGGTTCAAAACCGATAAATCGGAATAAAACTGGTCGATATCGCCTTCTGGGGTGTAATCAATCCAAAAATCGTTCACCTGCAACGACCACTGACTCAACTGTTGCGGTTGCGACCAAGGACCGGCATCCACCACGTTGTCAATGGGTTGCGCTTCCCCGCGAGGAATCAACTGCTGCGCCATCACGCCAGTCATATTTCCTAAAATGGCCCCCAGCAAAATCAGCAACATGCTGGCATGGACCACAATGGGACCAATACGACCCATAATCCCTTTACGCGCATAAATTTTATCGCCTTCTCGAAAGACCCGATATCGGCGTTGTTGCAAGCTAGATTCCAAAGCATCGATGCCTTGCAGTTCTGAGGAGGCACTGAGACTCAATTTTTGGAACTTGTGGGGTTGTTCGTAAAACTGCCAGCGACGCGCGGTTTTTAAAGCGGGAAACTGGCGCGTAAACGTACAGGCTGTGAGGCTGCTGCCAAATAAAACCAATAACGATAAAAACCACCAAGTACGATAAACGCGATCCAATCCTAAAGTTAAAATAAAGTTCCAATCTACAAAGCCAAATAAGGCGGGTTCCTCGGGATAGTTGTTTTGATAAAACTGAACGCTTTCCCCTTGTTCGATGACCGTACCGAACATGCTAGCGACGGCGATTAGCAGCAACAAAACAATGGCCAGCCGTAAATTGGCTAGCAGTGGCAGCAGTTCCCGCTTCCAAAATCTGGGGACAGCTAACATCCAGTTGGGCAGAGAAGTGGTATTGTTGGCAGTCATGGTGGTTTCGCGCGCAATTATAGAAGGTTTAGAGAACGGGTACTAGACGAGAGAGAAGGGAGAACACTCCAAAGCCAACCAACAACGCGCCACTGGTGGGAGTAATCCAAGCGGACCATTGGCGCAAGCTAAGCAATTTTTTCAGGGTGGCTGTGAAGGTTCCTGCTAAAATCAACGGCGCTACATATCCTACACTGTAAGCCAGCAGCAGTCCACCGCCAATGATGGGTTCGCCAGTGGTGGAAACCCAGGCTAGCAGCGTTGCCAAAACTGGTGTACTGCAAGGAGAGGCGACCAAACCAAAGGTGACACCTAATAGGTAGGAACGCAAACCTTTTGGCCATTCTTGGGAAATCCATTCCGTGCCGCCAAAGGAAGGTAAAGGCATGGGAATGGCATCTAGTAAATACAATCCCATAACGATCGCGATCGCGCTGACCACAATCGGCAAGCCTACACCAATTTGGCCGTATACTTTACCAAATACGGAGGCAACGATGCCCAAACCGGCTAGGGTGGTAGCCAATCCTAAAGCAAACCAACTAGACTGAACTGCTGCTTGGACGCGACTTTGCGCCTCGTATCCCCCAATGTAGCCAACGGTAATTGGTAGCATAGACAACATACAAGGGGTTAAACTGGTTAGCAATCCAGCGGCGAAAATGACGGCTACACTAACCCAATTTAAATCGGCTAGTTGGCTGGATACTAAGTTATCGGCAAACTGTTGCAGTTGATATAACTGGGTTTGCAAAGTTTCTAGCATTTTATGTTGGTAGCAACTCAACTGGCGACTCTATGGAATTGTAGCGTATTTAACCTATTGACTGACCCCTGCCATGGATAAATTCTATGTTCGTGCTGGTCGAAGAAAAGCCATTCGTATTCGGTTTACCGAATTTTTGAGTAAATTTTTTTGAGGTAAAAAATGTCTGCAACCGTACAATTTATTGAAGGGTTGAACGAAACCATTAGCGACGTTAGTTTGCGCAAGCGGAAAAGTTCTAATAATAAAATTGTGGTTCTTTCTTTTAAAAATTTAAGGGCTTTAGAGTTTGGACGCAGTTATATCAATAAAATCGACAATTTGTGGTTGGTTGATGAAGAAGGCAATATTCGCGTGGAACCCAGCGATATTAGAATTGTTTTCTTAAACGATGAGGAGGAAGGTTCCCTGACCGAGTGTTCGTTTGAGGTTGATTCGGAAGATGTTTGGGAACGGGTGATGCGATTTTTGCAGCGATATGCCCAAGAAAATGGGTTTGAGTTTCAGGCAACCTAGAACTAGGGAGTAATTGTTGAAATTTTGTTATTTTGCAAGGGCAAACTGCGGTTTGTCCCCTATTTCTTTACTGAAATTTCCAAGTAGTAGGGTGGCAAAATGTCTTTATTATACCATTTCCTGAATAGTCTGCAAGAAATAATAATGGCATTTTTGTAGGGGCGCTTCGCGAAGCGCCCCTACCAGGGAAATCGGGAAATCCCAAAAAATCATTGTTTTTCAGAAATGGTATTATATTACCATATCAGTTTTTTTGACAGTAAATCACTAAAATTTTTGGAATTTTCTGATTTTCATCAATTCCAGCGATAAATCCACGTATTGTATCCCAGTCTTTCCTGGATACCAAAAGGTCATCTATCTATACGTCTATTTTTACAGGAAGGAAATAGGGGAGGCGTATTTACCAATTTCAAAATTTTTTGGATTCCAGAGAATTTAGGACTTTTTTTGGTAAATATTATTTTACTTTGGCATAATTTTGTATTGGCTTAATTTGCTCAATATACGCTTTTTCTAAAGTATCTAGTTATGACAAATCGGCAAACCGATCCGTTGCATTCAACAAAGCCTCGCGAATGCCCGGTTCCATTGCCGAATGACCTGCATCTGGAATCACCACAAACTCAGCCTCCGGCCAGGCACAATGGAGTTCCCAAGCCGTCATCATGGGAGTCACCAAATCGTAGCGACCCTGAACAATCGTCGCCGGAATCGAGCGAATTTTGTCGATGTTCTGCAACAACTGGTCTTCTGGGTCAAAAAAGCCATGATGGACAAAATAATGGCATTCCAACCGTGCAAATGCCTCCGAAAAATCGGGGTCGCTAAACTTCTCTTTCAGTTCCACATCGGGATATAACTTACTGGTACTCGCTTCCCAAACCGACCAAGCACTGGCGGCTTCCCGACGAACTTCCGCATCGTTACTGGTCAAACGCTTGTAGTACGCCGAAATTAAATCGTCTTGTTCGCTGGGGGAAATTGGTTTTAAAAAGGTTTCCCAAGCATCGGGAAAAATATAACTGGCCCCTTGCTGGTAAAACCACTGAATTTCCTTATGTCGCAGCATGAAAATGCCGCGCAAAATCAGTCCCGTACAGCGATCGCTATAACTTTGACTGTAAGCTAGTGCTAGGGTACTTCCCCAACTACCGCCAAATACAGCCCACTGGTCAATATCCAAATGCTTGCGCAACAGCTCAATATCTCCCACCAAATCCCAAGTAGTATTCTCTCGCAACTCAGCATAGGGCGTACTTTGACCGCAACCCCGCTGGTCAAAAATCACAATGCGCCAGCGTTGCGGATCGAAAAACTGTCGGTAAAGAGGAATGCTGCCGCCACCAGGACCACCATGCAAGAAAACCACCGGCTTGCCTTCGGGATGGCCTGATTCTTCGTAATAAATCGTATGCAAATCCGAAACTTGCAGCCAGCCTGTATTGTACGGTTCGATGGGAGGATAAAAATCGCGCATAATAACTGAATTGCTTGCCAATACTTCCTATTGTCCCAGATAAGCCTGCAAAACCTCCGGATTTTGCTGAATTTCTTCTGGGGTTCCCACCGCTAAATTGCTACCATCTGCCAAGACCCAAACGCGATCGCACAGAGACATCACCACATCCATATTGTGTTCTATAATCAAAAAGGTCATCCCTTCCCGATTCCAACGGTTAATATGCTGGCAAATTTGCTTGACCAAATTGGGATTGACACCGGCTGCTGGTTCGTCTAGCAAAATTAATTTTGGGTCTGCCATCAATGCCCTAGCCAATTCTAAAAGTTTTCGCTGCCCGCCTGATAAAGAACCGGCATAATCGTAGGCTTTATCGGCAAGATCCACCGATGCCAAAATTTGCTCAGCTTTCTTACGCAATTTTTTCTCCTCGCGCGCCACTCGCCGCCTTTGAAACCAGGCTTTCCAAAAAACTTCTCCAGTCTGATTGGGCGCTGCCAGCAGCATATTTTCCAAAACCGATAGTTTGGATAAAACCTTTGCCACTTGGAAGGTACGAATCAATCCCCGCCGCGCCACCAAATGGGGCGACAATCCGATTAAAGATTCTCCATTAAAACAAATTTCACCGCGATCGCTGCGAATAAAATTCGATAGTAAATTAAATAACGTGGTTTTGCCAGCCCCATTGGGTCCAATCAAACCAGTAATACTGCCTTCGGGAACTTCCAAACAGGCATCATTGACTGCTTTGACCCCACCAAAACTTTTGTACAAATGGCGGGCATACAAAAGCGCATCTTCCGATACGGAAATGGGGGTTTGATAAGTTTCCGAAACGCTATATTCGGGGGTTGTAGAAGCAGTGGAATTGGGCTTTTTATCATCCAAGAGTCAATTCCTCCTTTTTGCCTAAAATCCCTTGCGGTCGCCAGATAACGAGTACAATTAACAGCAAACCAATGACCATGAGGCGAAAAGCCCCCAAACGGGCATCGTCTAAGGGAATTATATCTTTGAGAATAAAACGGGTGGCCGTGTTGTATGCCCAAAAGATGGTTGCCCCCAGCAACGTGCCCGCATTGTTGCCAGCGCCACCTAAAATTACGATGGTCCACGCTTGGAAGGTAATTAACGTGGTAAAACTGTCGGGATTGATAAAGGTTAGCTGCCAGGCGTAGAAAGCACCGGCAACGCCAGCGATCGCACCACCCAACATAAACGATTGTAGCTTGTACCAAAACACATTTTTCCCCAAGGCCCTGGCAACTTCTTCATCCTCGCGAATGGCTTTGAGAATCCTTCCCCAAGGCGAAGCCAGCATCCTCTCCAAGAACCAGAAAGTGAGGGTTAAAACCACCAGCAGCAACAGCATCAAGCCGGCTTTGTAAGAATAATTGTACAGGGCAATTGCCCCGCAGCCGTAGACCCACAAACCAAAAGCCGTAGCGCCTATCGAACCAACCAAAGCCGAACTGACGTGCCATTCTGGTAGTTGGGGAAACATGCGTCGCGCCCACCAAACGTACAGCCCAACGGTGGCTGCCAAGGCTACCAGTAAGAATATGCCCAATCCCCAAGCGGGGAGAACCTGGTTGGCTTTCAATTGTTTGGCGATCGCGCCAATTCCAAATAAGACGGCAACCAGCGATACAATATAGCTAGCGACCAGGGGTAAGTTGCGTCGCCACTGAGAACGGGAACTTTCTTGGATTTGCGGCCACATCCACTGCCACAACCGCCACAGCGCAACGGCTACAATCGCTGTTAAAATCGCGATCGCGGCTAACTTGCCTACAATATTGGGTTGGTAGTTTTCCAAAGGCAAGGGAAAGCCATACAATCCCATGGGACCGCGGGTCAGCCACGCCTCGTTCACGGCAATCAAACGCACCACTTCCGCCACCCCGACAGTGACAATCGCTAAATAATCTTCCCGCAGCCGCAACGTCGAAAAGCCAATCAGCAAGCCCAGCAAGGCCGCCACGGAGCCACCGGCAATGATAGATATAAATAAGGGAACATCCTGCAAGCTTAGCAAGACCGTGGTATACGCCCCTAAAGTCATAAAAGCAATGTGACCAAAATTAATCAGTCCTGTAAAGCCCCACTGTAAGTTTAATCCCAAACTAAACAGGGCGTAGGTGGCTGTAAAAATTACGAGAGAAACAATATAGTCAATCATGCTTGCTTTTGTCTGGGGGTTTTATGGATTTACTCGTCAGATGGTGCCTCGGAAAATACCTTGAGGGCGAAACAGAAGCACAACGATCGTAATAACTAAGGCGATCGCTGGTTTGTATGCGGTTGGCAGCCAGTAGGTACCGGCCTCTTGGGCAACCCCCGTTACCAAGGCCCCAGCAATGGCACCGTAGGGATTGCCAATACCACCAAGGATGACAGCCGCAAACATGGGCAGGATTAAAAACCAACCCATATTGGGACGTACGGCGGTCATTAACCCGTACATACTACCTCCCAAAGCAGTCATACCAATGGCAATGACCCAAGTCCAGACAGCGACCCGTTCGACATTAATACCGCTAACCCTAGCCAAATCGATATTATCGGCAACAGCACGCATGGCTTTACCAATTTTGGTGCGCTGTAACATATAATGCAGCGCCACAATAGCGATCGCTGTTAAAGCAATTACCAATAGCTGGTAATACGCCAAACGAATGCCAAAAAAATCAACAGCTTCGGCGACAGGAACGTCGTAGGATTGATTGCCGCCCCCCCAAATCAAAATGACGCCGTTGCGTAAAAACAAAGCCAACCCAATGGCTACAATAATCAAAGTGGTCATGGACGCTCTAGCATCGCGCAAAGGCGACCAAATCAGCTTTTCGCAAATTAATGCGATCGCAATGGCTAAAACCGCCCCCACCACAATGGAAAGCCAAACATTTAACCCCAATCCATTGGCAAGCAGGGTCATGTAGGCGCCCACCGTTAAAAAATCCCCGTGGGAAAAGTTCACCAAACGTAGCACCCCGTAGGTAATCGTCAGCCCCACCGACGACAGGGCAATGATACAACCTACAGCCACACCATTAACCACCAGTTGTAAAAACTCTTGCAGCTCCATAAATTTTGAATATACCCAACCAATCGTTTTTTAGCCTCTCTATAAGGAACCAGTTTTTCACTGTCGAAACCGAAATATCGGTTTAATTCATAATAGTATCCTTGATGCTACCAACAAACCCAAACGTTATTGCCTATTTCTTTACTATCTATGCAAGATGCCCAACCGACAACCAACCCATTACTCAACGTTGAAAATGTGTATGCCGGCTACTTCAAAGACCTCAATATTCTACAAGGGGTCAATTTTTCCCTGTTTCCTGGAGAAATGGTAGCCGTGATCGGTCCCAATGGGGCTGGCAAATCCACCTTAGCCAAAGCCATTTTTGGGCTTTTAACGCCCCACGAAGGCAGCATTACCTTCAAAGGAGAAAACATTGCAGGGTTGAAACCCAATCAAATTGTTCGTAAGGGCATGTGTTACGTTCCCCAAATTTCCAATGTTTTTCCTTCCCTCAGCGTCGAAGAAAATTTAGACATGGGGGCCTTTATCCGTCAAGATTCCCTCAAACCTCTCAAAGACCGGGTTTTTACCATGTTTGATGCCTTGAAAAAACGCCGCCACCAGCTAGCGGGTACCCTCTCTGGTGGCGAACGGCAAATGTTGGCGATGGGAAAAGCTTTAATGCTGGAACCCGATATGATGATTTTAGACGAACCATCGGCTGCTCTGTCGCCGATTTTGGTTAACAATGTCTTCGAACAAATTCAAGCCATCAACAAACAGGGAATTGGGATTATGTTGGTAGAACAAAATGCTCGCAAAGCCCTCCAAATGTCCCATCGGGGTTATGTTATGGAATCGGGAAGCGATCGCTTTTCCGGTCGGGGTCAAGAATTGCTTGACAATCCGAAAGTAGGGGAATTGTATCTAGGCGGATAGAACCAGCAGCCAACATCCTACCCTTGTTGCTGTTGTTGTACGTCGATTTTTTCCACGGTTTCCAGGCTGCCATCTTCGTTAACCGTCCAAACATCGTAAACGCCACGAACGTTGCCCAAATCGTCAATATCGACGCGAGAACTAGCCCCTTGGTAGTTAATTTCCTCGTCGTTGCGTAGCAGTTCTAAAGCCTGGCAAACATCGCTAACTTCTTGACCTTCAGGATTGGAAACCGCGCGGAGATTGTTTTTAATCGCTTCTCCGGTATTGGCATCGGCCGCTTCTGCCGCCAACATCATCAAGGCCCCCGCATCCCAGGTATGGGCAACGAAAGCTTCCGGTTCTTCACCCAAAGCTTTTTGTAGCTGTTCCAATCCCGGTCCGCCAGCGCCAATAGTTGTGCCCAAAGCACCTTCTAAAATATACTCGCCTTGTTCGTTTTGGCCGACTTTTTCTGGAAATTCACCGGAGTAAACGCCGTCGGTCAGCAGAATTTGGCTGTCTTGCATCAATCCCTGTTGGTAAGCAGCTTTTAAGAACAAAGCGCCGGTTTCTACGTACAGAACCCCCATTACGGCATCGGGATTGTCGGAAAAAGCGGCCGTGGCTTCCGATTCAAAGGTGGTGGCTTTGGGATCGTAGCGTACCGGATTGCCGTCGTTAACAACTGTTCCTCCCATTTCTTGGAAAGCAGGAACGAATTCTTCTTCAAAGCCAACGCCGTAATCGTTGTTGATAACGGCTGTAGACACTCTTTCGTAACCGCGTTCCATTGCTAAATTCGCCAAAGCCTCGGCTTGGTAGCTATCTGGCGGGGCCGTACGCGCCCAGTATCCGTTAAAATCCCCGTTTTGTGCCCGTTCGGTAAAAATGGTGCTGGTACTGCCTGGGGAAACCATCATTACCTGGTTGCGAACGGCAATATCCACGGCAGCGTTGGAAATGCTACTGCCAAAAGCCCCCACCACACCAGCGACGTTATCGACTTCTGTCAGCTTGGTCATGGCTTCCGCAGCGGCAGCCGGTTCGGTTTGCGAATCTTCGGTAACCAGGTTGACGGGGGAACCATTGACACCGCCGCATTCGTCGTTGACCCTCTCGACCAAAACGGGAAGGGCTTCGATCATGTACTGACCAATGGATGATAAATCGCCAGTGGCGGGCAGCAAGGAACCAATTTTGAGTCCTTCGCCTCCTCCTTGGGTACTACCATTTTGACCGGTGTCGGTAGTGGTACCGCAGGCAGACAGCAAGCCACCGGCGACAAGAGTAGCCGCCAAAGCCATGAATTTGCGGGTTGGTTTGTTTTTGTGAATTCCCATGTTGGCTAAGTCTCCTGGCAACTAGAATCAATATGGTTTGATGTTAGGGCAAACGGCTGCACCACCGTTCGCCCCAACCAAGGGTCTTCAACCTAGAAGCTTTGATTTCATAGTCTAGGTGATTCTGTTGCCTATATTACATAGGACGCAAATTCTGGTTTAAGATTCGTCGCCGGCGTGGTAAGAACTGCGGACCAAAGGACCGGAACGTACGTGGGAAAAGCCCATTTCCCGGGCTATTTGACCCAACCGATCGAAAGATTCTGGCGTCCAGTATTCTTGGACTGGGAGATGGTCCAAGGAGGGGCGCATGTACTGACCGATGGTAATGCGATCGCAATCGACTGCCCTTAAGTCGCGCATCGCTTCCATAATTTCTTCTTCGGTTTCGCCATGCCCCAGCATCAACCCGGATTTGGTGGGAATGGAAGGGTCGAATTCTTTGACCAATCGCAAAACTTCCAAGGAGCGATCGTAGCGCGCCCCCCGGCGCACCGGACCTTGCAGCCGGGCAACGGTTTCAATGTTGTGGTTGAAGCAAGCTGGTTGGGCTTGGGTCACCGTTTCTACCCGCTGCCGTTGCAGTTCGGCTGGTGTGTGTGTGGCTGTTTTGCCGCCCCAGAAGTCCGGGGTTAGCACCTCAATGCCGGTTTGGGGATTGCGCTGGCGAATGGCTTCCATGGTGTTTACGAAAACGCTAGCGCCACCGTCTGCCAGATCGTCCCGGGCTACGGAAGTTAGGACCACGTATTTCAAGCCCAAGGTTTGGACGGCTTCTGCCACTTTGCGCGGTTCCTCGGGGTCTAAAGGCATGGGTGCATGGCCTTTATCTACTTGACAAAAAGCACAAGACCTGGTACACGTAGCCCCCATTAGCAGAAAGGTAGCGGTTTTGCGAGCGTAGCATTCGCCGCGATTGGGGCAGCGACCTTCCTCGCAAATGGTATGGATGCCTTGTTTTTTGATAACTTGCTGTACGGCGGAAATGTCGCTGGCGTTGCCCACGGGTCGGCGCAACCAGTCGGGCATGGCCGCAATTTCCTGACGTAACTGTTCTCGACGAGAAGCAGAATTGGTACTGGTAGACATAAAATAGCAACAAACTTTCACTATCTACACTATGGATTGGCTGTGGCGATCGCCTCAACCATCCCAAGTCTTTATAAGATAGCATTCAACCATTGATGGGGAGCGATGGGGGGCTGTTTCCGTGTGGGAAATTTGTTGGTTGTTAGAAGTACAATTTATGGAGCGATTGTATGGTAAATTAAATTAAATATAAATAGATCTTTTCTCAAAAAATATAAAATCATTTTATAAAGAAACGTACGTTCGCCCAGAAGAACGAACAATGTTTACATTTGCAATGAAGTTACCATGGTTCTCAAAATACGTTCGTATAAGACCGAACATCGTGTTTTTATATAATTTATTTACATATCGATGGTGGAGAGGCGAACGCCTTTAAGCAATTTCGGGGGGACATGGTTGGCCCTAACTTCTAGAAGTATTCACAAGTTCATGAAAACGCTATCCATGACCAAAAATCTCCGTTCGCTCTGTTTGTTCGCCATTAAAAGTTTCTCATTTCAAATGTTTCTAAAGCCAAATTTGCTATTCTCTCTCAAGCTCGGTACGCACCCAAGCTCTCAAGCTCGGTACGCCCCTGATACACTAGGAAGAGAATGTCAGCAAGTACCATTTGCTAGTACTCCATCACAGCTAGCAAACCAAAGCACTCAGAGCCATCAGGCTTTAGCGATTCCCTGTTTGTTGGCAACATAGATAGGGGAAAGCTTTACCAAAACCAACCGATTGAACGTTCACTACCTAAAAACCAGCAGAGGAGTCAGCCGTGGCAGCGCACAAAATTCTCGTTATCGATGACAGCCGCGTCATCCAAAAAATGGTCAAAGAAATGCTACCGCCGGGGAACTTTGAGGTTCTACAAGCGAAAGATGGCGAAGAAGGACTGAGGTTAATTCGCGAAGGTCATCCCAACCTGATTATGCTGGATTTCCTTCTGCCCAAAGTCAATGGTTGGGAAGTGTACCAACAAATTCAAGCCGATCCCCACTTGCGTACCATTCCTTTGGTATTGATGTCGGGGCGTAAGGAAGAGGTAGTGGAAAAAATTCCCGAACCTTTTGAATATTTTGAATTTATTGAAAAACCCTTCGAAAAAAAAGCCCTCATTAACGCTATAAAATCCGCCATGGCAAAGGCGAAAAAACGCCCTGCATCCAAACAACCAGCCCAACAAAAATCCCAACAAAAATCTGAGGCTCCTGCCCCAGCGCCAGCAGCAAGCGGTCAAGGAAGCAACCAACAAGTACAAGAACTCCAACAGAAAGTAGCCAATTTAGAAAAAGAAGTGGCTACTCTGAAAAAACAACTGTCCCAAATGATGACGTTTATCAAACAAAAATTAAAATAGAAACCTATTGAAATTTGGTTTTCTAGAACGCTGAGAAAGTGAAAATATGGGGATAGATTCTAAGTTTGCCGAGCGCTTGCGCAGTAACAGCGATCGCTTGTTCGATTTGCTGGCGAATTTTCACCAACCCCGTATTTTGGTGGTTGGCGATTTAACTCTAGATGAATTTTTAACCGGTCAGGTGGAACGCCTTTCCCGCGAAGCCCCGGTGTTGATCGTTCGCCACGAAACCACCCAACAAGTTCCCGGCGGTGGTGCCAATGCCGTGTACAATTTAGCCAAACTGGGCGCTCGGGTGAAAGTTGCTGGGTTGGTGGGTCAAGACCAGCAGGGGGAAGCCTTGAAACGGATTTTTTCCGAAGTAGGGGTGGATGTGGAAGGGATTTTTCCCGATCGCGATCGCCCTACAGTGACCAAAACCCGCGTTTCTGCCCACGCCCGCCAATCAGTAACCCAACAGGTGGTTCGCATCGATCGCAAATCCGATGTTCCTCCTTCTCAGGAGTCTCTGCAAGCTCTCGCTGACTACATTCACCAACAAATCGATACGGTAGATGCAGTGGTTTGCTCTGATTATGGGGAAGGTGTGCTGGCACCAACCACCATCGGTGCTGCTTTATCCCATCCTCTCACCATTGTCGATACCCAGAAACATCTAGAACGCTATCGCGGGGCAACCCTGTTTACCCCCAATCTCCCAGAAGCCGAACTGGCGGTGGGATATGCCATTGATACCCCGGAAAGTTTGGATCGTGCTGGCAAAGATTTAATCGAAATGAGCCAGGCGAAGTATATATTGCTTACCCGTGGGGATGCCGGCATGAGTTTGTTCGACGCTTGGGGGAACCACGAATACATCCCAGCTTTCAACCGTACGGATGTCTTTGACGTTACCGGGGCTGGCGATACGGTGGTGGCAGCTTTGAGCATGGGGTTGGCTTTGCAAGCTTCTGCCACCGAGGCTGCAATTTTGGGAAATTTGGCAGCAAGTTTGGTGGTACGTCAGTTTGGTACTTCTACCACCAATCCCTCGGATATGCATCGGATGCTGGCGACGCTTCTGGAACCGGGAATGTTACCGGAATTGGGTTAAGTTGGGCATCGAGGGCACGATATGCCATGTGCACTGCCCGACGATCGCGAATAGCCATAGCTCCCACATATCCAACCGGCAGGCAAACGGCTTGAACTTGCCAGGGAGAATTGGCAGCCACGACCCCATCGAGGCGCTCGATTTTGGTTGCTTCGTGGGGAGCAACCGATACTTCCACCCGATTTAAGGCACCAGCCAAGCCGCAACCAATGCCTTTGAGATAAGCTTCTTTGCGGGTCCAAATTTCAAAAAAAACCTGCTGTTGCTGTTCGGATGGTAAATTGGCGATCGCTTGGGCTTCTGCAGCTGTAAAAAACCGTTCGCTCAAGCGTTGCAGATCCTTCATCGGGCGTATTTTTTCCACATCAATCCCCACTGGTGTATCTTTCGCTACAGCAACCAGTGCTAAGTTTTGCGTATGGGATAAGTTAAATTGGATGCCCGATCCTTTCAACCCACCTGCTAGTTGGGGCTTGCCGCGTTCTTGCTGTACAAAGGTGATTTCTGGTGCTGGGATGTTTAAATATCCTGCTAAAATTTGCCGCAAGCCAGCGTGGGCAAGTACGTAAAAACAGCGATCGCGATGGAAGCGAAATCGGGCAGCTTTTTCCCGTTCCTCCGCCGAAAGCATGGGCAAATAGGGCGTTACGTCAACAGATTCGCTAAGCTCTATCTGCCAAATACAAACCGTTCCCTCTAAAAAATCGTTACTAGAAGAAAAATAAGACATCGCCAAATCGGTTTTGAATTGTGATACTTTGAAAAGCTGGATTTTGGAAGAGGAGCTTCGGGGCATGGTAGAAAACCATCGATCGTACTTTTCGATCTCCCAGGCTCCCAGCCTCGGTAGGCTCCCACTATGTCAATAACTTCGTGAAGAATAAATGAGTACCATTGGTATTGTTGGTTTGGGATTAATCGGCGGTTGTTTGGGATTGGATTTGCGCAGTCGCGGTTATCAAGTGGTAGGATTCAGCCGCCGTCAGGATACCTGCGATCGCGCCGTGTCTTTTGGTGCTGTCGATGGCGCTAGTGTAGATCCATCCATTTTGGCACCAGCAGAAATTATTTTTTTATGTACGCCGATTGAAGCGATCGCACCGGTGGTCAAGCAATTGCAGCCTTTTTTAGATCCGAATACAATTTTGACAGATGTGGGGTCGGTGAAACAGGCAGTTGTGGATGCGGCTACGCCATTGTGGTCGAACTTTGTACCGGCACATCCCATGGCTGGCAAAGCAGAAAATGGTATCGAAGCTGCCCAAAAAGATTTGTTTGTGAATCGCCCTTATGTTATTACTCCCGTATCCAGTACCCCCGAAGCCAGCATAGCCAAAGTAGAGGAAATTGCGCGATCGCTTCACTCGTGGGTATACCAATGTTCCCCCGCCGACCACGACCGCGCCGTTGCTTGGATTTCCCATTTGCCGGTTATGGTAAGTGCCAGTTTGCTGGGGGCTTGTAGCAGCGAATCTAACAGCCAAGTATTGGATTTGGCGTACAAGTTAGCCAGTAGCGGTTTTTACGATACTTCCCGGGTAGGGGGTGGTTATCCAGAACTGGGCGTAATGATGGCAAAATACAACCAGCACCACGTACTGCAAGCTCTCTATGCCTATCGCGATCGCCTCAATAATTGTATTGAAAGCATAGAAAACCGGGATTGGTCGGGCTTGGAAGCTACATTGGAACAAACCCGACAAATTCGCGATCGCTTTTTTCCCCCAGAAAATCGGTATTGACCAAACGTGGGAGATGGAAAGGTACAATAAAATTTTTTCTCCCAGCTCCCGAAGCCCCAAATACCTACAATTACAGGTCATGCAACCGAATGCTTCTATGACGAACAAAAATGCTAGCTAGCATTCCGGCAAATCAATAGAAAATCCCAAGACTCAGGGCATGATGGGTTGCTTTTCGGAGTTTTGATGAAAACTGGGAAAAGGTAGTATTATAAAGGCCAGTCCCCTCCGTCACACACAGAACCCATTACCGACCAAATAAGCCGCACGCAGAGCTCGTA
Organism: uncultured Geitlerinema sp.; assembly: GCA_964477525.1. Classification (GTDB taxonomy): domain Bacteria; phylum Cyanobacteriota; class Cyanobacteriia; order Cyanobacteriales; family PCC-9228; genus PCC-9228. The sequence continues at coordinate 19,498 of CAYZHY010000028.1, read as the reverse complement.
CTGAGCTTGCCGAAGTATCAGTTGGCATCACCGAACCAGCGAGCTAGAAATAGTTGAAGTTGTTGTTTTGCATAAGAAATTTTTAGAACTTAATCGTGCCCATCGAAGCAAAAGTACACGAACAACTACGGGAATTTCTGCGCTCGGAGCGGCAAACACCGACGCTACCGCTATCTTCTCAATGGCCGCACCACTTGACCATGGCTCGGTTGGTAGCGCGTGCTTTACGCTTGGGTCGTAGTGCATTGATTCAAACAGGCTTGCCACCGACCATCGCGGCGCGACATCGCCTGAGCTATTTAATGTCGGTGTTAATGTGGCCGGAACCAGTCATTTTGGTCGTTCCAGAACACTGGCACCAACAACTGCTCGATATTGAAATTCCGCGCCTGCAAGATTGGAATGCAACCACCAAACCAGTGGTGGCAAGCGATTCTCTCGATGAAGCCAAATTTTCGGGGTTGGTGGTAACATCGCCGGAAGTTTGGATGCGCGATCGCTTGTTTGGAGAAAATCGATTTCCCCAAGGTATTCCCACTATCCTCGATGGCGTCGATGATGTCAAAGAATGGGCATTTCAGCAGCTGACCGTATCGCTGAAACCGGAAGATTGGGATGAATTGGTTCGTTTTTTACCAAATTGGGCCGATACCATACGCGATGGCCGCGCTCAATTAACCAAAGCTCTGTTCCAACATCCCGCCAATCCCTATCAGTGCCATCTGTTGGATAGCGACGAGTTGGGAATTTTACGAAGGCTACAACAACAACTTTCTCAACAAAACTTGCCGGCTGCCTGGCAGCAATTTCCCCGCGCGCAAACCATATCCAATTGGATGTATGGCGTGCGTTTGGACCGCAATTACGGCTATTTTTCTCTGTTCGCTGCCCCAGTAGAACTGGCGAGTTATTTGGAATCGGTTTGGAAACAGCAACCGGTGGTTTTGATTGGTGGGTCATTGGAACCGGATACCCAAGCGCCACTGTTTCGCCAGCAAATTGGTTTGCCAGATGTGACCTGCGTTAAGTTTTCTCCTGACCGCCACCACGAACCGATCCAACTTTACATGCGCGATGGTTTGCCATTGCCCAATACCCAGCGCTTTTGCCATGCTTTGTACTCGGAAATTCAGTATTTGTTGGCTTTGCAAAGCGAAGCTGACAGTGGCTTGGCAGTAATTGTGGTGGGCGATATTCCCTTGAGAAAGCAAGTGGGTTCAGCTTTAGCGGCAGAGTACGGTTCGCGGGTACATTTGGAATCTACTTCCTGCGGCGATCGCGATATTTTGGTAACTGGTTGGGAATTTTGGCGCCACCACCAAGAAGTTTTACCAACACCCAGTTTATTGGTTATCTCGACGCTGCCTTTACCCTCTTTGGAAAATCCCTTAGTAGCTGGTCGGGTAGCTTATTACAAACGCCACCGACAAAATTGGTTTCGTCTGTATTTGCTGCCAGAGGCACTGCAAGAGTTACAACGGGCAGTTGCACCAGTGCGCGAGGTACAAGGCATTGTGGCTTTGCTCGACAACCGCGTTCTCCATCGCAGCTACGGCACGCAAGTGCTATCGGCTTTAAGTCCCCACGTACGTTTGAATTCGGTAGATGCTAGCCTATTTCCTCAGGTTGGAGTTAAAAAAACCACAAGCTAGGTCGTTTCACAAAATTTTGGCGCTAGGAGCTATGAAGGCGATACCATCAGAAATAGGATTGAGAATCTAATGTGTTATGTGGTTTTAGGAAATTATGGGTGAAGCAAAACGTCGCAAAGAAGCTTTAGGCGACAAATACGGCAAAGAACCTTACATTTTTCCCTGGTTACCGGTAACCAAAACACAAGCTAGGCGCTTTGTGAAATGGAGTACTAGGGGCGCTTGGGTCGGTATTGGTATTTTGGTTGTTACTTGGGTAACGGTCTTGTTTATTGGACCTACTTTGGGATGGTGGGATGTGGCAAGATGACCACCTTTGCTGGTTTGTCTGCATCTGCAAGCAACCATCTTGCGATCGAAAACAACCCAGGTTTGGCTGGGATGGGGACGGCATCTCCGTCTCCATTTCTTTGCTAATGGACTTTTAGAGGTTTTTATAGTTTATATAACTATAAAACGATTTGTTTATTTTGCTAAAGAATTTTACAATAAAATCAAGAATTCTTTAGGAACAATCTCAGAAAACCTGCTATCCCTAAAATTAGGGAATTGGCGATCGCCCAAAACTCGAATTTTGGGTAGAATACCACATCTGCGGCTTCCACTTTGATTTCGTAGCCATCGGCCCATCAATCCCTAGTTTTGGGTTCTTCATTTTCTAGAGAAGGAGAATCGTTTGACGAATCGCTGGGTCGCCATAGTGATTTCTCCATCGTGTGGTCTCAAATACTTTTCCCAGATGGAAAGTTCGTTAAGGTGTTGCTAGTGCTGAAAGAGTTGGGCATTCTACAACCAAGATGACGGGAAGCCAGACAGGTTGTTAAGAAAAAATAAGAAAGTTTTAGAATGATTCAGGTGTAGTTACTTGGAGGAGCCAATTGTTTGTACGACTTGCAGAACAACATCGTCAATTCGTGAAAGACCTAGTAATGAGCTTGCAGGCACTAGCCACTGTCCTAGAACGCCGTGGTTATCTTGCCTCCTGCTACACCTGTGGAGGGCAAATGAACAGTGCTTCCTTCATGGTCAGCTTGGGAGACAACCACTTAATTCGTTTTCTGGTATCTGATTACGGCATTACCTGGACCGAAATGCACGACGATCGCGAATTGATGAAGCTAGAGGGTGCGGAAGCCATCAACCAGTTGCAAGAACTTGCCAATACGGTTAAGAACGAAATGTGCACGCAAAACCAAGAAACTTTAGCTACCTACTAGCTCAGTGGATAAACGCCACGTTTCCTGGGAAAATTAAACATAGGAGACATACACTGTTGGTTGGAAAGAAATTCTGTTCTAACCCTTTCTAATACCAGGAAACACTCGTTTGAATTATGAGCAACTTAGTCGCTAGATGGCAGCATCAATTCGTGCAGATCGATCGAGTGCGTTTGCACTACGTTACCCAGGGAGAAGGAGATTTGGTAGTTCTGTTGCATGGATGTCCGGAGTTTTGGTACTCTTGGCGCTACCAAATTCCCTCCTTGGCGCGTTATTTCAAAGTTGTGGTTCCCGATTTGCGAGGATATAACGAATCGGACAAACCCACGCAAGGGTATGACTTCGATACGCTCAGTAAAGATATTCAGGGATTGATTGCCAGTTTGGGATACCAACGCGCCCACGTGGTCGGTCACGACTGGGGAGGCGCGATCGCTTGGCACTTAGCCCATCATGCCCCTCAATGGTTGCAGACGCTCACCGTCCTCAACGCCCCCCATCCCAAAAATCTCTTGCAGGAAATAACCGGCAACATCGACCAACTCAGCAAAAGCTGGTATTTCCTAGCCATGCAACTTCCAGCTATCCCGGAATGGATTTTACAAAAGAATTTATCTACCTTCGTCACCAATTTGTTTCGCGGACTCGCCACCCGCAAAGGGGCCTTTACCGCCGAAAACAATCAAATTTATCAAGCCGCACTGGCCAAACCCGGCGTGATTGCAGCTGTTGTTCGATGCTATCGCTACCTATTTTCTCCACAAACCTGGTTGCAAAATCGCCGTCAATGGCACCATCCCATCTCCGTTCCCACCCTGGTTTTGTGGGGAGAGGATGATTCTTTTTGGAGCCACAAAATGACCGCCGGCTTGGGGGATACTTGTGCTGCTTCCTTTCAACTCAAACTCATTTCCCAGTGTGGTCATTGGATCCAACAAGAAGTTCCCCAAACAGTCAATCGAGAATTGCTACAATTTTTACGTTCCAGCCAATCCTCACCCATCCCATCGAGTTCTGAAACCAAATAACTCGATTCAGCCACAACTGGCGCTAAAACTAGGATCGGGTTGGTGGTATTGTTGCGATTCGATACTGCCTAAAGTTTTTGGGGTTCGTTAGTATAAAACAAGAAACGAAAAAATTGCCAAACGCTCTTTCTTCTCTAAGCTAAAATACCGGTAACCCAGATTTTGGGAAACAATTGCAGCGAAAGTATCAAGGAATTTTCCTATTATGGCGCAGTCCAAACGTCCTTCTCCACCACCACCGCCGCCACGTCCACCGGCACCTCCTGCTGGCGGCAACAAAGCCAAAGGCAAACCACCAGCACCTCCCTCACCTTCAGGCAACCGACAGCCAGCACCGCCACAAACGTCTAGTGAAGGAGCTGGCGACGGACAGCCAACTTTATTGGATATTATTAAAAGAGCGGAATCAGAAGGGTGTTCCGATATCCACGTGGGCGTAGGAGAAATCCCTCGATTCCGCAAACGCGGGGACATTACGCCCATTGAAGACTATCCAGAAACCGATTTGGATACCTTCATGAGCTGGTTGCGGGAGGTGCTTACCGACGACGAAATCCGTCAATTTCAAGAGAATCTAGATTTTGATGGTGCTGCCGATTTAGGCTACGTACGCCTTCGGATCAACATTTTTGATTCTTTGCGGGGACCTTCCATGGTTATGCGATTGATTGGTTCCAAAATCCTTACCATGGAAGAGTTAAAACTACCTCCTGTATTTAAAGATATCTGCCACGCCCATAAAGGCCTGATTTTGGTAACCGGACCTACAGGTTCCGGCAAATCAACCACCATGGCGGCCATGTTCGATTATATGAACAAGAATATGGCTCACCATATTATCACTATTGAAGATCCGGTGGAGTTTGTTCACAAGAGCCAAAAATCGCTCATCAAACACCGGGAAGTCGGTCGCCATACCTTAGAGTTTTTCAATGCCCTCAAAGGTGCCCTGCGACAAGACCCCGACGTAATTTTGGTGGGGGAAATTCGGGACGCAGAAACCATGAAAATTGCTCTGAAAGCAGCTGCTACCGGTCACTTGGTTGCTGGAACCCTACACACCAACAGTGCCGTAAAAACCATCGAACGGATTTTAGGCATGTTCCCGCCCCACGAACACTCTGCGATTCGAGTTTCCTTGGCGGAATCGTTAGTAGGAATCATTGCTCAGGGATTGTGCAAAACCACAGATGGTAAAAGGACTGGTTTCCACGATATTTTAATTGCTACCGATGCAATTAAAGAATATATTATGGAAGGGAAACTGGATGAAATTGAGCCTATTATGCTACGTTCCGAGTTTGAAGGCATGACCACCATGAATAAATCCTTGCTCAAGTTATACCAGGAAGGGCGTATTACCGAGGAAACAGCTTTGGCTAACTCCCCGACTCCCAATGAAATGGCTCAGTTCTTGCGAGGTAGGGTCTAACCAGGCAACCTCATATTTCAGTTATACCAAGAGCCAACGATGGCCATTATCTACATACAAGTGGCAAATGAGGTTAGTAATCTCCCAAATCGGGTAAGAAAACTTAGCCGGTGGTGCCGTATTTTCCTATGTAAAAATTTATCGCAATAACCGAATCCATACCTTGAGTGAAGCGACACCAAGCTTGCCGCGAACCTATAAGGGAATTGCCCTATTTACGCCGGGAGGCGATCTGGTTTATGGGGTCGATGCCAACAAACAAGGTCAGTGGCACTTACAACTTTGTTTGGCCCTACAAAGACTTTTAGGTTTGCCCGAACCCCCTCATTTTCTAATTCCATGCTATACAGCAACGGTAGACCGTTGGATCGACCCGCAAACGCAACAATTGCGGGTATATGCAGAAGCGTATCCTTTGGTATTGCGATATCGAGCGCTACTCAACTTGCTTTTTGACGATCGCGATTTGATTTGGCATCCGGCACCGCGTACGGAGGAAACTTGCCATCCGTTGGTTTTACAGACGTATCGCGATCGCTTTGCACAGCTGTGGGAAAGTCACGATTTGGTAGTAAAAGTAAATGCCCAAGGCAATTTAAGTTACGCTTCCCCAGAATCCAGATGCTTGTCCAAAGATTCTCAAAAGTCCAATACCTCAGGATGCGTTTTTCGTTTGTTTGTTTCCGGGAACAATAAACTGACGGAAACAACGCTTGCCCGCTTGCACGATGTATTGGAACAATCTTTGGGATGTCCCTATACCCTAAAAATTATTGACATTGTCAAGCATCCAGAAGAAGCAGAAAAGAATCAAATTTCGGCGACGCCTACCTTTGTCAAAGTATGGCCGCCACCAACTCGTCGTTTGGTAGGAGAACTTCAGGAAGAGGAATTGTCCCAACTAATCGGCTATTTAAAAATTTAGAACCCCCACAACTACCTTACTGGGAGGATCGATCGTCAGTTGGCAATTTCAACGTGGGAATCAAAACTTTGAGGATACCGTCTACCTCGCTGCGTCTGGCTTCTGTGGCAGAAACCATCAGCATGAGAACGTTGTTGTTCTCCAGCTGTTTGGTAAAAATTTTGCCACTAATGGTTTCAGTGTTTCTCCCCTGAGTTAGCGTACCTTCCCAAGGAATGATGATATTTCCATTGGGTAGACTTTGTTCGGTATCCGGCACAAATCCTTCTCCCCTCTGAAAATACTCAACACTAATTTGAGCTAAAGTGGCAGGGGATAGTTCGCTCTCGACAACACGTGGTTGCACTCCTACCGTATAGGCTAGTTTTCCGTCGGAAGATTCGATTAGCAGAACATCTCGGATGGTTTTGACGTTGAAGTTTTCCAAGATTCCCACTTGAAATCTATCGTCAGGGTCTTTATAAGGAGATTTTTCTTCATCAATGGGAGGACCGCCAGGAACTTCAAGTATGGGCGTTGTGGTTTGGTTGTTGGTTTTCAATTCACTTGGTGGGGAAGGAGACGGGGAAGCTTCTGGCGAACTTTCTGGAGATGGAGATGGGGAAGGGGAAGGAGATTGTGCTTGAACCAATTCCCCAAAAGGGAGAATCTTGGCTAATTCGCCACGATGCCAAGGTTGCCCCATCAAAGTAACAGCGATCGCTGTTACCAAACCTAACGCAATCGGCCACCATCGATTTCGTTTCACAGTTCCTCCTATTGTGGTAATTCAGCCAAATTGCTATTAATCTCAAAAATTGCCAACTTGCTATTTACCCAAAACTGCAGGATTGCCAAAATCGAACAATCCGGCAACGCAGCCAGTCATGAGGGTAGCGAGGGTACCTGCCCACAAAGCCTTAAATCCGAGCGAAGCCACTTCCGAACGCCGCGAAGGAATCAAACCAGACAATCCCCCCACAAAAATTCCATAAGAAGCCAAGTGGGTAAAACCGCAGAGAGTGTAGCTGACAACCAGCATGGTGCGATCGGTAATTTCTCCAGTTTGAGATAGGTCGGCTAGCTTCAAATAGGGAGGAATGCTGGTTTCAAACAGTCGCCTGCCAACCAACAGAGAAGCTTGCCAAAGTTCGTGCCAATCCAGGGATACACCAGTGAAAAATGTGAACGGTAGGAATAACATTCCCAACAGATTGGCAATGGTGATGTGTTGGAAAATTTGACCGATGGACTGAATGATGGGATTATCGCTGGTTGCCATTCCTGCCAGACCATCAAAAAAGGCATTGACCAAAGCAACCAATCCCAAAATGGCAATAATGGTAGCGGCAATGCCCACTGCCATTTTGACACCGTCGAGAGCGCCCAAAATTAAACTATCTATAGGATTGGATTGTTTTTTCTGGGCATTTCCGTTATCTTCTTCATCGCTTTCTTCCTCTTCGGCTTTTTCTTCGGGAATGTGTCCTAACGTTTTGGGAACATCGGTCTCGGGAACTAGCAGTTTCGCCATCACAAAACAAGCCGGAATGGTCATGATGGACGCAGAGACCAAATGTCCGGTAATTGCCGGGAAAGTGGGTCGTAAAATGCCCGCATACAGAGCCAAAACTGAGGAAGCAATGGAGCCAAAGCAGCTGCTCAAAATGGCACATAATTCGCTGCGGGTCATATCCAACAAAAAGGGTTTGACCGCGATCGCAGATTCAATGCCCACAAAAATATTAGCAGCACCGGAAAGAGATTCAGCACCGCTAATGCGCATAGTTCTTTCAAAGATCCATGCAAATCCCCTTACCACTGGCTGAATGATGTTCAATCGATAGAGCAAAGCCACCAAAGCCGAGAAAAAAATCACTTGGGGAAGTGCGCGAAAAGCCAGGATATATCCAGTTTCGATATTATCCGGTCCGATCGTGTCGCCAGGAATCGCAACGTAAGGCACACCTACTGCCCGTACAATCCAGCGACCAGCAGGTCCAGGACCTGGGGGAGATTCGTTGGGATCGGGAACGAATAACTCAGTAAATAGAAATCTAGACCCGGCTTCTGAGGCATCTAGGATGACGTTTAATAGGTTGTTGAGCTGGGCAATAGCATCTCGGGTGGGCAGAATAAATACAAACAATCCCACAGCCATTTGCAAGCCAATTCCCCAAATCATGACCTTCCAGGGGATGTAGCTGCGGTTTTCCGAACCCAACCACGCCACGAAGCACAAAAAAACAATTCCTAACAAGGAAATCAGGTTTACCAAAGGGTGCATGGGAAATCTCCTATACCAGTGGTTTCAGCCAGTCCCAGATGGCAGGTTCAGCAAAATGTCTTGGTTTGGAAACAAAAATAGTCTTTTCCAAAGCTAAAACAGATACTATCAAATTCGGTCAAGTTCGGGGGGATTTTGGAAGAGAAGCATGGGAACATCCGGGTTTCGGGGCGTCGGATAAAACCATTGATTGTACTTGTCCATTTTCCAAGCTCCTACTCCTGCAAAACTGCCCGCGCTCTCTGCAACGCTGCTCGTACTTGTTCGAAGCCAGTTCCTCCGTAGCTGTTGCGTCTGGAGACGACGGCTGATGGTGAAATTGCTTCGTAAATATCAGATTCAAAGGCAGGATGGAGTTCTTGCCATTCTTGCAAACTGAGATCCTTGAGCAATTTTCCGGATGCCAAACAAGTTTTCACCACTTTGCCGACCAAATTGTAGGCTTGGCGGAAGGGAACGCCTTTATTAGCTAAATAATCAGCCACATCGGTAGCGTTGGAAAAGTCACCGGCAACGGCTTCGGCGAGACGTGGCGTATGGAAAGAAATACCTTCTGCCATCAAAATCGTCATGGCTTCCAAACAGGCTTCGGTGGTGTTGGTGGCATCAAAGACGGCTTCTTTGTCTTCTTGCAGGTCTTTGTTGTAAGCCAAAGGCAACCCTTTTAACAAAACCAACAGCGACTGCAAATGCCCAAAAACGCGCCCGGTTTTACCACGTATGAGTTCGGGAACGTCGGGATTTTTCTTTTGTGGCATGATGCTGGAACCGGTGGCACAGCTATCCTGAAGCGTGACAAAATGAAATTCGGTGGATGCCCAGATGATAATTTCTTCGCTCAAACGGCTCAGGTGGGTCACAATCAGACTAGCAGCATTGAGAAATTCAACGGCAAAATCGCGATCGCTGACCCCATCGAGGCTGTTTTCGTACAAGCGTTCAAATCCCAACAGTTCGGCACTGTAATGGCGGTCAATGGGAAAAGTGGTTCCTGCCAGGGCACCGCAACCCAACGGAGAAATATTGGTGCGCCGGCGAACGTCGCTCAAACGTTCCACATCTCGCTGAAACATTTGAAAATAAGCCAGTAAATGGTGGGCAAGGCTAATGGGCTGGGCGCGTTGTAGGTGCGTATAACCAGGGATAATGGTTTCTACATGTTTCTCGCCAATATCCAAAAGCACGGTTTGCAGCTGCCGTAGTTGGCTTTGGATATTGTCAATACGATCGCGCACGTAGAGGCGCAAGTCTGTACCAATTTGGTCGTTGCGCGATCGCCCGGTATGGAGTTTTTTCCCAGTGTCGCCCACAATTTCCGTTAGGCGATGTTCTACGGCAAAGTGGATATCTTCTGCGTCTACGCCAGGCTGAAATTCCCCACGTCGGTATTCTTGGCGGATTTTTTCCAAACCGGCTACTAACTGTTCGCCCTCTTCCGCAGAAATCATCCCGGTTTTGGCAAGCATTTTGGCATGGGCAACGGAACCGGTGAGGTCGTATTCGATCAGTTGGATATCAAAACCAATACTGGCATTAAAACGCGCGATCGCTGGATGCAACGCACTTTCAAATCGCTGGCTCCAAGTTTTAGGTTCTGATGGAGAGGGGGATGGATGGGGCTGTTTCGTCACGTTTTCCTCCGTTGCGGGCAAAATGGCTATTTCTGGCGATTTGTACGGAAATTTGGCAAAAAATTCCCCGAATTGGCCAAATTTAGCTTCGGGCGATCGCAATTGAACGGTTAAATTTCCAGTAAAAACCTAAATCCGAACAATTCCGCGAAAGAACCACCCTATAAAAATGCCAATGAGCAAGGCCCAGACTTGACCGCTTTCTACAAAAGTTTGCCAAGCATTCGACACATTGGTTATCAAATCGGGAGTTTGTTCCTGTTGAGCAAACACGATCCCATCCATTGGTATGGAAGCAGTTGTGGTTTGGATGGTTTCCATAGCCGCAGCAGCGGTGGGGATGCTTGCTGCGACGATAACGCTCAAACCTAGTAACCACCAACGAGTACGTTTCACGAGTGCCCCCTTGTCTAAGATCTGAAATACTTTTAAGCTTTTCGGCGACCTAGTAGAAACTTAGCCAATTCTAGGATAAAATCCAATCTAGATAGTGATTGTTTCAGCTTTTCTTTAAATTTCAACAACGTGGCCAGCCATACTTCCAAGCTTTAAGTTTTTGCAATTTTGGTTTTGGTTGGTTTTCCAGTTGCCTCCAAATATCATCTCAATCTTTGACGCTGCTAGCATCGAGCAATTGCACTACTTCCCAGTCGCCGTTAAACTCTGCGATGGCGGCGGCTGTCAAACCACCGTAGTTGCTATAGTCGGTTCTGGCACCAGCTTGCAAAAGCATTTTGCAGATTTCTGTATGGCCGCGAGCTGCTGCCCACATGAGGGCTGTTGCCCCTACGCGATCGCGGGCATCAATCTCTGGATGGTATACCAATAAGGATTCTACCACGGCGGTGAGGTTGAGTTCGGCGGCTTGCATGAGCGGGGTTTTGCCGTTTTTGATGCGCGTGTCGGGATGGGCACCTGCTGCCAGCAATCGCGACACCAAATCGACACGATTTCCCTGAATGGCTACAGAAAGTGGGGTTTCACCAGCACTTTGAGGATTGGCATCGGCGTGGTAGGCAAGCAAGGTTTCCACCATATCGCGATCGCCTTGCCAGACAGCTACCAGCAAAGGGGTGTCTCCCTGGCGGTTGCGGTGGTTGGGGTCTGCTCCCCACTCTAGCAGCAAGTTCGCGATCGCTACGTATCCTTCCACTACGGCTAGATGCAGGGCGGTTTCGGCTTCAAAATTCTTGGCGTTGACATCAGCACCGGTATCGAGCAAGTATTGCACGATGGCTTGGTTGCCGTTAGCAACGGCTGCCATGAGAGCTGTTTCCGAGGCTTGATTGCTGGCATTGACATCGGCACCAGCATCTAACAGGTTTTTGACAATTTCCAGATGCCCGCGATTTCCCACAGTAGAGGTGGGCACATCAATGGCTACCATGAGGAGGGTATCTCCTTGCTGGTGGTATTGGTTGGGATGGGCACCGGCAGCCAGTAAAGCTTTGACTGCGCCTACATGGGCATTTTCTACGGCTAATTTTAAAGGCGTATCGCCATCGCGATCGCAGGCGTGGGGGTCGGCACCGGATTGTAACAAAACACCCACTGTTTTTTCGTGACCGCTCGCTGCTGCTGCCATTAAGGCGGTGCTGCCGTCTTCGTTGCCGAGATTTACATCAACATCGTAATATAGTAATAGATGGATGGTATCAACTGCTCCGCTAGCTGCTGCTAGCATCAAGGCGGTTACACCATATTCCGAACGGGTTTGATGGGGATTGGCACCAAATTCCAATAAAACCCGCACAATTTCGGTATATCCTTTGGCAGCAGCAAACATAAGGGGGGTGGTGCCCTGGCGATCGCAACAATTGGGATCGATTGATTGTTGTAACAAATTTTGTACTTGTTGCAAATTGCCTCGTTGGGCAGCTTGCAGCAAGGAGTTGGCAGAGGAAGCTTTCCAAACCACGGTTTTTTCCTTTTTTTGTTCGGAGGAAGACGGGTGGATACCCAAACCTCTGAAGCAATTGTACGCACTTTTTCGCCAACAATTGACAAAAGATTTATAATTAATTTTTGTAAAGACTTGCCTTGCAAGTTTCTGCCGACGCTACGCAAAAGCTACTGGGAGATTCATTATGAGTATAGAGCTACCAGAATCGGTCAAATTTGGGATGAATTTCTTCCATCCTATCCTTATGTTTGTGGTTTTGGCGATCGCTTTATATGCTTTTTATTTAGGAAGCAAAGTTCGCCGCACTCGCCTGGCTCAAGGAGAGGAGAAAAAAGAACTGATTCGCGGCCAATACAACGTCAGGCATTTTCGGGTTGGCTCTTTGTTATTGGCTTTGATTGTTTTGGGTGCCATCGGCGGCATGAGTGTTACCTATATTAACAACGATAAGTTGTTTGTTGGTCCTCACTTACTCGTTGGTTTGGGCATGACTGGCTTGGTTGCCATTTCGGCGTCTCTTTCCCCTCTCATGCAACAAGGAAAAAATTGGGCTCGCTATACCCACGTTTCCCTGAATATGGTTTTAATCGGCTTGTTTGCTTGGCAAGCTGTTAGCGGTATTGGAATCATTCAGAACATTCTCGGAATCTAACGCCAAGCCAGATTCTCATATTCTGGAAGTAGGGGTGAATTTCCCTTCGCCCCTAGCTATTCAATATTTCTGTTTTCTGTCAAATTGTTGGCTATAGTGTTTCCAAATCAAACGTCAATAGTGCATGGCTGAAAGATTTGATACGAAATCCGTACTGCGAAGACCCAAAAAATTCTCCCATTCACCACCTGCAGTCTTCATCCCCCTCTTCCCCCTCTTCCCCTCCCCATATAAAAGGCGATCTGTACACATCTCATATAAAAATACTATATATTGATTGTTCCTATTGGGATTGGGAATTTTCTTGTTGGTCTTCGTCAGTAATTTGGGAAACTTGCCGGCAAACTTCTTTATAATTTTTCTTCTTGGTGGCTTGTTTAAAAAGTTTTAACCGCTCTTCCCCTAAAGTGCTGTGAAAATCTTCTTGAACCTTCTGGGTGAGGCGATAGGAAACCTGGCAAACAATTTTTGCAAGCAAGCGATCGCCAGTTTTACGAATTAATGACATGGGCAGTTTCCGAATAAATTTGGGAAACTGTACCCCTACTTGCAAAAGTAAATGCCACTCAACCCTAGTTTTATTAATAATTTCCCCACCAACTTCTACCAAATTGTTGGCATCTTGAGCATCGGTTTCTACCAATCTTTGTTCTGCATCAAAGTTGGTGGTATAGCCAGGCGGTGTATAGTTAGGAATGGAAATTGTGCGAATCCGATATACACCCCGATCTTGGGGCAGCAACTCCAATCCGATTTTCGGTTCTACCTGATATCCCAAAGCACCAAAACGACCAATTGTAAGCGCATATCCATTTTCCCCTAAAGGTTCGGCTTGCATGGGATGGGCGCATCGACGAAACCATTGTTGGTGGTCGTCGAAATACTCGGCAACAGTAGCGATATCCGCATACATATCCATACAGCCAACAAATTCCCCGCCAAACCAAATATATTCGTTGCTGAGTTCTTGCCCTTCATCGGGCAGATCTTCCACTGTTTCTTCCCGACAGATATAGTCTTTTCCTTCCCAGTCTATTGTGGTGTCTTGGACCTCATCTAGGGAGTAGTTTCCGTTGTTTGTATAATTTTTATCTGCTTGAGAATTGTCTAAAGTAGAGCGATCGCTGGATTGAGATTGCATAAGATACCTTACTGGATAAAATCGACAGAACAGATCGAAATCGATCTAGAGCAATTCAGGTAGTTTCCTTTATATAGGCTAACGTAGCAACCGGCGTAGAAAACAAACCAACTCCCCCAAAAATCAAAAAAATCCTTTAAAATCTATGCAAACTTTCCAGTCTTGATTGTAATTTAACGTTGGTATTCAATAGTTATGAAGGTATTTGTAGCTGGAGCCACAGGAGACACTGGTCGTCGGGTCGTTCGGGAACTGGTGGAACGAGAGATTCCCGTTTGTGCCTTTGTCAGAAATTTAGAAACCGCTCAAACTATTTTACCGCCCTCTACAGAAATTGCAGTGGGAGATTTGCTCGACCTACGTTCTATCCAAAAAGCCATGGAAGGATGTAGTGCGGTTATCAGTGCCATTGGCGCTAGACCTAGTTTGGACCCGGGCGGTCCTTGTCGGGTAGACTATGAAGGTACAAATAATTTGGTACGAGTAGCCCAATCTCAAGAAATCGAGCGCTTTGTTATGGTCTCTTCCCTGTGCGTTTCTCGTTTTTTCCACCCTTTAAATTTATTCTGGTTGGTTTTGTTTTGGAAAAAACGTGCTGAAGGCTTTTTACGAAATAGCGATCTGAACTATACGATTGTTAGACCAGGCGGTTTATCAAATACAGAGAATGACTCTCCCATTAAGATGGCGGGGGCAGATACCCTGTCTGGTGGTAGTATCCCTCGTACGAAAGTAGCACAAGTTTGTGTGGAGGCGTTGTTTTCCCCCGAATCGCAGCGGAAAATTGTAGAAGTGGTGGCTACACCCGATGCGTCGCCCAAAAGTTTTTCGGAATTATTCGCAAGTATCTCCTAAAAAAACCCGATCGAAAACCACAATGAATTTGATGTAACGACAAGAATACTCTGCAAGGGCGAACGGCGGTTCGCCCTCGATCTTTACAGGTTTTATAGAAACGGATGGATCGTGGTTTGTTGGCCTAGACGGTCACTTTAAGATGGCGTAAGGTAGCCAAAATTTGGTCTGGTTCCAGACGTTTGGTATAGTCAGCATCTACAAACCCTAAAGCAATTTTGCCGTCTGTATTGACTACATAAGTAGCTGGCATGGGCAGTTCAAAGCTTTCGTCGCCGTTGTGTGCTGGTAAATCGATGCCCAAACTTTCGTAAACTGGACGCAACGCTTCTGGAACTTGGAAAACCAAGCCAAATTTCTGCGCTACCTGATTTCCCACATCGCTCAGAACTTCAAAGTCCAAATTATATTTTTCTTGCGTAGACAGGGAATTATCCGGCGTTTGCGGCGAAATGGCTACTAGGGTAGCGCCTAACTCTTTGATTTCTGGGACAGCGTTTTGTAAAGCCCGCAGTTCTAAATTGCAGTAAGGACACCATTGACCGCGATAGAAGGAAATAACGACAGGACCGTTTTTTAATAAGGTTTGCAGTTGAACGGTGTTGCCAGCGGCGTTGGGTAGGGCAAAGTTGGGAACGGTATCTCCTTCTTGCAAGCTTTGTTCGGCAATTTGGGCCTTTTCTAGTTCGGCTTTGGCTTGCTGCATCTTGGCTTGGGAATCTTCGGGGATTTGGGCGCTTAGTTGTTGGTTGAGATTGGCGATTTCTTGGCTGAGATTCATAGAAGTTTCCTTTTTGAACAATTGTTCCAAAATGGGCAAAAAAATAAACGATTTGTTCGATGGCGCAGATAATCTACCGTAAAACTGACAAAGCGACGGTAACGATATTGCGCATTTGTTGTGGATCGGGATTGACCCGTGACATGACACGCAAGCCTTGCAAGCTAGAAGTGAGAAAAGCTGCGATCGCTTGTCGGTCAAGTTCGGGAGAAATTTCCCCTTGCTGTTGGGAACGCAGCAAAGCTTTTTCAAAAGCTTGTTTGACTTGTTCGAACGTACGCGCGATTTGCTGCTGAATTTCTGGATCGTGGGAAGCCAGTTCCACAGCCGAGTTAGTAATCAAGCAGCCACGACGGTGTGGGTCCGATACGGCCTGGTTTACAATTTCGTAAAAGCGATCGCAAATAGCCTCTTTGGCGGCATTGGGCGCTTCCAATGGTTTAACAATGGTGGTGAGGACTTTTTCCTCGTACAAAGCCAACGCACTTTCAAACAGAGAACGCTTGCCACCAAAGGTATCGTACAAGCTGCCTCGGTTGATGCCCATATTTTTGAGCAAGTTTTCCATGGAAGTACCTTCGTAACCATACCGCCAAAAGGTTTCCATGGCTTGTTCCAAGGCTGCTTGTTGGTCAAACTGCTTGCATCTGGCCATGGCTACTTGCTTAGCTTTCTATTTCCACAGTAACGATTTTGGAACAAATAGTCAAATTCTAGGATAGGATATTTTTTTATAAAAATTGTCAATAAATCTAATAAGATAAGGGGGCATAGAATTTTCCATATCAAATTTTTAAGTTTAGAAGATGAACGATTCGTTTACATTTATTTTGAATTTTCCATTGCAGGAACTGGAGTTGCGCTACACTCGGAAAGCGAGAAATGCGACGAATCAGGATAGCTAATTTTTTTATGAATGCTACAGCAACGACGATTAAAGTTCTCAAACAACCAACTTCGACCGATTGGATAGACCAAGCGATCGCCAATATAGATACCATTTTACTCGATCATTCCCACTGCGAGAAAAAAGCGGCGGGAAACGCACTGCGACTTATCTGTCGCTACCCTTCCCACGAAAAATTGGTACGCCAGCTAACGGCCTTGGCAAGGGAAGAACTAGAACACTTTGATATGGTCAACCAAATCCTCCAAGAAAGAGGGATTCCCCTGAAGCCACTGCCACCCCCACCCTACGGCGAAACCCTCATGTCAAACGTTCGAGGGGAAGAACCCAAACGATGTTTGGACTTTCTGCTGGTTTCGGCATTAATTGAGGCCAGGAGTCACGAAAGGTTAGGATTGCTGGGTCAGTATTGTCCGGATGAAAAGCTAGCTAAATTTTATCAGGAATTGATGGCATCGGAAGCGCGTCACTACGGGATGTTTTGGCTGCTGGCTGTCGAAAGCTTTTCCCGGGAAGAAGTGGATCGACGTCTCGACGAGTTGGCAACGGTAGAAAGCGAAATTCTGTCTACGCTACATCCCCAACCTCGGATTCACAGCTAGTTAGGTGGGGATTTTACCAAGACTTTCTAGTTCGACGTTTTGTCAATTCCTATGGGGGGCCTAGCATCATGGCCAAGTCAGAATACGAAGGCTATACCAGCAAAAAAGCGACCGTTCGCTTGCGAGAAAAATTCGGTAGTGCCAGCGTTTATAACAGAAAGGCACAATCTATCCTGACAAAAGCTACGGGATATATTGGGAATTACGATTTTACGTTAAATCCCTATCGGGGATGTCAGTATGGATGTAGCTACTGCTATGCAGCGGCTTTTAGTCCCAATCCCAGAATGCGTCGCGATTGGGGAAAGTGGGTGTTGGTGAAGGAAAATGCTGCCCAACAGTTGGAAAAAGAACTAGGCAAGTGGTTTGAAAAACATCCCGACACGCCGCCTAGTATCTACATGAGTTCGGTGACCGATCCGTACCAACCCATCGAAGCTAAGGATAAGCTAACGCGACGGTTGCTGGAAGTGATGGTGAAGTATCAACCCACTTTGGTAATTCAAACGCGCAGTCCTATGTTGGTGCGGGATTTGGATTTGTTGCAGCAGTTGGAACGGTTGCGGGTCAATATTAGCATTCCCACCGGTAGCGAAAAAGTACGCCGGGATTTTGAACCCCAAACGCCAAGCATTGTGGCTAGGTTTCAAGCTGCGGAAAAGTTACGCTACGGTATTGATATGTTCCAGGGATACGTTCCCAAGATTTCGATTACGATTACGCCTTTGTTGCCGACGTTGCGGGAAGACGAACCAGCTTTTATACGTCGGTTGCAAGTAGCGGATCGCGTGGTGGTTCAACAGTTTCATGCGAGTAAAAATCAATCTTTGGTAGCGGTGACTCGCCAGGAAGCTGAAGCCATCAAACGTCGGTATGCTTGGTGGTTCGATCGAGAAAATGAGTGCTATGAAGGTTTTAAGAAGCGGTTATTTGATAAGCTAGAAGGGATTGTAGGTGATATTCAAGAAGGTAGGCAGGGGTTTGGTTATGAGTAATCCGGTGGCGAACTGGTGGCGATCGCTACAATTTAACTTAGCATTACGTCGGGGAAGCGATCGCCGCGCCGGAGAGATTTTACAGAAAATATGGAATTCAGGTGCGAACCTGTCACCGCTACAAAAAGTTTATCTCGAAAAACTGCAAGCACAGGAAACTATCCAAGCACAAAAAAAAGAAATTCAAGCGCTCCAAAATCAATATACGCAACTTTTACAAAAGATTCAAGATTATCAAGAACTCCTGGATTTCTTTCCACCAGATGTTCCCACTGTCATTCCCAATCAAAACTTTCTCCAACAAGTTCGCGATCGTTTGAAACTACAAGAAGTTGACGAAACCTTGGTTCAGTGTACGGGAGTGGATGAAGTTTTTAACAAATTAGATTGGAATTTGACCGAGTTTGTAAAACAAAGACTTGATAATATCCAACAAAAGGAACTAAATTTTGCACGAAAAGATTTAGAACGACTAAAAAAAGGTCGCGATCCAAATTACAATCGCGATGATGGAAGCGTCTATGCGTACTTGATTCAATATTTTCTAGAAAATGTCTATTGTAGCTATATTGCTTGGTACTATATTTACCAACAACAATTATTACCGACCAATCTGACAATACTTGACATAGGTGCTGGTCCAGCAACAATGGCTTTTGGTTTGGCTTTATTGATAGAAAGTAGCGTTCCCTTTGGTACCAAACCTAACCTACATATTTCTTACTATTCACTAGAGAAACAAAAGATGTTTCAATTTCGAGGATTGCAATTTTGGCGGGAATATATAGAATCAAAGAAATCGCCACCAAACGCCTATTTTCGTTTCGTTACGCAAGATATATTAAAAGCTGACTTGGAGCTGGCAAAACTACCGGAAAAATTTTTTAATTTTATTGTCATTTGTCATTGTTTTTTTTCCGATTCAGATTCTCAAGTATGTGCCAACTATAACTATACTCGCATAATTCAACATTGTCTAAAACCAGATGGATATGTTTTGCTAATTGTACAAAATAAAAAACTATTCAACATATACGACGAATACCCAAGCGACGATATAGAGAAAGAAAAAGAAATTGTTAATAAGTTTGTGTGCGATTTAGGATTGCAACTAGTATGGTATAAATGTTTAACTTCTACAAATAGTAGGCAACCACTGGGCGGTTACCAATTTCGACAATATGCAATGGATAATTTAGCCACGCAGCAGTATATCAGTAAAGTAGCTCAGGAGTATTTTCAAATCAATTATCACTATTCGTACACCCTAGATGACTATATTATTTTAGCAACTTACAAAGACGAAATTTATAACGAAAAAGCTACTTAAAGAGAAATCTAGGGATCTATAGATGCTACTATTCTTTTGTCATATAAAAATACTATAATCGATTTTTGCATTTCTACCGTAAAATAAGCTTTCAATGCGTTTCCTAAAAAACTGACTAAGGAAGCTGGCGCATTTCCTCACTTACCGTCCAAAACTACCAATCGAAGGGATAAAGCAG
>CAYZHY010000027.1:34711-37436 GCA_964477525.1 uncultured Geitlerinema sp. | reverse complement strand
ACGCCAATTTCTAAAACAACCAAAGCTTCCTTTTTATCTCTTCAATTGGAATTAAACTAATTGATACTTTGTTGCTGGGTTTGAGGCTGCTCTAAATCCTGAAAATTGTTGTCCCATAGGAAAAATTCATTGCTGTTGTATTGATAGTAATCTTTGACCTGAAACAAACGGTAATAGTAGGCTAGTCCTCCTATCAAAAATAGGACACTTCCAAAAATATATTCCCAACCAACATACCTAAATAAAATCGTATGTTCTTTTAAATTTAACGCATCCGATAAATAGGGTAATGACGCTATGAAGAAAAGAGTTGAACCAATAGCAAAAGAGATTGCAGTTACGTTTAGAAGTTGCAATTTCACAAATGAAGACTCCTGAACAATTTGTATCACGTTCAGACAAGCCCCCATAAGAAAAAGAAAACTACCAATCGTAAAACACCATCCACCTGCTACAATTTCATTAATTTGGGATAAAAATAAGAGGCTACCAACGGTAAATAAAAGCGTTCCACCCACGTAAATAGTGGCAATAACAAATTCTAACCACTTCCAAAACGTTACTTTTTCACAAACATGTAAGTGAGACAAAGATTCCAACAGATCGTGACCGGTGACAATTAAGTAAACCAGCGATCCACCGAAAAAGATCCAGGCACCAAGATCGGAAAGAGGTTCGTGTTTGGGTAGGAAAAATACACTCCCTACAATGAAACTCGTTCCTCCCAAAATGTAAAGAATTGCATTGCTTAATTCCCAGTTAAAATGATTGCCATCTATCGTTTGTTGGGCAACTTGAATGGCAAGATCGTGTTGGCGGGGGCGGTTTGTGAATAGACGCGGCATTTTGATCCCCTATGTTGTGGTATTACGCTGTAGCATTTCTGCTGCCTAGGATAACCTTAATCACTCGGAATGTGTGAAAGGAAACTTAATAAATCTTTATTTTCAGCTGACAGCCACTTTTAACAACGATAGAACCAAGCTGGAGGTGGATTGGCAAATCTTGAAAAAAGCCGGCGTTACAACCACCAAGTAGCTTGTGCTACTGGTCAAATTAACTTCCTTCAACTAGGTAACCATAAAGTAGGACGGGAAATTGCGTACGACAGCATTTTTGTGCCATATCCACTTTGTAGTTGAAAAAATACAATATTTCTAGCAAAATCGGTTCCTATTGGGATTTGACAAGCGAAATTCCCCAAAATATTCTCTCTTACCCAAGATAGATTTTTTGTAAAAAATTTTACAAGCATTGGACAAGCGATCGCTTCTCCCAAAACGTATCTGCCATCCACGATCTCCGGTGATTGGCTGCAAGAGTTGCCCACCCGTGCTGCGAACTTGTTGGCAATCTCTTGTTCGTAGCATGGCGATTTGCTATAATACGCAGTATTTTCGTTGGGATAAGGACTGGGTAGGGAACTGCCACCTTCGTACCTTTTTGGTTTTGCGATCGCTAAAACGATCGTTGGTAACGTTTCAAAAACAACTGCCATCCATGGTATTCGATCTATGACTGACGAGCGAGTTCTAAAAAAAATTCAAGAAGTCAAAAATTATAGACTCAGCAAATTAGATTTACCGAGCCAAAACTTAACTGAAATTCCACCAGAAGTATTTAAACTAACATGGCTAGAAACCTTAAATTTATGGAACAACCATATAACCAAAATTCCAGATTCCATTTCCCAATTATCCCATCTCTGTTGGCTAAACCTATCCGGGAACCAGATCGCAGAAGTACCAGAATCCATCAAGCATCTTTCCCGTTTGTTTCACTTAGACCTATCTGGCAACCAGCTAACAGAGTTTCCGGAATCCATTACTCATCTTTCTCATCTAGTCAAATTAAATTTATCCGGAAATAAACTGACCAAAATTCCAGAATCGATTGCCCATTTATCGAATCTTTCCGAATTGTCCTTATCGGGAAATCAGCTAGTATCTATCCCAGAATCAATTACCCATCTATCGAATCTTTCCGAATTATACTTGTTGGACAACCAGCTAAAAAATATTCCAGAATCTATTATCTACCTCGACAATATTCTTGGTTTGGATTTAAGAAGCAACCATCTAGAACAACCCCCTCAAGAAGTAGCCGAACAAGGGATTCGTGCCATTCGAGAATACTTTCACCAACAACATGCCGACAATGAAAGTTATACTGAAGGTAAAACGCCAAATCTAGTACAAGAGGACTTTATGAATCAAAACACAACCAACGCCAATACCAAATTCCTTTTAACCAGCAACTACTTACTTCTAAAACTATTGAAAGCAGTTCACCAAGAAATGCAGGCGTATCGTTCGAGCTTGCAAAATCCGAAATACGAGTATATCCACGCTCGTTTTTATTACAATCACATGTCAGGCAGTTGGGAAAAAGTTCTCATTGAAGGCGCCATTCAGGAATCTAAAGAAATACAAAGTATCGCAGCTGTCTGCAACCAACTCGGTCAACAAGGTTGGAAATTAATTAGAACCACGCAAATTAATAACCAGGAAATGCTCTATATCTTTGAAAGAACCAGTCCTTCTCAAGAAGAAACTGCCCGCAATATGGAAGAACAACAAAAGCTGTACCAGCAAATTGAGGATTATATGCAAAAACTTACAGACAACCATCTCATGGTAGAAGATGAAAATTCCGATAATGGATAAAAAAAATGGTATATGGTATGGTTTAGCTCTAGGGGCGTATAGAAAGTTCGTGGCATTGC
>CAYZHY010000027.1:30207-34611 GCA_964477525.1 uncultured Geitlerinema sp. | reverse complement strand
CAACCTTCCTATTTTTTACTACTTACCTCAACGAGCAGCCAGCTAAAGCGATCGCATAAAAAAAGCAGATATTGGACCGTGGTGCGATCGCTAATATTTAATTTTATCGCAAAACTCCTTCCTTAATTTAAGTCATATTCCGGTTCGTTAACCTTTTGTTCTTGGTTGTCTTCTGGTTGTAGCTCGTTATAACTATCTTTCCATATCAAAACTTCGTTACCATCTTCTTGATAGGTATCTTTGACCTGAAACAGACGATAATAGTACGCTACGCCTCCTATCAAAAATAGGATACTTCCCACAATATATTCCCAACCAACATACCGAAATAAAACTGTATGAGTATTCAAGTTTAACCGATCCGACAGATAGGGAAGCGACGCTATTAGAAATAGAGTAGAACCTAGAGCAAAAGATATTGCCGTTATGTTGAGAAGTTGCAGTTTAACAAAGGAAGATTCCTGAACGATTTGGATGACGTTTAGAAAAGCACCAATCAAAAAGAGCAAACTACCAATCGTGAAACACCATCCACCGGCAACAATTTCATCAATTTGAGATAAGAATAAAAGGCTACCAATCGTAAATAGAACCGTGCCGCCTACATAAATCGTAGCAATTAACAGTTCCAACCAATCCCAGAACGTCGATCGTTCTTGCAAATACAGGTGATAGTAAGACTCTAGCAAATCGTAACCGGTTACCGTTAAGTAAACCAGCGAACCAACAAAGAAAATCCAAGCACCAAAATCGGAATAGGGTTCGTGTTTGGGGAGGAAAAATATACTACCTATGATGAAACTAATGCCTCCGACAATATACAGAATCGCACTACTTAATTCCCAGTTAATGCGAGGGCTGTCTTTCGTGTGCTGTACCAGTTCGACAATGAAATTGTACTCGCGAGGGCGATTGGTAAATAGACGTGGCATTTTTATCCCCCCCTATCGTGGCACTGGCTGTATATTTCTACTCTCTATGTTTGCGCAACTTACTATGGAAATACGAAAGTCCCTTAATAATATCTTAAAATATTTTGACAGCAGCGCAAACTTGCCTTTGTTGGGATTTACGAACCGTTGAGTACAAATTGGGCAATCAAGTATGAAAAGCTGATTTGCTTTGGAAAAGGTAGGGATAACCGATATAAAAACAAACGAGTAGCTAGCCACTTGTCAATTCGATCGTGCTGGAGGCAGTTATAACCATTAGTAAGTTATTTCAGAAATCCGAACGCCAAAACCCACCAAACCACCTTTCTGCTTTCCTAAGAAACATCGACAAGCGATCGCTTTTCACTCCAGCAATCCCAGCATTGGTAAGCTAGACTCATATTTTATAAAATATTTTTATATAATGAAGTTATTGCTATTTTTCAAGATTATGAGTATGCTATGAAATAGAAGACGTTGAAACCACCTTGTTGCGCCATGTACTTAACAAACAAAGAAACAAGCCAGCAAAACCAACCCCAAATCCTCGCCACCAAGATGTACCCCCTGCAACCCGTGCGTCAGTGGCTAGATAACCTAGAAATTAATACACCCGAACTCGCACGATTCATTTGCCGAGTCATTCCCGCTCAATGTCCGTTTGCGCGAGATATTCAACTGGGAGGACGCACGATTGTCAGCATTCCTCCCTTGTGCAAGCTCAATCCGTTGTACGAAGAACTTGTATGCTTGCGTTTCCGTGCTTTGTGCTACCTCGCAGAAGAATGTGGCGAAGATGTTTTAGCATAAAACGGCAAAACCCTGGCATAGCCAGGTACGATACCAGGGAATTGCTCGTCCAATCTATGGTTAGCTGCGCTGCCATTTCATCCAACGAGCAAATAAATTCGAGACAGTTTTGGTTAGCAAAGTCCGCTTGTAAGCATCGGCAGCTTTTTTAATGGCTTCCGCTTGGGTGGGATAGGGATGAATGGCACTGGAGATGCTTTTGAGTCCTACTTTGCCCACCATAGCTACGGTAATTTCGCTAATCATATCTCCCGCATTGGGCGCTACAATGGTGGCACCCACAATGCGATCGCTTCCTTTTTTCACATGAATTTTGACAAAACCTTCCTCATCTCCATCAGCGATCGCACGGTCCACATCAGACATCGAAACATAAAACGTATTAACATCTATCCCTTTTTCCTTAGCCTCATGTTCGTACAACCCCACATGAGCAATTTCCGGAATGGTATACGTACACCAAGGCATGGTCAAAGAACTCAGTTTCTGCTGTCCCAAGCCAAACGGCGAAAACAAAGTATTTTTAATAACAATCCGCGCGGCAGCATCGGCAGCATGGGTAAACTTCCACTTCATGCACACATCGCCAGCCGCATAAATATTGGAATTAGCCGTTCGCAGGTTATCGTTGACCATCACCCCCCGGCGCGGATGGTAGCGAACCCCCACAGCCTCCAAATTCAAACTTTCAATATTGGGTTGGCGACCTGCGCCTACCAAAATTTCGTCTACAGTCACAGATGTAGGCTTGTCGTCAGCCGTGTAGTGAATAATCTTTTGTCCATCCTTCACTTCCACTTGCTGCAGCTTGGCATTCAAAGCCAGTTGGATCCCCTCATTCACCAATTTCCCCTGTAAAATCGCAGCCGCATCTGGGTCTTCTCGGTCTAAAAGGTGAGCGTTTTTATGCAGCAAAATTACCTGCGATCCCAAACAGTGGAAAGCCTGGGCCAACTCACAACCAATGGGACCGCCGCCAATAACCGCCAAACGTCTGGGGCGTTCCGTGAGGGAAAATACGGTCTCGTTCGTGAGGTAACCAGCTTCCGCCAAACCCGGTACAGACGGCTGTGCGGCCCTGGCCCCCGTGGCAATAACAGCTTTTTTGAATTTGAGCTGCTGGTCGCCGACTTCTACCGTATTGCTATCGATAAAACGACCTTCTCCCAGAAACACATCAACGCCTAAATTTTGAAAACGCGATGCCGAATCGTTGTGGCTGATGCCAGCGCGTAACTTTCGCATCCGTTCCATCACGGCGGCAAAATCCACTTCCGGTTCGCCAGCGGTGACCCCATATTTGTGAGCGTTGCGAATTTCTGTTACGGTATGGGCAGAACGGATAATGCATTTCGACGGAACGCAGCCGACGTTGAGACAGTCACCCCCCATGAGATTTTTTTCGACTAGGGCAACTTTGGCACCCAAACCGGCGGCACCAGCGGCAGTCACTAAACCAGCCGTACCAGCGCCAATGACAACCAGATTGTAAATCGGTTCTGGTTCGGGATTGACCCAATCGTGAGGATGTACCTGAGAAACCAGGGCTTGATTGTGGCTATCCCAAGGATGTACGGTAACGGGTTCTTCAGTTTTGGGAGACATGGCAACACCTTGAGTACTTATTTGATTCTTTGCAAGATTTTATGGTGAATTTTACAATTGATATGTAAATGCAGCCAAAACTACTTCTCGTTGTAGCTAGAATCGAGTGATTCGCTGGTACTTGTGTCGCTAATTTCGCTGTTGAGGGCTTGTTTGGCAATTTTGGTAATATAAACGGTAATCCCTACGGTTGCTAAGAAGCCAACAATGCGAATGACCCATTGTATCGTGGAAGGCGTTTCTACCTGTTGGGAACCGAGGGCTGCTAAATTTTGTACCAGAGAACCCACGTAAACGTACATGATAGTACCGGGCAAAATTCCCAAAGTGCCAATTACGTAATCTTTCAGGGATACCTTAGTTAGACCGTAAGCGTAGTTTAATAAATTAAATGGGAAAACTGGTGACAGGCGGGTTAATAGGACAATTTTCAAGCCTTCTCTAGCAACGGCTTCGTCAATAGCTTGGAAGCGCTGGTTGCCTTGAATTTGTTTTTCTACCCAGCCACGCGCTACGTATCTACCGACAAGGAAGGCAGCGGAAGCGCCAATAGTTGCCCCGATAAAAACGTAGATGGACCCCATAAGCACGCCAAACAAAAGTCCAGCCCCCAGGGTAAGTATGGAAGCTGGAAAGAACAAAACTGTGGCTACAACGTAAATGCCCATAAAGACGGCAGCAGCCAGTGGTCCTAAATTATCAATCCATTGCAGGGCATTAACTAGGTATTCTTGCAAGTTTAGTTTGGTAAGACCGACGACCAACAGAGCTGCAACGGCAGCAATACCTGCAAATTTTAGCAGTTTTTTGGTTTTGGTATTGGTGGTTTTGGTATTGGTAGGTTGTTCGGTCATGGCTTTTAAGCGACGATGGTTGTTTCCTTGATAGCATGGATGAAGAAGGATTGGCTTGGAAAATCCTTCTAGTTTCTAGTAAAACGCCGGAAACTGAAATGAGTCTGAGAGAAGACTGAAGGTTCGTACAAAATCTCTGGTTTTTCCTCGTCTGGCTAACTGGCCAACCATGCTATAGATGGAAACAATACCAAAGAAAAGCC
>CAYZHY010000027.1:26770-30107 GCA_964477525.1 uncultured Geitlerinema sp. | reverse complement strand
AATGTTTTTGTAGGGATGGCAGCTACAACCGGGAGTACTGATGGCTACAGATTTTCCACAACCGTCGCAACCAACTTCTGCAAGTTCCCCTTCCTCTGGCTATTACGACCAAGAAGATGTACAACAAATTTTACAATTAGCGATCGCGCGTCAAAACGATAGCGGTCAATTTTCCCGTCAGGATTTGCTAGAAATGGCCCAGGAGTTGGGAATTTCCCCAGAAACCCTGCAAAAGGCAGAAACCGACTGGATAGAAAAACAAAGAGATTTGCAGCTGCGACAGCAGTTTGACCGGTATCGTCGCAACAAGTTTAAAGGCAATGCGGTAAAATATGCGATCGCAAATGGCTTTTTAATTGCTTTGAATCTCTTAATTTCCCACCAGCTTTCTTGGTCGCTTTATATTGCTTTAATCTGGGGCGGTTTCTTGACCCTCAATGCTTGGAAAACGTTCTCTTTAGAAGGGGAAGATTACGAACGCGAATACCAAAAATGGCGGTTGAAAAAGCAAATCGGTCAGTCGATTCAATCCATAGGCAATGCTATAGAACGCTTTCTCAATCCCCAAAATACCAACAACTAAAACCAAACCTAAGTTACCACCAACGCTTCGGAAGATTGGGCATGTTTTTGTAAGGTTTCTTTGGGTAGCGGACCCGCTAAATGGTCCCAAGGTAAAATGCGATCGCTACTCCAATTTTCATGAACGTAAAAATCCAACGGCGGTAGCGTTCCTTTTAATTCTTTAAAGGCGCGTTTGTAACTGCCTAGAGAATCCCCATATTCCCGTACATTTTCTAACAAATAAGATAAGCGGCGATCGCCTCTGGAAAGCAACGCTTGAATCACCGACCAATTGTAACTTTCCGGTCGAAAATCAATGCCTGCCGGTCGCAAGTGTTTTTGCAAATATTTCAACCGTTTATCGGCTTTTTTATCAACACCAAACCACTGAAACGGCGTGTGGGATTTGGGAACAAACGTACTGCATCCCAAGGTTAAACGCAAACCACCGGCAGCTTTTTTGACATTTTTCATCATGGCGATGGTAGCGTCGATGTCTTCCGCTTCTTCACCGGGAATTCCTACCATGCCGTACAATTTTAATCCCTTTAATCCCCCAGCTTTGGCATTGACGGCTGCTTCTACAATAGCATCATTTTCCAGTTTTTTGTTAATAATTTCTCGCACGCGATCGCTACCACTTTCCACGGCAATGGTCAGGGATTTGGTGCCACGATTCGCTAAAATTCTAGCAAACTTTTCCGTAACTGTATTGGTCCGAACCGAGGCCACGCTGAGGCGAACATCGTCAAATTTGGGTTGGTTGATATATTCCAGAAGTTCCTTAAATTCCGGATGTTGGGTAACCGATGCCCCCAACAAACCAATGCGATTGGTAAACTGAACCCCTTTTTCGATCGCAGGAATTAAAGATGTTTCCAAACTAGGCGTGCGAAATGGTAAAGTTAAATAGCTGGCCAGACAAAAACGGCACATTTCCGGACAGCTACGCACCACTTCTACCATATAAATATTGGGCCAGGCAGCTTGTTCCGTAACCACCGAAGAAACCGATAGGGTATTTCCCCGATAGGTTTGTTTGGTTACCTTTGCTGGAATCTCACTATCTACCGGTTCGATAGCAGCAATTTCCCCATCCGGTTGTACGTAGCGAACTCGATACAAACTAGGAACGTAAATGCCCGGTATGGTGGCTAAATGGCGTAATTTTCGATCTCTGGGCAGATCGCGAACTTCTTTATAAGCTTGAATAAAATTATCCAGTAAATTTTCGCCATCCCCTAATAAAATGACATCGAAAAAATCGGCAAACGGTTCGGGATTGGCAGTTAAAACCGGACCCCCACCAAAAACCAAAGGATGTTCGTTATCGCGATCGCAACTGCGTCGGGGAATGCCCAACGATGCTAGCATTTGGAATATATTGGCATAATCCAACTCCCAAGATAGGGAAAAACCCAACAACTCGGTTTTGCTAGGCAAAGATTCCCCAATATCGGTAAACAGGCGGCTAACCGCCACATCTTCTCGCGTTGCCAGACTTGACCAGACAACTTGATATCCCAAACTAGTAATTCCCACACTGTACTCATTGGGAAAGGCATATATAAGTTTTACCGCATTTGGGTCGGCAGCAATCGGTGTAAAAGTGAGACGTTCGGCAGCAAAAGGGGAATAATTGGTCATAGAAAAATGGCTATAGAAATAAAGCGTTTCTGTGTCTTTTCAGCTTGGCAGTACGTGGTATTATAAGTAATGCTTCCGAAGGGTGCAATCTCGTTTGCTATATATCAATTTTCCGCGATCGCTTTTTTGCTTCCTTTGGTTTGGAATTCTCTAAAAATAGAAAAAACGGTCCATCTCTGTCAACAAAAGAGAAATTGATGCGATCTTGCTTGGGAAAAAAGGTATCCTAGATGGCATGGAACCATCAAGCGATCGTCAACTTCTACAATAATAGGTTTATACTAAGCTAGGTACGAGCGTAGCATCTACAGCGAACTGCTCGCCGCCTCTCTATTTTCCCCACCAGTAGCAAGTCCATTCATTTCCAATCAAAACAACTATGGCCGTTCAACTATTTGACCCCAACTTCTATCGCGCTGCCAACCCCGACCTAGCGGGATTAAGCAACGAACAACTGCGCAATCATTTTTTCAACATTGGCATTGACCAAGGTCGAGAGTTCTCTCCTTTCGTAGACCTAGAACTCTATCGCGCTAGCAATCCCACTTTGGTTCAAGCTGGCATCAATACCAATCGGGAACTGTTCGACCACCTACAAACCTCCGGCGTTGCTAACGGGCGCAGATTTTCCAAAGTATACGACCCGAATTATTATTTAGCGGAAAACCCGGATTTAGGCGCTCTCTCGAACGATTTAGAAGCCCTTTTCAATCATTTCCGTAATTTTGGCATTGATGAAGGGCGCGCCGCTTCCGCTGTTTTCGACCCAGTCTTTTACTTAAGCAACAATTTAGATTTGCTCCGACAGGGGCTTTCCACCAGACAAGCCTTAGAACAATATCAACTGCAAGGTATCAACCAAGGGCGCGTTGCTTCCGATTCCTTCGATCCCAACTTTTACTTACAGAGCAATCCAGATTTAAAGAAAGATAACCTCACCTTCGAACAAGCCGTACAGAACTTTATCGTTACCGGTCAAAACACAGGGAGAATTGCCTCCCCACCCACAATTCCAGAAGACCCAGGCAACAACATTACCACGGCTTTCGATGCAGGGGTTCTGGCGGCACCGCTTACTTTCAATCAATCCGTAGGTACCTTTGACAGCGACGATTACTATCGGTTT
>CAYZHY010000027.1:0-26670 GCA_964477525.1 uncultured Geitlerinema sp. | reverse complement strand
ATTTGGGTATTGTCAGTACGCCGGAAGGGGTCAATGACTTTGTAGGCGACGACGACCCCCAAGACTTTTTCCAATTTACTTTGCAAACACCTGCTCGTGTGGGCTTGGTGTTGGATAGTTTAACCGCCGATGCGGATTTGAATCTTATTCAAGATGCCAACAACAACGGTACGGTGGATGCGGGGGAAATTTTAGGGTCTTCCACAGCAAGCGGTATTTCTCAAGAGCAAATTAATCGCGAACTGCCCCAAGGAACCTACATCATCAACGTTTCCCAGTTCCGAGGAAATAGCAATTATAACTTTACCCTTTTTACAGAACCCCTTGCTACAACCCCCGATACCGCTGGCAATAGCTTGAGTGCAGCTCGCAATTCTGGCCGTTTGGTTACGACGACCAATTTTAACGAATTTGTGGGCGATCTCGATCCGAATGATTTCTATCGTTTTGAACTGGCCAAACCAGCAAACGTACGTGTTTCTCTGAGCGATCTCGACGCCGATGCCGATTTGCGTTTAATTCAAGATGTTAATGGCAACGGCACACTCGAAGAAAATGAAATTATACGAGAATCTCTCGATGCAGGAACAACCGATGAAAGCGTTACTTCAAACTTAGAAACAGGTGCTTATTTTGTTCAAGTAGCTCAAGGAAGTGGCAATACAAATTATAACTTAAGTATTAACTTAGCTGGGTCTACGTCCCCCCCACCAGAAAACGAACCAGGAAATGACTTGGAAACGGCTTTTGATACTGGTTTGTTGGTAAGACCAAAGAACTTTTCTGATTTTGTGGGAGATGCCGACCCAATAGATTTTTACCGTTTCCGCATTAATAAGGATAGTTCAATTAATATAGAATTATCCAATCTTAATGCCGATGCGGATTTGCGTTTGATTCAAGACACCAATGAAAATGGAACGTTTGAAAATGACGAAATTATTGGCGAATCCACTAATGTGGCCACCAGTCCGGAAACCATTACTAGCGATCTAGCAGCCGGCACTTATTTCATTCAGGTCCGTCGCTTTGAAAATGCTAACACGCCTTACGACTTAGATTTCAATATTGCTGGGGTTGGCGATACCGGAGGAGATGCTGGGAATACAATTAGCGATGCAGAGCTTTTGGGAACTTTAAGTCCGGCAACGGATGCCCCCATTGTGGTTCAAGAAAGTGTCGGTACGAACGATAGTGCCGATGTGTTTGGCTTTGATGTAGATGCCAGTACCAACGTAACAGCTACCATCGATGAAATTTCGGGAGGCGATCCCGATTTGCAGTTGATTCAAGATGCCAATGAAAACGAACAGTTCGATGGTGAAGAAGAAATTATTGCTGAATCCATTAATGCATCAACGACGCCGGATTCGATTAGCGAGACTTTGGATGCAGGAACGTATTTTCTGCGGGTATTTCCTTTTTCTGGAGACGAAGTTGACTATACGCTGACTCTGTCTTCTAGCGGTGGTGATGGTAGTGATGGTGGCTAATGAACTATAGCACCGGCGATCGCGATTGTCCCTGCTACCTGTACAATGAAATTGATTTCCTAGCCGATGTAGCAGACACACAGTGAAGGTAGACACCCGTGATTCAATATCAAGCGAACATCCGCGTTACCCTGCGTCCTTCTGTATTGGACCCGGCTGGCACGGCCGTAGCTTCGGGACTGCAAAATATGGGCTACGATACGGTGGAGAAGGTACGAATGGGCAAGTATATCGAACTGACCTTACAGGCAGAAAACCAAACCCAAGCCGAAGAAATGGTCAACAGTATGTGCGATCGCTTACTAGCCAATCCAGTCATCGAAAACTACGACTTTGATGTGGAAGCTGTCGCGGCGGGGGCAACTACATGAAATTTGGTATTATCGTTTTTCCTGGTTCCAACTGCGATCGCGACGTACAGTGGGTCACGACAGGCCTGATGCAGCAACCCACTCGCATGGTGTGGCATGAAGAAACCGATATTGCCGATATCGATGCGATCGTCCTCCCTGGAGGATTTAGCTACGGCGATTATTTGCGCTGTGGCGCTATTGCCCGTTTTTCGCCGGTCATGTCAGCGATTCTCGACCACGCCCACCAAGGCAAATACGTTTTGGGCATTTGCAATGGCTTCCAAATTCTAACCGAAGTGGGATTGTTACCAGGTGTCTTAATTCGCAACCGCGATTTGCATTTTATCTGCGATCGCGTTTCCATTCGCGTAGAATCTGCCCAAACTGCCTGGACGCGATCGTACCAACAACACCAAGTTTTGCAACTGCCCATTGCCCACGGCGAAGGTCGCTACTACGCCGACGAAGATACCCTAACCCAACTAGAAGACAACCAGCAAATTCTCTTTCGCTACTGTACCCATGCAGGTCAGCTAGACGAAACCGGCAATCCCAACGGTTCCCTACACCACATCGCCGGCATTTGCAATGCGAAGGGCAACGTTTTGGGAATGATGCCCCACCCAGAACGCGCTGCCGATGGCATTTTAGGCAACACCGATGGCATGGGCTTGTTTTCTAGTTTGCTGGCATCGCAACCGGTTGTTGTTTAGCATATTCCAAATTTATGTCAAGATAATATACCGCAATAGCAAACGGGAACCGATTCTCCAAAACTTACCAACAAGTCCATCCATCTTGATGTTGATAGCTTTTTGATGGGGATGGCAAACGTTTTGGGTCAACGTGTATTGCCCCCTGACAGGGATTTTCCATATTCACATGGAATCCGCATTGCCAAGACTCGAATGCCCCCTTTTTCTATGGAAAATGTAGTTTTCCCATCTCGGATTTAGGATCGCACGTTCGTTGAAATTTTTCCAATTTCATGGTAGAAGCGCTTATTTCTCCCGACCAACCTTTTCTGCTTTGGGCAGTTATTCTGTCAGCGGCCGCTTTTGGCCTTTTAACCGAACAAACTCCTGTGGGAACCAAAATTTCTGCCCCTGGCATCACCATGGCGATCGCGTTTTTGCTATCCAATCTCTTGGTGATACCCAGTGGCTTGTATGCAGACCAACCCATTCCCACCTACGATACGATCGTCTCCTATTTTGTCCCCTTAGGCATTCCTTTGCTGCTATTTCACACCGATATTAGCCGCATAATCAAAACCATTGGTCCCATGCTAGCAGCGTTTGTTGCTGGTGTTATCGGTATTGCCATTGGTGCTACCATAGCAGCCCTGGTGATGGGAGAGTGGGGATGGCAAAAGGCAGCCGTTTTAGCAACCCTCTACATGGGCAATATTTTTCACCCCGATTCCCTCATGCAGGCTTTACCCATTGAAAATATCGAAGATTTGTGGCGTTCTGGCAGTGCTGCCGTCCATTTAGTTTTGACGCTTTATTTTCTATTTCTATTTGTTGTACCGGATATTCGCTGGTTTCAAGACCAACTTCCTAGCATTCATCCTGGCTTGGGAGGCGGCGGCGTTAGTAAACTCGCTACCGGTGGTTTGGTACAGGGAAAACCCATTAGCCTGTTGGATATGAGTTTGGCCCTAGCCGTAGGCGCATTTTTTTGTGCTGCGGGATATGCCATTGCTACTGCGTTGGGATGGCCCCAGGGTGGTATTTTTATTGTGACTTTGCTAACGGTGCCCCTGGTTATCTTATTTTCCAGTATATTTGGCAGCATTAACGGTTCCGAAGCATTGGGGGCCATGGCCATGCAGCTATTTTTTGCTGTTATCGGTGCCAAAGCCAATATTTGGGTAGTATGGAATAGTGATGCCAGTTGGTTTATCTTGGCCGTCTTCGTGCTAGTCGTCCATTTTGCGGTTGTTTGGACGGCCAGTCGGTTGTTTCGGATCGGATTGAACGAAATGGCGATCGCCTCCAATGCTACCATTGGCACCCCGGTCACCGCAGCAGCTATGGCAGGTTCTCGCCGTTGGTATGGTTTGGTCACCCCGGCTATTTTATGCGGTACCCTAGGCTATGCGATCGCGTATGGGATTGGTTGGGTGATGGGCCAATCTCTATAAAAAACCATGCCATCCCACCACCCGCAAACAGGCAGCTTATTTTAACTGAGGGAACAGTTCTTCAAAGACATGCTTCCACGCATCAGTTGCCGCTTGTTCGTGATAGCTTTGCCGATGGTCGCAGCAAAATCCGTGGCTAGCCCCTTGGTAGCGAAATACTTTGTGGGGAACTTGATGTTTCTGCAAAGCCGCTTCCACCTGGTCCACTTCTTCTAAAGAAATTAACGGGTCTTCCGTACCAAAGAACGCATACACCGTACCGTTAATTTCCGGCGTGCGATTGATGGTGGGTTCGCCGCCACCGGGAGTCATGCTGGCAATGCCCGCACCGTAGAACGAAGCCGTCGCTTGGATATCATTTAGGGTGGCCGCTAAATACGCTACGTGACCGCCAAAGCAAAAACCAATGCAACCAAATCCGCTCGATTTGACATTATTTTGACCTTTGATATAGTCAATCGCCGCTCGAACATCGCTAAGAAGTTCCGATGCTTTGGTCATGTTTTTGTATTTTCGGCCCAATTCCAAATCTTCATCGGAATAACCGGTTTCAAAACCACCACCGGCCGTGCGTTGGTACAAAGCTGGCGCGATCGCGACATACCCTTGGCGGGCAATTTTTTCTGTAACTTCCCGAATGTGGGCGTTCACACCAAATACTTCTTGCAATACGATGATACCAGGATACGTCCCACTGTCTGTTGGTTGCGCTAGGTAGCTATCAATTTGTAGGTCGGCGTTGGGAACCTTCACCCACTCGCTACGAATTTCCATTGCTGCCATAGCTGTTTCTCCTTATGCGATCGGCAGTACTGCTGTACGGACTACTGTTATTTGTCCTTGCTTGTTTGTAATTTGTCAATAGTTTGTAGAAAATAGAAAAATTAAGCAATATTTTGCTATAGCGTTTCCATCCCTACCCAAACAACAACCAATCGCTCTTTGCTAGTCCTCCGAACACCTATTTCGATCGCAAAAAAACATGGCCAGCGAATCTCATTTCATTTTAGATATTACCATCGTTTTAGGCGCGTCGGCGCTTGGTGGCTACGTTGCCAACCGACTGCGTCAGCCAGTCCTTTTAGGATATTTAGCAAGCGGTTTGTTGGTCGGACCTTTTGGCTTTCGTTTGCTAAGCGAGGTCGAACAAATAAAATCCCTCGCCGAAATTGGCGTTGCTTTTCTTTTATTTACCCTAGGGGTGGAATTTTCCTTAGCAGAATTAAAACGAGTGAAAGATATTGCCCTCAAAGGCGGCTTTCTTCAAATTGGTTTTACCATCGCTATGGTTGCCATTCTCACAACATTATTGGGAGTGGCTTCCGGGTTTTCTGAGGGGATTTTTTTAGGGGCCGTTCTGTCTCTTTCTTCTACGGCTGTCGTCCTCAAGACCCTCACCGAACGCGGGGAAATCAGCACCGTTCACGGTCAAATTATGCTGGCAATTTTAATCGTCCAAGATTTGAGTTTGGGCGTCATGCTGGCTATTTTACCGGCTTTAAAAGAACCGGAAAGTATTTTGGCTTCTCTGGTGGCTGCCCTGTTCAAAGTGATTATTTTTTTAACAGCAGCCCTCGCAGCGGGTCGCTGGTTGGTGCCACCATTAATTCGCAACATCGCCAAAACCGAAAGCAATGAATTATTTTTGCTAACGGTTATTGCTTTGTGCTTGGGCGTAGCGTTGGTGACCGCTCATTTGGGACTGTCCATTGAAATGGGCGCTTTTGTTGCTGGTTTGACCATTGCCGAGTTGGATTATTCCCAGCAAGTTTTGGAAAAAATATTGCCCTTGCGGGATACATTTGCCAGCTTGTTTTTTGCTTCCATTGGCATGTTAGTCGAACCGCAAGTTATTTGGGAAAATTTGGGACTCATTTTGGGATTGGTGGCGTTGGTGATGGTGGGCAAGTCTACCATTATTTTTCCAATTGTTTTAAACTTTGGCTATTCGTTGAAAGTAGCGGTTATTGCCAGTTCCGGACTCAGTCAAATTGGGGAATTTTCGTTTGTTTTGGCGCGGGTAGGCTTTCAGGAAAATTTTATTAGCGAGCAAACCTACTTGTTACTTTTGGGAACCACAGCCATTACGCTGGTGCTAACCCCCGTTTGGTTGCGGTGGTCGCCGCGTTTGGCAGATACGATGGTGAATTGGCCACTTTTAAACCGGTATTTGCAGAAATTTAGCGCCCCAAAAGAAATTGGCGTTTCAGAAGTTTATCAAGACCACGTGGTAGTCGCTGGCTATGGTCGTGTGGGGCAAATTATTGTCAGAATTTTACGCAACCAAGGATTGTCGGTTTTGGTGGTAGAAAATAGCGAAGCGGCGATCCAACAATTGCGATCGCAACGCATTCCTTATGTTTTTGGCGATGCCGACTCAGAATTGGTCTTGGAACAAGCCCATCTCGAAACTGCTAAAGCCCTAGCCATTGCCCTTCCCGACCCAGCCAGTACCCGATTGCTGCTCAAACGTGCCTTAGAAATTGTCCCGCAACTGGATGTGGTAGTGCGTTCCCATCAAAACAGCGAAATTGACCTGTTAAGTCAAATGGGGGCACAGGAAGTGGTACAGCCAGAATTTGAAGCGGCTTTGGAAATGGGTTCCCACCTACTGGCGACCCTCGGCAACAGCGAAACGTTAATTCAATCGGTCATACTTGACCTTCGCACCGACCACTACACCAGTGTTAGACCAGAACGTAACAGCCAACTACAACCAGAAAACCTCAACGAAACGGTACCGGAATTTAAAAGCCAGTGGATTTCCATTCATGGGGCTTCGGTTCTCAACGGTCACTCCATTGCTGCGGCTGAGTTGCGCAAACAAACTGGCGTTACCCTAATGGGGGTCTATCAAGGGAATGAAACCTTTTACTATCCGAAAGGAGAAATAGAACTATCTAGCGGCGATCGCTTGTTGGTGGTGGGAGAACCGCGAGAACTCGCCTATTTCCATGCTTTAGCAAGAGGTGATGTGGGTTGGGAGGATTCTAGAAAAGCAACCAGGTTTTGATCCTTGGCGGTTGACATCCAGTCGCTAGAATATGGAATTAAGTCTCGATAGCGATAACAAATTTTTTTATGACTTCTACTCAGCCTGCATCCCAAAAACATCAAAAAGCCAAAGGGTTAAAACCGGGAAAACCCCGTCCAGCCAAAGACCTGTGCAGCGAATGCGGTCTGTGCGATACGCACTTTATCCATTACGTCAAACAAGCTTGTGCGTTCCTCAACCAACAGTTCCAGCGTTTGGAAACCTTATCCCACGGACGCGATCGCGATTTGGACAATTCCGACGAACTTTACTTCGGCGTTCACCAGTCCATGATGATGGCGCGCAAAAAAGAACCCCTTCCCGGTGCTCAATGGACTGGCATTGTTAGTACCATCGCTTGCGAAATGTTGGAACAAGGGTTGGTAGAAGGTGTTGTCTGCGTCCAAAATTCTCCCGAAGACCGCTTCCAACCCCAACCTATTTTAGCACGGACTTCCGAAGAAGTTCTGGCCGCGCGGGTGAACAAACCTACTTTATCCCCCAATCTCTCGATTTTAGAAGAAGTAGAACAATCGGGGATGAAACGCGTGCTGGCCATTGGCGTGGGTTGCCAAATTCAAGCTCTGCGGGAAGTGGAACACCATCTTGGCTTGGAGAAATTATACGTTCTGGGTACCCCCTGTGTGGATAACGTTACCCGGCAAGGATTGCAAAAATTCTTAGAAACCACCAGCAAATCGCCAGATACGGTGGTTCATTACGAATTTATGCAGGATTTTCAAGTCCATTTTCGCCATGAAGATGGTTCCGAGGAAACAGTTCCTTTCTTTGGCTTGAATACCAAAAAACTTAAAGATGTGTTTGCTCCTTCCTGTTTGAGTTGTTTTGATTATGTCAACGGATTGGCCGATTTGGTGGTTGGTTATATGGGGGCTACCTTTGGTTGGCAGTGGATTGTGGTCCGCAACCAAAAGGGTCAGGAAATGTTGGATGTGGTACAAGACCAGCTCCATACCCAGCCGGTGACTTCTAAAGGCGATCGCCACAAAGCGGTACAACAAAGCATTCCAGCTTACGATAAAGGCGTAACTTTGCCCATGTGGGCTGCTCGGCTAATGGGGGTGGTGATTAACAGAATTGGTCCTAAAGGACTGGAATATGCTCGGTTTTCTATTGATTCCCATTTCGTACGTAACTATTTGTACGTAATGCGCAATTATCCGGAAAAGCTCTCGCAACACGTGCCAGAGTTTGCCAAACGGATTGTTGGTAAGTACGATTTGCCGGAATCTTAAAAACAATGTAATTTTTGTTACAAAACCTAGAGTCGGGGCGATCTGACCCCGATTCTCGTTGGTATGGGATGTTAATATTTCTTCACGATTGAGCGATCGCTCTGCCTACACATATGGAACCAGAAATGTTACCCTGGAAATAGAAGCCGCTAGCCTATAAAAGCTACTGTCAGAGAAAAGACGGTGCTTGCTTGGCTGACCAGGATTGGAAAAAATAGGGGAGATTGCTCCCAAAAGCAGTGTATATGCTAGTTTCTGGCAGGTAACTTAACTTTTCTTGACACCGGCAACGGGCAAGGGAAAGTAGGGATAATGCTTAGGCTGGTTGCCAAGCGGCTCGGCGCTTTTCCAGCTCGAAAAAAGAGGCAACAATTCTATAGTCCCAGCGACTCTAGCGCTATAAAAAAGAAGATGGCCGTTGCCAACATCTTTCGACAACTGGCCGGTAACTGTCCGAACTGGAAAGTTGGGCAAAAACTGGCAACTGGGGCGATCGAAGTTGAGTTTTGCTGTTTTCTCAAACTTTTATGCCTGTCGTCTTTGTCTTTTTAGGCAAATGCTCCCACAATCGGATTTCGATCTTGGGTTTTAGGATGGGAAGTTCGACCGTTCCATCGATCTTTGTTAGATAGAAACTGAAGGTGGTCGCAACCATCTCAGCGATGGGCAGAGCCTTTTATTTCGTCCTAGCCAGCAACCATTTCCCGCATTTTCCGGTTGGGCAAGCCAGCCTATAGAAAAATCAATAAGAGCGTATAAGAAGCTGGGGAGAAAAACAAAAAAATTGATAGCTCGCTCGGATCCAATGAAGGATGCGATCGCGCTAAGAAACTCAGTCTATTTTGACACGTACGAACTCATGGGTCAAACCATCAAAACGGCTGGTTCCCAAGCTATCAAAATCAAAGAAACCGTTTAAAAACATCGTGGAAGGGACTCTCCCAAATAAGTTCCAGCCACGAGAGCCAAAAACAAAGGCACTCGAAACGTTTAGGCTAACTTGAAAGCATCGAACGCAGAACTAGGAGGCGATCGCCATGGAAAAAGCTAGTTGGTGGGAAAAGTTAATTACTGCCTTGTTACTAACGTTTGTGGTGGGGTTGTTTGCCAGAGCTGGCTATAGCAACCAAGCACCGCAGCAGGTCAACCAGCCCTCGGGCAGCGAACTCTCCCATCCATTTTCTACAACCCAACTACCTTAATACAATATACTAGTTTAGCACAAATTCACGGTTCAACCAAGCCAAACCCAGCAAATTTTTCCTCAAATTTTTCTATAACCAAGTAGTTTCTTGGCAAACGGGCCAAACGCCCAACCGTAGCGTGTAGCTTGCCATGGAAATTTCGCTATGTCCCCTCCCGGGGGATTTCCATTGCGCAAGCTTTTCTTTGTGCCTGACTAAAGGCTAGCAGGTCAGTTTCAACCGACCGCTATTAGCTGGTGGTGAGGAAAAAAGCGGCATGGCTTGATGGGAAACAGCAAGATCGTAGTAAGTTTATTGAAATGGATAACTGGTTTCTTTGGCGGCTTGAGGACTGGAAAAAATGCCAAATACTGACGTATAGCCATGGAGAAACGTTCCTTCTCCCACCGGTCCAATTTCGCCGTTGCAGAAAAAGCCTCCCAAAGGCATAGAACCGGCATATTGAAAGAACAAACTAGAATCAAAATTGGGTTGTTTGTACAGATTCGATCCCCGTCCCAAACAAGCAAACATTAAAGCTGCTGCCGGCTGGTAGCGATCGCGGAGTTGGTATTGTTCCAGCAACATTTGCAAATCTTCCGCCGAGGTCCGAGCATCCCGTAAGTGAAATTGAATGCGCTGTCCCACGCGAATGCGATCGCCTACGGCCATAGCCCCTTCCTTGGGATCGATCCCCAGCAAATTGCGAATCAGGAAATCGCCATGTTGCAACTCCGACTTAAACTCATCGCGCACCACGCCCACAAATAAGGAGTTCTGTGCCAATTCGCGGTCGCGATCGTCGAGGCTTTGGATCAACGCTCGCAGCGCCTCTAAAGGCGTTTGTACCTGAGTGCTGCTGCCTGAGGAACCATCCACCGATTCCAACCCTAACAAAATATTGCGTTCTCCTTCCACAACCCGATAAACCGGTCCAATCGGGCGACATCCTTGCGCCACAATTGTATCCACGTGAATTTCGCCGCTGAGGGCAACCCCCACCGTTCCGCCACGATACAACTGTCCGTTACAAAATAGGCCAGTCTGCGTACCTACGCCACCGCTAGCCAAACCGCCAACTTTCACTGCATGGGGATAAGCATAATCCAATCCCTGCAAGACATCGTAAATCTTCGAGGTAAACGGATCCGCCAAAATTATAAAATTCGGTTGGGGATCTGCCGAGACACCGGTTCGTTCCATCCAGCGATTGGG
Organism: uncultured Geitlerinema sp.; assembly: GCA_964477525.1. GTDB lineage: Bacteria > Cyanobacteriota > Cyanobacteriia > Cyanobacteriales > PCC-9228 > PCC-9228. Next base: position 15,986 of record CAYZHY010000027.1, on the reverse strand, counting down.
AGGAGCATCCAAATCCGGCAACCCTTCCGCAGAAAGATGAAAAGCCTGTACCTTCACCTGGGGAAGATAAGCCAGCGTCAAACTAATAGCCGGTTTCTCTTCCAGTTCGGTGGGAGTGCCATCCGCATCCACCGCGACAATGCCACCACCGACGCAGCCTACCACTACGATTCCCTCTGGCAGCTGTGCTTGTAGCAACGGCATCAACCGCGTACACTCGCTGGCGAAAGCGGCAGAAATAAAAACGATCGCTAGATCGGGTGTAGCTGGAAGCTGTTTTTGGGCCGTATCGGCAACTTCCTTAACTGCCTCCTCTAGCGAAGGACGGTTTGACAAAGCGTTCGTCCATTGCATCTGCTCGGCCATGAGTTACCGTTTCCTAGAAATTACACACTATTGCCTACCTGAAGTTGGTAGAAATCCAGGGGTCGTTGCCATCCATGCCAGCGGCCAAGCCCGCAGTCAACCGGTTTGGCACAAGCGATGTCCTTCCCCACTTGTATGGGATGATAACACTAATCTAGCAAATTGACTGCCAGTACTATTAAAACGGTGTAATGGTTCGATACAGGCGCAGCAAACGCAACATAAAGACCGTGTGTTCCACATCTGGGTTCAAGCGGTTGCGCGTAGCCGTATTTTCTTGCAAACGTTCGGTAAGTTGGGCGTATTCTGCCGGTGACATGGGTTCGCCGTCAATCGGCGATCGCGCTGGTAAAATAATTTCGGTACGCAAAACCTCTTCCGGTACTTCTTCTGGTGGGGGCAACGCCACTTGGGATTCGGCGGCAGCAGTTGCAGGTGCCACCAACAGTAAGCCAGCCAGCCATCCCCAACCCAGAAGGTAACCATTGCCTGTTTGCCGCTGCATCAATCCATATTTTAGCGAACACATTTTCAAATATGACCAACCTAATCCCAATCCGATGTGTGTAGACCCCACAAATTTGGCAGGAGGCCATTCGCGAATCCCCCTAAATAGGGCATTCAATTGATAAAATAGCGAGTCTACCTGAAGTGGATTCAAGCTCCCGCTACTTTCTCTTAAAATAGCGCCTAGTAGATATGAAATTTTACCCGTAAAATGGATGTTGGTGGCCCGCGCGATCGCGATAAACATCAATAAAATCCAGATGGGCCAATTGCAATCCGGCGATCGCGCTTTGCTAAAAAGAACCTCTTAAGCAAAAACAAACTCACCCCCCAACCCTCAAGCTGCTGAAGGAGCGCAAACCAAAAAATGGTAGACCCTATGGACGACCTCGCAAGCCAAGCGCGCCAAGGTAGTGTGGCGGCAATTATCCAAATTTTAAATCAAGAATTAGCCGAAATGGGCGTTCGAACCCGAGCGGTTTTTTCAGATGGCATTTTGCAAGTTTTGTGTGAAGGCACTACCGCCGAACAGGTGGAACAATCTACCCTGGTAGAAAAAATTCGGAATATCTTAGAATCGCTTTCTTTGCGTCAAATCCGTCGGGTTCGCATTAACGGTCGTCTGGTGCACGAACAACAACTGCTCTGGTTGGAAGAAATTCAGCGAGACCCAGAAAACCAGCTCCTGTGGTCCCAAGAAATTACCCTCAAACGTCCCAATCCCCTAAAAACTTTGTGGCAGGACCTGCAAGAGGGAGTGAGTGCTGCGAAAAAGAAAAAAAGCCAAAGCTATTCTTCCACCGCTTCCAGCATACTAACCCAACCACGCCTATTTTCGCAGATCGTTTTTGGTGGTCTTTCCCTAGCATTGTTCTTATTGCTAGGAATCTGGTGGTGGTCTTCTCGCCAACCAAGCGAGTTGGCAGTTTCCCAAACGGAATCTACACCAACCACGAATTCTCAGATTGCCCCTTCTTCCGGACAAAATTCGTCCCAGGAAGCATCCTCCTCTACAGAAAACGAATCGCCAGCAACAAGTGCCAAAACCAATACCAATTCGAGTACCACCCAGGTTGAGAATCCCTTTAGAAAAGCCGTGCAATTGGCAGAAGAAGCCTCACAAGAAGGCACAGAAGCGAATTCGGCAGCCGAATGGCTGGATTTGGCGGCGAAATGGCAACGTGCTTCCGATTTGATGGATCGAGTGGAATCCAACCACCCCAAATATCCCACGGCGCAAGACCGCGCTATTAAGTACAAAAGGAACAGTCAAACTGCCCAGCAGGAAGCAGAAAAATACCGCAACGCAACTGAAAACGCACAGCCATCTTACGAATAATGTCCGAGCAAGTTACAACGCCAAACGACCACCAGTTCCAAATTTCTACAGACCAACTGCGGCAATTACTGTCAGCTACACCAATGTATGTAGATGCGGCAACCCTGGCATCTACTGTCGTCGGGGTCTGTACCGATAGCCGCTACATTCAACCGGGCAATGTTTTTGTGGCTTTGGTGGGAGAAAAATTGGACGGGCATCAGTTTTTAAAACAAGCAAAAGCCAAAGGGGCGAAGCTGGCAGTGGTCAACAGGGCGCGTTCTTCAGCAGCAGACCTTCCCCAGTTGGTGGTGCCGGATACGTTACAAGCATACCAAGCCATGGCTCGTTGGTGGTGCCATCAGTTTGCTATTCCCACCATTGGCATTACTGGTTCCGTGGGGAAAACCACAACCAAAGAAATGTTGGCAGCTTTGCTACAAACCCAAGGTCGGGTGTTGAAATCGGCTGCTAACGAAAATAATGAAATTGGCGTTCCCAAAACCCTGTTGCAGCTCACTGGCGATCGCGATTTTGTGGTTTTGGAAATGGCGATGCGAGGAAAGGGTCAAATTGCCGAACTTGCAGATATTGCCCGACCGAATGTGGGGATAATTACAACGGTGGGAACCGCTCACATTGGTTTATTGGGGTCTAGAGAAGCGATCGCCGAAGCCAAATGCGAACTGCTACAATATATGGATGCTCAGGGAACCGCCATTCTCAATGCCGACAATTCTTTGTTAATGGCAACAGCACGCTCGGTTTGGCAGGGTCAAACCATTACTTTTGGCATGGAAAACGGCGATTTGCGCGGTCGGCTATTGGATACCGATACGTTAGAAGTTCGTGAAATCGGAGGGGATACTTATACAGTCAAACTGCCCTTGCCCGGAAACCACAACGCCACCAACTTCCTGGCGGTTTTAGCCGTGGCTAAAGTCTTGCAACAGCAAGGAAAATTTGACTACCAACAGTGGCGAACTGCCAATACTCCCCTGGAAATCAACTTACCAGCCGGTCGTGCCCAACGCTACCACTTGCCCCAGGATATCGTGGTTTTGGACGAAACCTACAATGCCGGAACCGAATCCATGGTAGCCGCTTTGCAATTGCTAGCACAAACGCCAGGAAAACGGCGAATTGCGGTTTTGGGAACCATGAAAGAATTGGGGAACCATTCGGTGGATTTTCACCGGCAAGTGGGAGAAGCAGCGGCATCCAGGCAGGTCGATGCTTTGTTTGTGTGTGCCGATTCTCCAGAAGCAGAAGCCATGGTAGATGGAGCGATCGGCGTTCCCCATATCGTTTCTTACCCACCTGCTTGTCAAGAACAACTCTTGCAAGATTTGTTGGCTTTTTTACAACCGGGCGATCGCATTTTACTAAAGGCTTCTCATTCAGTAGGACTCAATCGCTTGGTTACCAACCTGCGTTCTGCTTGGGAAGAGAAAATTACCCATCATTAACAGTGAGGCAATCCACAAATTTCCATATAAGGAAAGCAAATTTGCTGCTAAAGTTAGAAAAAAACGATCTGTTCTTTTTATCGATTGTGTACAAACCACGAAAATTTTGTAGGATAAATTCGCGAATCGCCCCCAAACCGGGAATGTCAATGAATCAAATGGCGAATCTGTTTGCGTAGATTTGTATGAGACATGTTGGCCTAGAAAAGCCACCAAAAGGACTTGTTAGCCACACCACGAATGCGATACAACCAACTAGAATAGCCATCGGCATGTCTTAGTTTGGGCCAATCGTGCCATACTCGAAGAAATACTTCTTGCACTTGCACGAAACGATCTACAGCAACAGGAACGCATCATTGATACAGTAGCGATCGCACCTTCTTATGATGATACTGGTACAGGGGATTGGTTGCCATTCCCTCCAGGATACCGGATTGTACAACTGTTGCCTATTCCCATTTTTGACCGGCGCTAGCATACCAAGGCACAGACCCTCCTAGGGGGAACGATTCTGTCAGGTATGTTTCGGTATCGAGTCTCACCAGGCCATTCTAGAAACCATTAAACAGGTAAATTTAAGAAAATTCCTAGATATTCGCGATCGGCAACAGGTCTTCCAGAATAGAAATATATAGACCCCATTTTCCCTACCACTTGTCAAGCGATTGTCGCTATTTATGAAAGAGTCCAGCCAGTTAATTTATCCTACCCTCAGTCTATTTTTGTACGACGAACGGGATGGTTACCGCAGCAATCCCAAACAAGTCAAACGCAACCGCCATCGCTTTTGGCGCAAAATCGACCCCCAACTCGATAAAGACTATTCCCAGTTGGCAGTGCCAGAATGCGAGTGGCTGGAAAAACTGGCAGCAGCAGAAAAACCCAATGCCAGCGAAGTAGAATTGCTGGCAGATATGCCGGGGAAAGTGAAACCCTTTGGCCAAAATTTCGATGGGTACTACTATCCCCTGCGATTGGGAGATACGTATGCGCTACAAATCGAATATTCTGGCAATTATGGAACTGACGGCCATCCCAACTATACGCTGCGTTCTAGTACTTCTATTTCCCAGTTGAAGCAAGGTATTTTGGAACATCTCAACCATCAATCGTCCAGTTCCCAATTGAATGCTGAAAAACAAGGTCAAGTGGGTCAAACTTGGCTTTTGTGGGGGCAATTACCGGGAAACCATCCCGATCCTACCTCCATTTTGCGTCAGTGTTACGAAAAATTAGCTCCGGAGGAAAATTGGGATAGCAACGAGATGGGGTGGGGCAAATTTGCAGGGGCTACTTTGGTGGAATTGTGGCGGCAACCCACCGATTGGGAAAATTTGGGTCAAGAAAACCATCACGTGATTATCGTACTTTTTCCACCGCGCCAAGAGATCGAAACCATTCGCCATTACATGCAGAAACTGTACCCTCACTTGCTACGCTTGTTTTACTACCGCAATAAAATTTTGTGGTCTTATTGGCAAAGCCGTAAAATTAAAGCTCAATTGCAAACTGATTTGGAGCGAGTGGAAACCATATCCCACCAACTCTCAGTTTCTATGTACCAATCAAATTGGCCGGTAGAACAATGGCGCCATGTATTAACGGAAACCATCGAACTCTTTTCCCAATATACGAAAAATTTGAGCTATTTAGAATTTTTAGGACGTAGCATCCAGAGTTACATCAAGAACTATCAAAAACGGTTGCAGAAAATTTCCGAACTCGATAACGATACCCATTTGGAATGTTTTCAAGAATTTAGCGACTTGGCTGCCGAAAATTATAGCTCCCAATTGGACATGGAACGTACCAATTTAACTTTAGGAATTAATTTGTTAGAGAATATTATCCGTACGATTCAAGGTAGAATTGAGATTCGTAAAGTAGCTTTCGATCGCCATTTACAAACAACAGCCATGGTTGTGGGTGCTGCTTTTGTTGTTGCCCAACTCACTTCGGCAACATTGCTGGCCCATCCAAACGAAATGCCTACACCAGCTTACTACTGGCATACAGGTTCCCTTTGGGTTAGTTTGAGTACGGGCGCGATCGCGGCTGTGCTGGTATGGTCGATCGTGTATCTTTTTCGTCGTTCGTAAAAGGAGACGGTAGAAAAATTTTTAGCGAACGCAGGATTGAAAGCATGTATACAGATGGTGCCTGTTCGGGCAATCCCGGTCCTGGTGGCTGGGGCGTGGTGATTTATTTTGACGACGGTACCGTTCATGAAATGGGAGGTCGCGAAGACCAAACCACCAACAATCGTATGGAACTGTTTTCTGCCATTTCGGCCTTGGCATTTTGGCACTGGTGGGAACAAAAAAATCCAGTTTTTCTATATACCGATAGCAATTACGTATTACAAGGAATCACCCAGTGGATTGATGGTTGGAAAAAACGAAATTGGAAAAAAGCCAGCGGCAAATCAGTAATCAACCAAGACTTGTGGCAGGAGCTAGATCGCTTGAACCAACCGCAGATCCGGTGGCAGCACGTACGCGGTCATTCTGGCAATGTTGGTAACGAACGCTGCGATACAATCGCACGGGCTTTTTCTGAAGGCAGAAGTCCAAGCATGACGCAACTATCTGATGAATTGATGGTTGATTGAAATTTGGTTGGCAAAAACTGTTCGTAACAAACGTATAGTTGCCTTTACAAATCGATACAATCAAACTGGGAATGGTCCAAATCGCGATGGGAGCAACCAGCATGATCGAGTCAACCGTACCTTCTACCCCAAGTACCGACGGTTCCGGCGAGCGAACCATATCGGACGAAACGCGCGTGATGCATTTGCGTCACCTAATGGAAACCCTACGCATGGCTGACGAAATTGCCAATAGCGGTTATTTAATTACCAGTTCCGAACTAGCTGACCTTATGGATGTCAACGCTTCCGCCGTTACCAGCCGCGGCGATACCTGGTCGTGGCGGAATTGGGTTGTTTCTCGGGTGCGTCGGGAGGGCAACCAAATTCTTTGGCAGTTGGAAAGGGTCGATTAAAACCAAATCAAACCACCGATCGCTCCCCCTCAGTAGCTGCTGTTGATTTCCTGGTGGCTTCATAGCTTCTACCGCGCCATTGTTTGGGTTGCTGGCTGGCTGAAAGCACAATTCGCAACCAAGCTAGCGGATCGGCAAACGGAGACAACCAAAACAGCCAAGCTGAGGTAGCCTCCTGCAAATCGTAGGCGGGAGCGATTGCCCAAAGCAATCCCCAACGCAGCGCCAGCAAAAATCCATTCAAAGCCGTTGCCGCCAAAATGGTGGGCGTTCCCCAACCGACCCACCAAGCCACCAAACCAGCGATCGCTACCAACAAAGGCATCCCTTGTACCGCCAGCAAAAAAGCCACATCAGACCAAGTTTGCACGAGCGCAGCCGCATCTTTCAAATCCAGCGATCGCCCCCACTCCCGCCACGTTTCCCGTGCTCCCTCATACATACGTACCTTCAGCACTTTCGTGCCATCGAGAAACCCCACCTTGTAGCCAGCCGCTGCTACCTGACGAGCTAGGGTCACATCGTCGCAAAACGAGCTTTTGGCCCCCATATAACCACCCAGTTCTGTCAATACCTCCCGACGACACAAGAAACACTGACCGTTAGCCATCACCCTTTCCGGCGCTTGTCCCCCCATACCAGCTGGTCCAAAACGATACACCAACGTCACCAACAACGCCGGCTGCAACCAAATTTCTCCGCCGCTTTTTAAAATAAACTGCGGTGCCAGAGAAATCAAATCGTATTGTTGGGCACGGGCTGTTTTTACCAAACTCGCCAACAAACCCGGTTGGGGTTGGGTATCGGCATCAATACCCAAAAACCATTCGCTAGCCGGAGAAGTTTGCCAAAATCCGTTGTGCAAAGCCCAAGGACGACCCACCCAACCAACAGGCAGCGGATCGTCGTTGATAAGACGAAATCGGGGATCGAATTGCTGGATGGCTTTGACCCGTTCCGGCGTGCCATCTTGGGAATAGCTATCCACCACAATGACTTCCCGCAGTTCGTAACTTTGCCGAGTTAACCCCGACAAACAGGGGTCGATGCGTACCGCTTCGTTTAAAGTGGGAACCACAACACTAACGCTACCGAACAGTTCGGGTGTGGGGACTTGGGGTAGCAATGGTGGATAGCGACTCGGTCCTCTCAGCAGGCGCGATAGGAGAATAGCGGTGGCGCTGAACTGCATCACCAACAACGCCAACGCGATCGCGCTTAAAACAACAACCGGTTCAAAGTCGGACACCCAAAAGGATGCGAGAGCTTGCTCGGAGCCCTGTCGAAGGGTCGCTAGATTCATTTAGCGGCAATTTCCACAGAATTCAACGTTGTACCGTCAGAAACAGCAGCAGTGGTTTGGTTGGTTTCTACCGCCCTAGCTTCGGCATTGGTTTTGGCCATACGCCATAAGAGTACAGCAGGCAAGACCCCCAATACCAGTCCCAAAAGTACGGGAATCCACAAACTAGCTGCCACGCTCATAATGGCAGAGAAAGCAAAATTACTGAGATAGACAGCGAGGGGAACCCCCAATTGTTCGCGGGTCACCCCCACCGTAGCTCTGGGCCAAAATAAGGCTGCCACGCTCATGAACAAAGCACCGGTTGCCAACCAACCAGCAAAGTTTTGGTAGGGCATACCAAAGAAGGCTCCCGGTTGGTTCCACTGCCAAAAGGGCACCAGCGTTTGGCTCATGGCCGGATCGAGAACAAAATCCCAGGAAGTAAGCAAAATGGCTCCCAAAGCGATCGCGCCTACATGACGCACCCTGGATGGTAGGAAAAAGCCATCCAAACCAGCTCTAGCTAGCAAATAAGATGTACAACCTAAATAAAACCAGGACAGAGGAATGGTAAATGGCACCAATCCGCCAATTTTATATCCCAAACCGTTTAAATATTCGTATTCGCCGAAAGGAAACCCCGTACTGGTTCCCAATAATTCGCTGCCCAACGACAAACAAACAGAAGGAATCAAAAACGCTAGAAACGATTTCAGACCAAGAAGGCGATAAATGGTGATGGATACCGCTACGGCACCTAACAGGATATAAACAACACCTCCCCCTGCCATACTCCAGCGAAATGCTGTTTGACCCCAGCTTCCCAAGGCCGAAATAATTTCTGGATGGGGCAAAACCCACAACAATCCGGCTAGTCCGAAAGCCATTGATAGAATATGACCAACCAGGGAAAAACGCTCGGCTCGTGCAAGCTTGTTCATGGTACTCCTTAAAAAAAAACTGAAATTCGCACTCAAGGCGAACCGTTCGCCTCTATTTCATATAGTTTACAAAACTTTAAAAACTTTGAAACGGCAGATTTTTATTTTGCTGCACTCGTTTGGTCGTTACGTTCGAGCAAATCGGTTACGGCATTGACCACGATTTGCGCCGAACCAGCAAAAAAATCTCGGTCAATGGTATCCACCGTATCGCTAGGTTGGTGGTAGTGGGGATTGCGAAAATTAGCCGTATCCGTCACCATCACGGCGGGAATATTGTGCCACCAAAAAGGAGCGTGGTCGCTGCGCAAGGCTGCTGGGAAAAAAGCGCCCTTCATGGGAACGGCAAGGGTTTCCACCGATGGCAACTCTGATGCTGTCATTTGCTGGAACGCCTGCAATAAAGATGGATTTTGGCTATCTCCAACCACAGCTAGGAAATCTCCGCGATCGCTAGGAGGTTCTATGGGTAACCCCTGAGGATAGGTTTGGCAACCTGGGGTATGACAGGCAAATCCTATCATTTCCAGCACGACAACGGCCCGTACGTTCTGGCGATATGCTGCCACGTCGGTGAAAGCCAAACTCCCCAACATGCCTTGTTCTTCTCTATCAAAAAAGACTACTTGCAGCGATCGCTTGGTGCTGAGCCACGCTAGAGCATCGGTTTGATGTTGTCCAAACAAGCGCGCCACTTCTAGAACGGTAGCCACACCACTGCCATTATCGTCCGCTCCCGGCGACCCAGCCACAGTATCGTAATGAGCGGCAACAATGATTTTTCCTGCTTCTGGATTGGTTCCTGGTTGCTGCGCCCAAATATTGATGCCTTTTCCCTGAATATCGTCGGAGGGCGTGTCAAAAACCTGCTGTTGCGGCGACCAACCAAAAGCCCGCAGTTTCTCTTTTAAGTAATTGCGAACTTGCTGGCGTTGCTGCTGGTGGTAGCGTTCGTAATTGATGTCGCTGAGAAATTGCAACAAGCGTTGGGAATTTACTTGGGGAGTAGCATCAGACATAGCCAAACGCGAGGGTGGAGAAGAAGTGGCTGGTATTTCTTGTTGTAAAGTTGGCTGCTTTGAATGGCTTTCCCATGGAGATGCCAAACTCAAATAACTGATTGCTGCCACCAGTGTTGCTAGCAGCCAACCCGTCAAAAACTTAACCATGATTCTGTGAGTTGTCTTGGCTGTAGTTGTTGATATCGTCACATAAAGCGCGATCGCTTTGGGAAAGATTGGGATTGGTCGCTAAATAATCCCGTACCCACTGGCAACTTTTCTGTAGCAAATCTGGCAACGCTAAATTCCATAAAATCGCCCTACTGTCGGCACTTGCAGATACCAAAGTGTTGCCATCGGGACGAAAACTCACATCCAAAACCCCACTAGTATGTCCGTGCAAAGCCTTTAACAAGCGACCATCGCGACTCCAAAGTTTCACCGTACCATCCCAGTTTGCCGAAGCGATCGCCTTACCATCAGGACGAAAAGCCACACTGTTGACGCTATCGTTGTATCCCCTATATAAAGTATCCACAAACAAAGGATTTGTCCTGAGCGAAGCCGAAGGATTGGTTGTGGTATCGCTTTTGCTAGCAGCCTTCTGGCGCGAGCCCGAGCGTTGCCCCCCGGCACTCTTGGTAGGACTCACCCGCCACAATTTCACTGTATTATCCCATCCCGCCGATGCCAGCAACTTCCCATTGGGACTAAACGTCACATCTGTAATATAAGATTGATGTCCAAAATCATCGCCAGCAGAAGTCACTACCCGTACTTTTTCGCCATGGCGATCGAACAAAATAATTTTTTGGTCATCTCCCGCAGAAGCCAAAAGCTTGCCATCGGGAGAAAACGCCACACTATTCACCCTGCCTTCATGAGCGGTCAAGGTATGCAACAATTTCCCTTGCATCGTCCAAATTTTCACAGTTTGGTCGCGGCTGGCTGTAGCGATTAACTCCCCTTTGGGGTCAACAGCCACTTCATAAACGCGGTCGGCATGAGTAGCCGGTCGAACGCAATTGGAAGGAAGATCGGATTTTTGAGCCAAACTGGGGTCGGTTAACGTTGCGATCGCTTTTCCCGACCTCTCCCATAATTTAACCGTACAGTCGTGGCTGGCAGAAGCCAACATGGCGTTTTCCCGAGCAAACGCTACATCGTACAACCTTTCTTGATGCGCCTGCCAGCTATTTTGCAATTGCCCCTGACGGTTCCAAATTTTAATGGTTTGGTCGCGACTCCCAGTAGCCAAAAACTTACCATCGGGAGAAAAGCTGACGCTGTACACCCGATCTTCATGTTGCGACAAGTGTGGCCAAGAGGGAGACTTCAACTTCCACAAACGCACGGTTTTATCCCAGCTACCAGTAGCTACCAATCCCCCGTTGGGACTGAAATCCACGCTGGTTACGCTATCTGTATGCACGTCAAACGTCCTTTTTTTCTTACCAGAAGCAACATCCCACAGAATTGCCTTACTATCTTCGCTCGCAGAGACCAAAGATTGACCGTCAGGACTGAAACTAATGGAATAAACCCATTCCTGGTGACCGGAGAAGGTTTGCAAAAGCTTTCCTTGTAAATTCCACAACTTAATTGTTTTGTCGTCGGATGCCGAAGCTACAAACTGACCGTTGGGCGAAAAATCGACAGAATTAATTTTGCCATCGTGAGCATCAATGTTTCTTTGCAGTTGGTATTGACCATTTCTTCGGTGTTGCCACAATTTCAGATCCCCTTGCGAACTTGCTGTAGCCAGCCAATCGCCATCGCGGCGAAACTGAACCGAGCGCACGATTCTTCCATGTCCTTTTAAAACTTGATTGGGTTCTTGACTGTAGCCACCATCTTCGTTGCGTTGCCAGAGTTGGACCTGCGTTCGGTCTCCTGCTGCCACCAAATTGCCTTTGGGACTAAAGCGAACCCTATATACCTTACCGTCTATACTTAGAGTTTGTACGAGCTGGTATTGGCCATGTTGGCGCTGCCAGAGGTAAATATTTCCTTTCAAGTCACCAGCAGTTATCCACCGACCGTCCAAATGAAAATCCACACTGGTAACGCTGGCTTCAGGAGTATCGAGAACTTGTACCATGGCACCGTTTTTTTGCCAGACGCGAACGGTTTTGTCGTTGCTGGCGGAGGCAATTAAACGACCATCATCGCTAAAACGCACGTCCCAAACGGCGTTGCGGTGACCTTCGAGGCGGTTGCTTTCTTTTTCTTCAATGTAAATGGCTTGCTGCAAAGCGGCTGCTACCTGCAACTCAATATCGGCGGTGGAAAAATTTGGTATCCCTTTGCTGAATTGGTTCTTGAAGCGTTGGTTTTGGCTAACAGATGGCTTCTGAGATTTCTGAAAGGCGTTGTCCTGAGCTGGCCCTGAGCTGCGTCGAAGGGAAGAGATGGTGTCGCGAAACTCCTGCAATCGCTGTTGCGCGCGTAAAGCTTCCATGAGCGCATCTAAGGGTTTGTTGTCAAGAAGCAAAGCTTCGGCATTGGCGGATATAGCCGTGATTTCAGCTTTGACTTCGTTGATTTTGGCAATTTTGCCTTGACGTTCGGCTCTTTGTTTTTGCAGTTCTACTTGTTCTCGCTGTTGTTCGAGGGCTTGTTTTTGCTTTTCAGCATTGCGCCAAAAGGTGGCTGTGGATAGGGTGGCTCCTAATAATAAAACGATTAACCCGAAGGTAATTTTGAGGAGGCGGTTGAGTTCCGTGTTCCGTTTTTCTAATTGTTTTTGGCTGGATTTTTCCGCAGCTTGCGAAGCAGCCAGTTGTTTCTTTAGTTCTTGAAATTTTTCGTTATATTTCCTTTGAATGGGTTCTACGAGGTAATCGTGAACCAGTTGGTAGCGATTGGTTGGTTCCTCTAAATGTAAAAATACCAAGCCAGAACCGACGAGAATTTCTAAAATTAAGTCGAGTTTTTCTTTTGTATTGTTGGCATAACCGTTAATAGAAGCGGTAATTTCTCTTTTGGTTTTTAAGGGTCGTCTGCCTTTATCGTCAATGAGGGAAAATAAAACTTTCCAGGTAATTTCTTCGTTGGCAGGACCGCAATCTTCTATAGCAGAGGATAGCGATCGCAATACCAATTTCTGTTTTCTGGTTTTGGCATTGTTTCCCAGCTGCAAATAGTTTTTTAGCGTATGAATACCCTCTTCTTGTAACTGCTCTCCCACAACTTGCAGTTCCACAGGACGTACCGCTCCACTTTCTTCAGCCAAATCCTGCACTAAAGTATCGATGAGGGAGCCTTGCATGTAAAATTGGGAGTTGGCTGTTAAATTTTCAATGGTAGATTTAGCTTTTTCTGGAGATAAATCTCGCAGCGGATAGCGGATATTTTTATCTAAAATATTATTGCCAATTGCTTCTAAAGAAATGGTATGTTCGCATGATAGTAAATAATGCAGGTAATCTTCTCGTAAAGAAATAATGACTTTCACAAAGGGACTGTTCAAACAGCAATTTAAAAAATTGCAAAATAAATTCTGTTCTGATTGTTGCTGGCAAACAAAGAAAAATTCTTCAAATTGATCGAATAATAAAACAATTAAAAGATTGCGGCTTTGACCTTGTTGCAATAAAGACGAAAAAGTATCTAAAGAATATGGGGGGCTGCCTGGTATTTCGACAGAAAGAAGTTCGGCAAGCTGTTTGATGGCGTTTCCCATCCAATCGGTATATACTTGCACCACAATGGGAACGGCAATGCGATCGCCCATTTGTCGGTATTTCAGCGCTGGTACCAAGCCAGCATTGAGCATAGAACTTTTTCCCACCCCAGAAGAACCGTGAATAATTGTTAACTTACAATCGTTACGGTTTAAACGGCTCAGCAAATTTCGTACATCAGCAGCACGACCGGCAGCATCAATTTCCGGTGCCCACGTAGCGTCGCGATTTGGCTTGCCCTGAGCGACGTCGAAGGGCTTGAATGGTTCCCGTCTGGCTTCGATTTGGTCATCCGAGCGAACCACGGGTTGGTTTCTGGCAACACTCGATGGCTGGTTGGTATTAGCAGAAATTCCCTTATCCGTGCCAGCAACACCAGTTTTTGTCCCAGTTTGAGTTCCTCCTATGGGATGGAGCGTATGCAGTTGTGGCTGTAGCTGTACGGCTCCAATAAAGGCACGAAAGCCAAATTGATGTTCGATTTGGTGCTGTTGCTGTTCGATACGAAAAGCTTCTAAGTAATATTCTTGTTGGAAAGCAATGGAACGTAGGGTTTCTAAAATCCGAATGTAAAGTTTGGGGTCTTGTTGGGGAGCTATGGTTTCTCGCGCTTGTTGCAAGTATTGGCGAGCTTCACCCAGGCGATTCATAGCTTGTAGCGCCCGCCCCAGCAACCACAAATACAATCCTTTATGCTGCGGCGGTACAGCAGCCCCTTCCTGCTGGTGGGTGATTTCGCCATTTGCCAGGGAAAGTGCTTCTTCTGCTAAATGGTAGGAGCGAATCCAACGGCAGTTGACCAACCCAACTTCAGCCAAAAATCCGTAGCACTGGGCGCGTAACAGAGGATTTCTGCATACATCTACCATTTGCAGTGCCTCGTTAGCCAGCGTTTCTAGAGCATGCCACGCTTCCAAATGCCGCAGCACTTCTCCCAAACTACAGCTAAACTGGGCCACCAATTCCCAACGCTGGCAGTTGCGAAATACTTCAATACATTGTTGAAAATAATTTTTAGCTGCTTGTAGGTATTCTACTTGTTGGGGAGGCTTGAGATCGGCTTGCCGTCGGTAGCACAGAGCCACATGATACAGCAAAACCCCCTGACGTTCTAGCAATTCAATGGGTGGTAGCTGCCAGGCATGGGTATTTGCTTCTTTTGAGTGGGTCTGTTGTTTTGGTTGCTGGATTTGAGAGCTTTCTGAATCTGAAGGGGAATTGGTAGCTGTATTTTCCTCGTTGGTTTTCCCATGGCGTTCGATGGCTGTTGACCAAAACGCCAAGCTTTGTTGGTAATGTTCTAAGGCGGCATCTAGCTGGTCGTTGGCATAGTCGTCTCTCCCCAAAACCAGTTGAATGCTTGCTTGTAACCTCAATCCCTCGAAACCATTCAAGGGAACGCCGCGATCGCGCAAATCTCGTATTGCTGCTTCCACTTGAGCGCGAGTTTGAGAACCAATGGCAAGGTCAACAACGGAATTGTTCAACCAATCGGTGGAATCGGATGTTGGCCCAAGGGCATTTTCGTCTCCCTCGCCAAGATTCCGGGCAAGGTTATGCCGCCAATGGATATTGCCAAAAGCTAGACCTGCTTGGAAAACTGCATCGGCCACTTGGGTTAGTTCTTGCCACAGTTCTTCGGTAGAGCGCTCGAATTTAATGGAACTTGCTGCCCAGCTACGAAAATCGGGGGCCAGGCGAATCATTTTGGTCAAAACATCTGAGGTAACCCACAAAACCAGGGGGCAAGAAAAATTCTTGCGAAATTCCTCCCGTACCTGGTTGGTGGAACTGAGAACGTAATCCAAGGCGCGTACGGATTCGAGACCAAATACCATCAATGCTGACGTGCTTCGACTGGGCCGATCGCAAGTGCTTTGGTTGGGATCGGCACCAGGATGTTCCCCTTGCAATTGCACCTTCATGGTGGTGTACAGGGTGCGTACGTTGGGATCGAGGTAAATTTCTCGAAATCCGGGATGGTTCTCGGCAGGCGCAGCACCACGCGCTTCGGCAGTACTGGTATCGGCGTTGGTCGTGGTTTGAGAATCGATTCCTTGCGATCGCAGTTGCTGGACGATTTCCTCTCGCAGTTGGTAGTAATTGCAACGAACCAAAATGAGAGAAAACGTTCCTTTGGATAGGGCGATCGCTCGTAGCAATGCCTTTAGAGAACGTTCGTTATAAATGCGTGCATCTTCTCTAGTTTCTAGCTTAGCCATGGGATAAATGCCTTGCAATCAGGCAATCGAAAGCCATCATTCCTTTCTTTATCCTTTTTCGATCGTATCGCTCTATAACAATTGTATTAGACTTACAAATGAGATTGATGTAGGGACCATTCGCGATCGCACCGATAGGGATTGGCATGTTGAGGTTGGAAACGAATATAGTATTTTTATAT